>NZ_JAOCNC010000001.1:5732056-6042742 GCF_032860985.1 Chroococcidiopsis sp. SAG 2025
GAAATCGGTCGCATCAGCGGTACTGAAGACGGTTTAACGATCGCGGAAAAAGAAGCCAAAATGACAGATCCCGCCCAAGCTGTGGAATTCGTCCGTACAACAGGAGTAGATGCTTTAGCCGTTACAATTGGTAACGTTCACGGAGAATATAAAAGTCCGCCCCGTTTGGATTTCGATCGCCTTGCTCGCATTCGCCGCCTCATCGATATTCCCCTCGTCTTGCATGGTGCGTCAGGATTACCAGCGTGGATGATTAGCCGCTCGATTCAGCTAGGCGTGTGTAAATTTAACGTCAATACCGAAGTGCGACAAGCTTATATGCGATCGCTCAAATCGGAAGTTTGTGCGGGTAATGGCAGCGACTTACTCGATATGGCAAGCGTTGCGATCGCGGCGATGCAGGAAGTGATTGCCGAAAAATTGCATTTGTTCGGTTCTGTTGGCAAAGCGCACCTGCACGAAACGCCCCACGCGCAAATGCTAGCAGGATTGGGGCGTTTTGCCCCTTAAATAGCACCCCTAAATAGTAGATTAAACAGCAGCAGACTTCATCGGATACATATCTCTTTGTTGTGCGTCGAGTTCGTCCCAGAATCTTTCCATAGCTGAATCCATCACCGAACCAAACACACCTCCCAACAGCGATCCGGCAACCGATCCTACCAGAGAACCGACTAACGAGCCAAGCAGCGCTGTACCAATCGAACCGCCAATACCTCCTGCAGTTGCTCCTACAATTGACCCAACTAACGAACCGCCAATGGAACCAACAAACGAGCAGAAAATAGAGCCGAGCTGAAACATCTCAGTGCGCTCCTGTGGTTGTAGATTTATTCTCTTACAATACAAGAAATTTCTCTTTTTGTAATAGTTTTGAGCGAAATTTTAACTTTAAAAATTTATGCTCAATTAGCGACATTCAAGTAGAGGTGGGCATTGCCCATCTTACTATCAAAATAAAGATGACAAGTAGCAATTTCGCCAATTAGATATATTTTAACTTTGTAACTTTACCTATCAATACCAAATATATTAATACCAATTGAGTATACTCATTCGCGATCGCACTGAGTTTATCAATAGCCTAAGCACAGATTTATAACACTATCATTCAGGTTGAAATTGACTAATTTTTCCCAACCAACTTAAGCCAAGTTGTCTATTGTGTTCGCGATAATAACTAACCATACAATTAATGTAAGTACCTTCTTGCGCCCATTGAGTACTTTGAAGCGATGAGTAAGGACGAATTACGAACATATGTTATCGAGCATCAAGACGATTGCGAAGCTTTTTATGCTCTTGCGGATCGTTTGACTGCAAAATCTGCATCTAAATGCTATCCTGCGTCAATGCCTATAGAAGAGACGCAGAAGATAATATTAGATCGTATTCAGCAGAAGCAACAATCGACAGAAACAGAAAAATAAGCAATAAAAATACCCTTGTCTATAACACGACAAGGGTTTCAAGAAATCTCGTACAACCAACTATTCGATCGCCAGTTGGGGCGCTTTCAAAGATACAGCTGGTGTTGGCTTTTGTTCTGCCAATGTCGGCACTGATTCCCGTAAATGAGCTGTCATTTGTATAGTTGTGGCATCATACATTTGAGTCAGCATTTTCGGGTACAAACCGATACCGATAATTGGTACTAGCAGACAGGCGATAATAAATATTTCTCGCGGTTCGGCATCAATCAAGGCTTCGTGAGAAGTTAATTCTTTGTTTTCTTGCCCGTAGAAAATCTCTCGCAGCATGGAAAGGAGATAAATCGGAGTCAAGATAACACCGACTGCCATCAGAAAGACGATAATCACTTTGAAAGTGGGGTTATAAGCATCGCTAGTCGCAAAGCCCACAAACACCATCAATTCGGCGACAAAACCGCTCATACCTGGCAGCGCCAAAGATGCCATCGAACAAGTCGTCCACATGGCGAAAATCTTCCGCATCTGTTGCCCGACACCACCCATTTCATCCAGCATTAGGGTATGGGTGCGATCGTATGTTGCCCCGACGAGGAAGAACAGACTCGCGCCAATCATCCCGTGGGAAATCATTTGTAAAATCGCGCCATTCAAACCCAAATCGGTAAAGGAGACGATCCCGATAACCACAAATCCCATGTGAGAAATCGAAGAATAAGCAATTTTTCGCTTCAGATTCCGCTGGGCAAAGGATGTCAAGGCAGCGTAAATAATATTTACCACACCCAGAATGACTAAGGCAGGGGCAAAGAAAGCATGGGCATCAGGTAGCATTCCCGCATTCATGCGAATTAGGGCATAACCACCCATTTTCAACAGAATTCCAGCCAGCAACATGTGTACTGGGGCTGTCGCTTCCCCGTGGGCATCGGGTAGCCAAGTGTGCAGAGGGAAGATGGGTAGCTTCACACCGTAGGCAATCAGAAAACCACCATACAGCCAAAGCTGAAAATTGAGTGGGAGGTCTTTAGCAGCGAGCGATCGCATGTCAAACGTTACGGTATCGCCGTAAAATGCCATCGCCAAGCCAGCCACCAAAATAAATAGCGACCCGCCAGCGGTGTAAAGGATGAACTTGGTTGCGGCATACTGCCGTTTCTTACCACCCCAAATTGCCAGCAACAAATAGACAGGAATCAGTTCTAGTTCCCACACTAGGAAAAACAGCAACATATCCTGCACGGCGAATACAGCAATCTGTCCGCCATACATTGCCAGCAATAAAAAGTAGAACAGGCGCGGTTTTAAAGTTACGGGCCAAGCAGCCAGGGTTGCTAGCGTTGTGATAAAGCCTGTCAGAATTACCAAGGGCATCGACAAACCATCGACCCCTACCGACCAATTCAAGTCCAATTGAGGAACCCAACTATACCTTTCCACCAATTGCAACTCTGGATTAGCCAAATCGTACTGGGTATAGAATGCGTAAACGATAATGGCAAAATCAATTAGCCCCACTACCAGAGCGTACCAGCGTCCTGTCGAGCCTTCTTTAGAAGGTGGCAGAAGCGGGATGAATAGCGAGGCAATGACGGGAAACAGAATGATTATTGTCAGCCAGGGAAAATTAGCTGTATTCATCTCTAACTAGGGAATAGGGAGTAGGGAGTAGGGAGTAGGGAGTGGGGAGTAGGGAGTGGGGGGAGACAAGGGAGAGGGGAAGAATTTTTCTTCCTTGTCCTCCTTGTCCTTCTTGCCCTCCTTGTCCTCTTTCTCTAACCCCTCACTCCTCGCTCTTCGCCCCTGAATTAAGTTACGCCAAACACGATTACCATACCGAGAACTGCGGCAAACACAATCAAGGCATAGAATTGGGCGCGACCGTTTTCTAGGTATTTTAAGCCTTCACCGCTAATCAGCGTAAAGAAGCCCGTGAGGTTTACCGCACCATCTACGACGCGATAATCGACTTCCATCACTTGACGGGCTAGGCGACGGCTACCCAGGACGAACACTTTGTAGTAGATGTCGTCAAAGTACCACTTGTTAAGCGATAGCTCGTAAAGCGGTTGAATTTTGGCAGCGATCGCGGCAGGATCGATCTTGCGCCACAAATACATCAACGAAGCCAAAGTAATTCCTATCAAAGAAATCCCTACCGAAGCCCCTGCCAAAGTGTAGAATTCTGTCGGCTCGAACTCGGCAGCTTTCTCCATCGCCATAGCTAAGGTTTCGCTAGGAGGATAGATAAACTCCTCGAAGTAATTTGCAAACGGCGTACCCACCAGACCAATCAGCATCGACGGTATAGCTAGGACTACCAAAGGTAGAGCCATCGTCCAAGGGGACTCATGGGGATGTTCGCTGTGTCCGTGGCTATCATGGCTGTCGTGGCTGCTAGCGGTTGCTGCCAATTCTCGCGTATCCATCGCCCCTGGTCCAAAATTAGGTACGAGGGCTGCTGATTTGAGTTCGTGGCGGATTTCCATTTCATTGCCTCGGAATTTCCCTTCAAATGTTGAGAAATACATCCGAAACATGTAGAAAGCCGTAATTCCTGCTGTCAGGTAGCCTACACCCCAAAGTAAAGGATTCGTGGCAAAAGCTGCCCCTAGAATCTCGTCTTTCGACCAAAAACCAGCAAAAGGCGGAATTCCCGAAATTGCCAAACAGCCAATCAAAAAGGTAATTGCCGTCACAGGCATATAGCGCCGCAATCCTCCCATGAGTCGCATATCCTGCGCCAAAACGGGGTCGTGACCGACAACGGCTTCCATCCCGTGGATGACCGAACCGGAGCCCAGGAAGAGCATTGCTTTGAAGTAAGCGTGGGTCATTAAGTGGAACAATCCCGCGCCATACGCGCCTAAACCCATCGCCATTACCATATAGCCCAATTGGGAAATGGTGGAATAAGCCAAGCCTTTCTTAATGTCGTTTTGAGTAATTGCGATCGTTGCCCCTAAAAATGCTGTAAACGCACCAGTATAAGCAATCACATTCATTGCCGCTGGTATGCCTTCAAACAAGGGATACATCCGAGCGATCAAAAATACCCCAGCTGCCACCATCGTCGCCGCGTGGATCAAAGCCGAGATGGGGGTGGGACCTTCCATCGCGTCCGGTAGCCAGACGTGCAAGGGAAACTGAGCTGATTTGGCAACTGGTCCTAAGAAAACCAGAACGGCGAATACAACTGCCAAGAAACTGCTGATAGAACCTGATTCAACCAGAGTTTGCAACCGTTCGCCAATTTCGCCAAACTCAAAACTGTTGGTTGCCCAGTAAAGTCCTAGAATGCCCAATAATAAACCAAAGTCACCCACACGGTTGACAACAAATGCTTTTTGACAAGCATCTGCTGCTGCCTTGCGATCGTACCAGAACCCAACTAGTAGGTACGAACACATCCCCACTAACTCCCAGAAAATATAAATCTGGACGATATTTGGGCTGACCACCAGACCGAGCATGGAAGAACCAAACAAACTCAGGTAGGAATAGAAGCGCACGTAACCTGGGTCGTGAGCCATGTAACCATCGGTATACACCATCACTAGCAAAGCTACCGTGGTCACTACCACCAACATCATGGCTGTCAGATGGTCGATCGTATATCCCATACTTAAATGGAAATTTCCGGCTGCTGCCCATTCCAGGGTTCTGGTATAGGGCGCGTGTCCTTGGATTTGACTCCAAAGAATCGCGAAAGACAGTGCCGTTGCTGCTCCCATTAAAGAGATGACAAATACAGCATTGAGTTGCCGCAGGCGGTTAGTCGCCTGATTTGCCGATATTAACCCCAGACCGACCAGCATCGCCCCGACCAGAGGTAATACCGGAATCAGCCAGGCATATTGATAGATAGCTTCCATCACTTGCGCCTACTTTGAGAACTTTACTACTAACTTAATGAAGCTATTAGCTTTTTTGTCATTTGTCATTTGTCATTGGTCTTTTGTATGGAATTGATTACAAATACCTGATGATGAATAACCTCTGATGACTAATCGCTTGCTCCAAACTGTTAACAATTGTGACACATGGCTCCGATCGTAAAATACCCCACCTGAGGGAACCTAGATGGGGAAAATTTACTATGACTTTAGCTTTATGAAGGGGCGAGGAGCGAGGAGCGAGGGCAAGAAAGGACAAGGGAGACAAGGAAGACGATTCAATTGACAATCAATTCCCACTTTCGACTTTTGACTTCTGACTTCTTTCCCTCACTCCTCACTCCTAACTCCTCGCCCCTATTTCCAGTCGAACGGAGTTAGCGTAGTCGTACTGAATTGACTTTAGTACTTGCCGAAGTTCATCTCGACTGTGTAGGCGATCTAATCGCTGTCTGACAATACCTTTCTCAATCAAAATCAGTGTGGGTAATGTTGTGAGTCGATAAGTATTGGATAATCTAAAATTTTCATCAGCATTTACACCCACTATCTTGACGTACTGGCTACCATGCTTGTGAAACTCTGATAGTACAGGTTGGATTAAATGACACACCCCACACCAGGGAGCCCAAAAATTGACTAAAACTGGAACTGATGATTCTAAAACTTCTTTTGTAAACGTCCGCTCGTTAACTGACAATACCATGTTTCCCCTACGCGGAATTATCTGAGTTTGCTATCAACTTGGAATTATGCTACATCGATTCGGGATCAATTCTAAAGTGGGAAAGATCGATTTTGTCAGTTATTGGGGAGTCGGGAGTGGGAGAGTGGGAGTGGGAGAGTGGGAGTCGGGAATTTCCAAGTAGTTAATTCTGGATTCCTCACTACCAGGGAACTTTGGCTGTAGCCTGGATCAGGAGTGGATGCGATCGCCACAATAAAAAGACAAAAATGGCAACACCGATGTAGGCAGGGCGGAGAAATTCTTGCCACTGTAGGGTTTGCCGTCCCTCCACGATCGCTAGAAAGGGAATGATGGAGGTGCGAGACTTAACTTTTTCAAATGCTTCTGAATAACGTTGACTCAAGCGGCGATCGCCATGCCACACTCCAAAGAGATGATGCAAGACTAAGCCAATGGAAGTGACGAGGGTAAAACTCGTCCCCAACCACAAAGTATGGGCAATACACCATATCAACTGTCCTACCATCTGCGGATGACGGGTGATGCGGATAACTCCCGTCTCGTAGAGATGGACTTCGGGTTTTTGGACTGCGGCAATTTCCAGTAAGTTAAATGTAGCGGGATAAAGAAAGAGGAAAGAAACAGCAGATAGCACCCAAACAATCTCGCGCACGCCTGGGACAGCTTGTACTTGCCAAAGTTGCGCTCCGTCGTAGCGATGGTTGAAAAAGTAAATTACTAATCCGACAGCTAAAGGTAAGCTGACGCTAGCAAATAAGACTCGGTAAAGCCTAGCACCAATCGCTTTTTCTGCCTGCATTCGCAGGGCGGCTAGACCGCTATGGGCGATCGCAAATCCTAGTAATAGACCCAGCATGACAAAATGGCTGGGTGTTAACCAACTGTGATTCATTTTAGGGGTAAGGGAGCAGGGAGCAGTGATCGGTGACCAGTGACCAGTTAATTCTGACTTACGACTTACGACTTTTCATTAGAAAATTTTATATATTTTGTTCCTGTAAAGCTCCGATCGCGAATTATTAGGTAACTTTATATATTAATGTGGTGTTAGGGTCATTTTCGCGGAATGTTTCCCACTTTGAGCAGATGACACATTCGCGCTCTCTCACTAATCGAGTAGGTTGCCTGAAGTCTCCTTTCGTATTCATGGATATAGCTGTATGTCTGACCTACCTTTCACCTTAGATCAGTTACGCATTCTTAAAGCGATCGCTGCTGAAGGGAGCTTCAAGCGTGCCGCTGACAGTCTTTATGTTTCTCAACCTGCGGTGAGCTTGCAGGTGCAAAATTTAGAGCGGCAATTGGACGTGCCTTTATTTGACCGAGGCGGACGTAGAGCGCAACTGACAGAGGCAGGGTATTTGCTGCTCAACTATGGCGAAAAAATTCTCAGCCTATGTCAAGAAACCTGTCGGGCAATTGAGGATTTGCAAAACCTTCAAGGCGGAACTCTGATTGTCGGTGCTTCTCAAACTACTGGCACGTATCTGTTGCCCCGCATGATCGGCATGTTTCGTCAAAAATATCCTGATGTCGCGGTACAGTTGCACGTCCACTCAACTCGCCGCACTGCTTGGAGCGTGGCAAACGGACAGGTAGACTTAGCGATCATCGGTGGAGAAATTCCCTCGGAGCTACACGAATCTTTACAGATCGCTCCTTACGCCGAAGACGAGCTAGCCCTGATATTACCAGTGCTGCACCCCTTAGCAAAAGCCGAGAAAATCTATAAAGACGACCTCTATAAACTTCAGTTCATCGCTCTCGACTCCCAATCGACTATTCGCAAGGTCATTGACTCTGTATTAACCCGCTGCGAGATCGATACGCGACGGCTCAAAATTGAAATGGAACTCAATTCAATTGAGGCAATTAAAAACGCCGTGCAGTCAGGATTGGGAGCGGCTTTTGTTTCCGTTTCCGCGATCGCCAAAGAGCTACAAATGGGTATCTTGCACCGCTCTGCAATTGAGGGGGTCGTGGTGCGACGGACACTAGCAGCAATCTTAAACCCCAACCGTTACCGCTCGAAAGCTGCCGATGCGTTTATCCGCGAGATTTTACCTCAATTTACAACTCCTGGTTGGGGCAAGGAACTGTTAGAGTCGCCGCGAGTTGCCAAGGAAACTATAGAAGTAGTAACGCCAGAGGTAGAAGAAGTGAATTGAGTTGTTTGAACTAGACAGCTAAATTAAAAGCTATAGGAGTGGTGCGTGGTGAGTGGTAAATCAACTTTCTCCCTCAGCCCCCTCAGCTCCCGGTCGCTCCCTCAGCTCTCTTCTAGCTGCTAGCCATTAACCCCTGCCGTTCATGGAAGTTTTCTGCACTCGTTTAGGCTGCCCCCGTCCGCTGAATCATTTTGCCGATCTCGATAACAGCGCCATTCTCAAAACAACAGAACAAAAATATTGCACTTGTTGCGGTATGCCGCTGATTTTACAGGGACGCTATCTACCGGTAAAACTACTAGGACAAGGGGGATTTGGTGCGGCTTTTTTGGCACGCGATCGCTATACGCCTGGGATGCGTCAGTGTGTCGTGAAGCAATTCAAGCCCTCTGGTGACTTGAGCGCTACTCAGCTCATGACTGCCCAAACCCTATTTGAACGGGAAGCAGTCGTCTTAGAGCAACTTGGCGATCGCCACGACCAAATCCCCGATTTGTTGGCTTTTTTTGAACTAAGCGTCCCGAGTTGGCAACCCAATAAACAGGAACGGTTTTTTTATCTCGTTCAAGAGTTTATCGACGGTGAAACTCTAGAAGCAGAACTAGAATCTCAAGGTCGGTTCTCCGAATCGCAGGTCTTGCAACTGCTCTACGCCATTTTACCCGTTTTACAGTTCGTTCACGAGCAAAAAGCGATTCACCGGGATATCAAACCTTCTAATATCATCCGCGATCGCCACGGTAAGCTTTACTTACTCGATTTTGGTGCGGTCAAACAAGTGACGAGCCAAGTAGGAGGAGCGCAATCTGCTTCGACCGGAATTTATTCTATGGGTTTTGCCCCTCCAGAACAAGTCTCAGGTGGGGAAGTTTACCCTTCTACAGACTTGTATGCCTTGGCTGTAACCGCAGTCAACCTACTCACTGGTAAAAAACCCACAGATTTATATGATGCCGGTCGCAATCAATGGCATTGGCGAATGCATGTTGAAGTGAGCAATGGCCTTGCCAGCATTCTTACCAAGATGCTATCAGCTCAACCGCAGCAGCGCTATCAGTCAGCTGCCACAGTCCTCGCCGCTCTGCACCAGCTCGATCGCCCCACCCCTACACCACCTACTCCCCCACCAATAACCAGGCGACCGAGTTTTGCTCTGTGGGAGGTTTTAACAGGAGCGGCTTTTAGCGGTTTTGAAGGCGCTTTGCTGGCGATCGCGCTTTCCAGCCTTTTTCCGACTCCCGCTATTGGTTGGGCGATCGCCGCTGTGATTTTAAGTGGTCTAGTTTTTGCCTTATCTCGTCGCTGGATCGAAAAAGTAGATTTATTAATTATTTCAGTAATTTCCTTGATAATTGTGGTTTTTATTCCTGCCCTGCACGCCAATCTCAACGTTTCTAGCATTTTGGTTCTGGCGATCGGTGGCGGACTAATTGCAGTTGCCCTCACAGCTTTATTTAAAATAATTTATCAACTACTCGATCGAATTCTTTAACGAGGGAGCAGGGAGTAGGGAGCAGGGAGTAGGGAAGAACTAACCTCTTGTCTCTCCTTCTTTCCCTAGCCCCTAACTCCTAGCCCCTAGCCCCTAATTCTTATGTCGCGTAAAAATGAAACAGTGCTTCTGCTACTATCGCTACTAATTACGCTCGGATTAGTAGGGGGAGGAGCTTTACTATTCAGTAATTTTTTTGGCAAATCGTTTGTCGGTATTGGAGATCGATCTAACTCGACTGCTACAGATGGTACTTCTGCAACTGGAAAACCAATTAGTTTTGGCGAGAAAACGTTATTTTCAGGGAAGATATTACCAGCAAAACAGGAAGGAATAGAGGCGATCGCGGCTCGAAATTGGAGTGTTGCAACCGAGAAATTGCAAGCAGCATTAACACAAAATCGCAACGATCCCGAGACCCTAATTTTCCTTAACAATGCCAAGATAGGCGCTCGCAAAAGTTACGCAATTGCTGTTGTCGTTCCCACTGGTACTAGTCCTAATGGGAGTTTGGAAGTTCTACGTGGCGTTGCGCAGGCACAAACAGAAACAAATCAAACTGGGAATATTAATGGCGTTCCCTTGAAAGTGGCGATCGTCAACGACAACAATCAAGAAGACCAAGCTCGACAAGTTGCTTCAACTTTGGTTAACACTCCTGAAATTTTGGCAGTTATCGGTCACTGGGCAAGTCAAGTCACCCTTGCCGTTGCACCTATATATGATGAGGGAAAGTTAGTCGCGATCTCTCCTGTCAGTACTTCTGTTAAACTTTCCGGCATCAGTCCCTACATTTTTCGTACCGTTCCCAGCGATTATATTGCTGCAAGAGCTTTGGCAAATTATATGCTGACCAATTTACAGCAAAAGAATGCTGCTGTTTTTTTCAATCCCCAAAGTGCTTACAGCCAATCCTTAAAATCTGAGTTTGTCACAGCGGTTCTGCTTGGAGGTGGGAAAGTCACATCTGAGTTTGACTTATCAGACCCTAGTTTTAGCCCAGCTAACAGCATTAACCAAGCCATCAAGCAAGGGGCAAAAGTCCTGATGTTAGCACCTAACACTGGGTCTAGTACTAGCATTATCGACAAAGCCCTACAGGTCGTGCAAGTAAACCGCAGACGATTGCAACTTCTAGGTGGCGATGCCATTTACAACTCAACCACGCTTGAAGTCGCGGGAGACGCGGCTGTGGATATGGTAGTTGCTATTCCGTGGGATATTGATACCGATCCGAAATCTCAGTTCGTGCGTCAGTCACGACAGTTTTGGGGAGCTGAGGTCAACTGGCGTACTGCTCTTGCCTACAATGCAACCAAGGCTTTGACTGCGGCAATGCAGAAGTCTGCCACTCGTGAAGGGATTCAACAAACTCTTTCCAGTATTGATTTTTCCACTCCTGGCGCAGCTAATCCAGTGCAGTTTCTTCCTTCTGGCGATAGTAACGCATCGGTACAGCTAGTACAAGTCGTGCGTCAAGTCAATACAAGTACTGGCTATGATTTCGTACCAGTGCGACAATAGCAATCTGGGTAGAACCAAACGAAAAAAACTAATGACTTGGGTAGATTTTGCAATTCGCCTGCTACTGGCATTCATTCTCGGTGCGGCAATTGGCAGCGAAAGACAATGGCGGCGAACTCGCTCGGTACTGAAAACAAATGTGTTGGTGTCTCTTGGTGCTGCTATGTTCGTCATGCTCTCGGCAATGATTCCCGGCGATGCCAGTCCTACACGTATAGCAGCCCAAGTTGTCTCTGGGATTGGCTTTTTGGGTGGCGGCGTGATTTTGCGGGAAGGAACCAGCGTGCGCGGACTCAATACCGCAGCTACCCTCTGGTGTGCTGCTGCCGTGGGTAGTTTGGTCGGGGCAGGATTGCTATTTCAAGCTTATTTCGGCACTTTAGCAGTGGTAGGAGCAAATCTACTTTTGCGCCCGATGGTACAGTGGTTTCAACAGTTGGACGAGCAATTGATTACGCACACAAAAGTAGAAACTCGCTATTGCTGTCGCCTCATTTGTTTAACCGAAGACGAAGTAGCTGTGAGGGCTGTGCTACTGGCACAAACTACACCAGGACAAATGATATTGAATGAATTGTCTAGTAAAAATATTAACAGTAAAGATCTCGATAACTTCTCTTCAGTAGAAATCAAGGCAGAATATACTTCCAATGGTCGTAACGATCGATTGATGGAAGAGATTGTCATGCAGTTGCGATCGCAAATAAAAGTGACTGCAATTAAGTGGGAAGTAGTTACAGAAGATACAGATTGAGCAGAGCGCGATCGCCAAACTCTTTACTGCTATAGTTAGGTAAATCTCTTTTACGTATAGGCTCAGACTCAGTAAATTTGCGTAAGTAATTTCACGGTTAAAATCAGCTGCATTATATTTTTTCCGTAAAATTACGGTTGGTACGCAAGTAGTTGTGGCTCTATTTTGTTTGGTTATGGGTCAAATCAAATATGATTTTATCTATTATGTTAAAAAACTAACTCTCAAGCTGTAGCTTTGTGTGTGGGCGTTGATCTCGTACTATTATTGCGATCGCCCAAAGTGCTGTTGTTAAAAAGAATATGATTTAGCTCCTTATAGATTCTTCGACATCTGGGCTGTACCAAGTCATGGCGATACAGAAAATATGAGGCTGGGAAAGTTGTCTAGAAATGTCTAACAATACTTGATTTAATTCCTGTTCCAAACTTTATGTTGCAAAGCAAAAAAAACACTGTCCTGGTTCTCTATCTCATCGCCCTCTGCCTGATCGGACCGCTGATTTTTTGGTTGAGTTATCGCAGTGGTAGAGGAGGGCAACAAGCAAATCAACCATCTCTCAATGGATTGCTCAATCCCCCCAACCGCAACCCAGCTTTGCAAAAACGAATTAGTTTAGGTAATAAAGTTTTATTTACAGCCGACAATAATCCAGACAAACAAGCAGGAGTACAAGCTTTTGCCGCAGGAGATTTTTCCACGGCAGTCACCAAATTTAATGCGGCTTTGCAGGTGAAGCGCAACGATCCCGAAACGTGGATTTATTTAAATAATGCTTCGGCAGCTGCAATTAGCAATACAGTTAAAATCGGTGTTAGCGTTCCTGTAGGAGGTAACTTAAACGTTGCCAGAGAGATGCTGCGGGGCGTGGCACAGGCACAATACGAGATCAATCACAGTGGTGGGATTGGCGGAAAGCTGGTTCAAGTGCAAGTTGCCAATGACGATAATAACCCCATTGTGGTTAAACAGATCGCGGCTGAATTTGCCAACGATCCAGATATTCTCGCAGTAGTAGGACATAACTCTAGCGATGCATCCATCGCCGCTGCTCCCATCTATCAAAAAAGCGGTTTGGTGATGATTTCGCCCACTAGCGTAGCGCGAAACTTAAGTGGAGTTGGTAGATTTATCTTTCGGACTACGCCAAATTCAAGAGCGATCGCAGATGCTTTGGCTAGCTACGTTGTGAAAACAGCACGCAAAACCAGAATTGCGATCTGTGCGGATTCTCAGGCAGAAGCAAGTCGCTCGTTTCAAGAGGAGTTCACTTCTAGCGTGTTTGAAAATGGCGGTTATATCACCAGTACCCCCTGCGATTTTGCTGCTGCTAATTTTAACCCTAGCGAAATTCCCTCTCAAGCAGTCAGCGATGGAGCAGAAGCTTTGCTACTAGCACCAGATGTAAATAGAATGGGTCGTGCAGTGGAAGTAGCGCAAGCAAATCGCAGTCGATTAACTTTGTTCGGCAGCCACACAATGTATACGTACGACACGCTGCAGCAAGGACAAGCCGATGTTAATACTATGGTGCTTTCTGTACCTTGGCATCCTTCTGCTTTCCCCAATAGTTCTTTCATTGCCAATGCTAAGCGGTTTTGGGGTGGGGCGGGTAATTGGCGAACTGCATTGACTTACGATGCAACAATTGCTATTTTTACGGGTTTAAAAGCAAGTACGAATCGCGAACAACTACAGAAGGCTTTATCTAATCCTGGTTTTATGTTTAAAGGGGCAACTGGGATAGTCAAGTTTTTACCGTCAGGCGATCGCCAAGAATCAGGAACTCTAGTTAGAGTTCAGCCTGGTAGATACTCCGGCACGGGTTACGATTTTACTCCCTTACCTAGTTCGGTTGACACGAGCCTTCGTTGATCGAGAGACGACGCAGAGAAGTTCTATGCAGAGTTTCTATTACCTAAATAAATACAACCATAGGGGAATTACCAGTGGTAGCAAAACCGTACTGAGAACGATCGTACTTGCAGCTAGCGGACGATTGAGGTTGTACTCTTCTGCTAAAATCGCATTGGCGAAAGCACTTGGCATTCCAGACATCAAGACTAAAGCCAAGCGTGCTTCGTGGGGAAATCCTAAGAATGTTATCACCATTCCTGCCAAAATAGGTAAAACAAATGTCTTGATCGTACTTGGAATAATCGCCCTTCGTAAATTTTGAATTCCTTGAAGCCGTGATAATTGCATCCCAATCAACAAGAAAGCTCCAGGTACGACTAAATAGATTATTGCCTGAAGTAAGGGATCGATGAAACTGACAATTTGCCAAGGTTTACTGTAGTAACCCAGCGCAAAAGCCCATAAAGCAGGAACGCGCAAAATGTCTCGCCATGCAGCTTTCCATTTATTATTTGCTGGGGTTTGCCCAAAATAACTTGCTAAAAATACTCCCAGTCCGTAACTACCAATTAGATTGTGCGTTACGCCATACAACACTACCCAAACTAAATAGTCTTGACTGACAAAAGCTGGAACGATCGCTAACCCGATGAAGCCGGTGTTTCCCAAAATTGAAGCGAGGACAAAACTACCTTGTTCAGCGCGATCGCTAGGATAGAAACTATCGGACAATTGTTTTACCCATGAAACCGAGCGGTACTGAGTCAGTTGTTTGAGTAGCTGCAAACTGACATAAGCTAAGCCCAAACCCAACAGCAATATTGCAATTGTCAAGATTGGAGGCAACCAAATCGATTGCGATAAATTTGACTTGCGCGTCAGTACTAAAATTTGCAACGGTACGCCCAGCCAGTAAAGAAGGCGACCTAGCAAATTGGGAAAGGAACGAGGAATTATTTCTCTTCGGAATAAGAATGCACCCAGACTCGTACAAAAAACGCTTGCTGTAATTTCTATCATCAGTTTCGTTCTATCTCAACAGCACCCATGAACTAATAATTCAAAATTCAGAGTTTCAAGTTAAATCGCGATCGATTGGTTTAGTTTCGCTACTATTACGTAACAATTTAAACTCCGAGCGCGTAACAATTAAAATTAACCCAACGAACAAATCTGTCCCTGTATCAAGCCCCAATTTATAGCCTTTTTAGCAGTTCTGCGCGGATACACAGAAGCTAAAAAGCTAATTGTTGGATTCTACTCAGCCGTGCAGCAAAAATACTGCAACCAAAGGTACAGTAAAATTACGATAAATCTCAAAGCTATTCCATAACACTAAGAACAATTAAAATTTTGATGAATAAAATTAAAACGCCAGATTAACTCTCCTAAAATAAAACTTTTGAATACATCGAATAAAAAAAGAACACTTCGATCGACTCTGAAATGTCTTGTCAGATTTTAACTACAGTAATTCAATATAGTTATACAGCGATGAAAGTTTTAGCGAGCTAGTAGCTAGCGATCGCTGTAAATATTTTTGAAAAAATTAATTTAGCCATTTAATTTATTTGATAGTTCTAGCGTTATTGCGAGCGTAGTTTGCTCTAAGTCGCAAGTATAAAATTGTACTTTTCTGTTGATTGTATGCAGTTAGAGCAATTTCAAAATGCGCTTCTTTCATGATTAATAATATTTCGTATCAGTTAACACAATTTATAGTAGTGCGATCGCAATATCACAGAATAAATCTAAGTTTTGGCAATTCATTATTTAGCGATAGAAGTATGAAAGACATTAGTAAAACTGCGGCAAAACCAAATACAAATTCTAGCTCTATGACAAAACTTACCAAAGCTATGTCTACCTTTGAATTGACTAGCAAACAACAACAATTCCAGCAGTATCAACAGCAACTAGAACAACAGCAACAGCAATTAATTATTCAGCAGCAACAACTAGAGCAACTCACAGCCGAACTAGCTGCTTTAAGAAATAATCGTCCCCAGCCTACATGGAGCGTTCGATTTAACTCGACTCGACTCAAAAATTTCTTGGCTAAAATTCACGGCAGCTCTAAATATCAACCCCGCTTTCCTTTAAAACAAATTGTTTTTTCTTACATAGGTAGTTTTATTGGCATTGCCGCGCTAGCTTACATCAGCGTTAGTACGCATTATCCTCTGATCGCAGCTCCTTTTGGAGCGGCTGCCGTTTTATTATTTGCTGCACCCGATAGTCCTCTAGCACAGCCACGCAACTGTATTGTAGGCAATTTTCTCGGCGGATTAGTCAGCTTAATTATGGTACATTTATTCGGCTCAGAACCTTGGGTTATGGCTTTAGCTGTTGCTACAGCAATCAAAGTCATGCAACTGACAAAAACTCTCCATCCACCAGGAGGAGCGGTTGCTTTAGTAGGAGTGATGAGCCGTGCTGAATGGAGTTTTCTGTTTACACCAGTATTAGCAGGTTCAATTGTTTTAGTCTTTTGTACTTTTGTTTTTAACAATCTCATGCCAGGTAGAACTTATCCAAAACACTGGCTGTAATCTGTAGAAGGAGACAGGAGATAAAAGATCGGAGACAGAAGTAAGAAAAGTAGCTGTGGAACAAGCATCAATCGATGCTATACATGCAGAAACTTTTCTGATGAACAGCTTGGTTCTTTTAGTAAAATAATCTAATATCCACTTCTGACTCTTCTTTATTAAAAAAGCTTACGATTCAGGAAATTAATTATGAGTCAGATATATCCAAAAAGAAAACGAGCCGTTATAGTAATTTTAGCTACAATTTTTGCTGCGGGGATAGTCACAGTAACTCCTGCAATGAATTTAGAATTATTCAAGCAAATATTTTTGACGGTTGCTGATGTTGCTATGTGTACTGTCGTCTGGGATATATACTTTGATGAGGAGCTTGCAACCAAGGATACTAAATCTATACTTTTAGAATTAGGACTGATTAGTATAATTTGTGCCGTTACTGCATTCATTACTGCGAAAGCAGTTTTAGCTTTACTAGGAAGATTAATTATATTAGTAGGAGCATTTGGCTGGGTTATGGCGGGAATAATTGCTAGCGTAACTACAGCGATTTTGGGTATAGCTTGGTTATTTTACTGCGACGATCTTTACAGACACTCTAACCACTAGGTTAAATAAGTCGTAATTCGTAATTCGTAAGTCGTAAGTAAGAAACTCTTACCCTTACCCATATTCTCATGACCAACGATCGTGACTTTGTATAGTTGTGTGTATACTATTTGTGCCAAAAGCCACTAAATATATATAGTTAATCGTCCTGACAAGATTAAGGTTAGGTTATGATAAGACAGACATAAGAGTTCAATTCATCATAAGACAATCGCTTGAATTAGAGGCGATCTCACAGGGATGCAACACTGCTTTGCTGCGTGGATAATCTGTACGCAAGCAAGTATATGTTGCACTTATTACAGCGCTTATTATTCTGTTATGTCGTCGCAAAAAAATGAAACAGATGTTCTCGTTCTGACTCTGTTGATCGTAGCTGGGGGTTTAGCTGGCGGTTTTTGGTGGCTGACGAGAAATTCTAGCACTAGTGTCGAACTCAGCGATCCTCAGCCAAGATCGATTTCCACCCCCAACACATCCGATATAACTTCAGATCCAGAATTGAGTGGCTCAAGTTTTAGCGGTGTTTCAGGCATTCCTAAAGGGTTATTCAGCTATGGTGGTAGTACTTCTTGGGCGGCAATTCGACAAGCGATCGATCCGCAAATTAGAGCAGCTTATCCAGAATTTCAGTTACGGTTTGTAGAACCGACAAATGCTTCCCCAGGAACCAGTATTGGTATTCGGATGCTGATTGAAGGTAGGCTTACCTTTGCTCAGTCGTCTCGACCCTTACAAGATCGAGAGGTATCTCGCGCTCAGCAAAGAGGATTTAATTTAAAAGAAATTCCGGTAGCAATTGACGGTTTAGCGATCGCAGTTCACCCCAGCCTAAATATACCAGGACTAACCTTGGCACAGCTTAAAGCAATTTATACTGGGAAGGCAAATAACTGGAAACAACTCGGTGGTCCTAACCTGCCGATTCAACCTTATTCCCGTCCGATGAGCGAGGGTGGTACGGTCGAGCTTTTCATACAGGATGTTCTAGCAGGTCAAGCATTAGCTGCCAACGTTGAATTTGTCGGTACGACAACTCAAGCTTTACAAAAGCTAGCTAGTAACCGTGGCGGAATTTACTACGCCTCGGCTCCAGAAATCGTACCTCAGTGTAGGATTAGACCCTTACCGCTAGGTCGTCAATCAGGGCAATTTACTCCTCCCTACCAAGAACCTTTAGTAACAGCGAATAACTGTCCTCAGCGGCGCAATCAGCTCAATACCGATGCTTTTCAAACCGGACAATATCCTCTGACACGCAACTTGTACGTTGTCGTCAAGCAGGATGACGATTTAGCACAGCAAGCAGGAGAAGCTTATGCTAAGTTACTGCTGACGCAACAAGGACAGTCGGCGATCGCCAATGCTGGATTTGTGCGAATGCGATAATGAGGGGTTAGGAGTTAGGAGTGAGGGAAAGAGAGACAAATGACAGGAAAGACTTTAGTTTCTCAATCACAGCTCTTGTGATATTCAATACCCTCGCTCCTCGCTCCTCACTCCTCTGTAACTAACTCGCTCGATTGATTGAATCGGCTGGCAAACAGATGAGGTTATCTTCTTGAGCGATAAGTAAACCGCGTTGACGTAGCTTACCCATTAAACGAGTTACGGTAACTCGCGTCGAACCGATCGCACTACCAATTTGGGCGTGCGTCAGCGTAAACGGTAGAGAGTATCCGCGCAGAATCTCGGGGTCTTCTTCACTTGTCGCAGGTTGCCCATATTCTTCTACCAGCAGGGTTAAGAATCCCAAGAGACGATCGATCGTCCGTCGCTGTCCTAAAGCACTCAGCCACAGTAACTTGCGCTGATGTTGGTAGCGAAATGCATCGAGAACTTCCCGCCGAAAGTGGGGCCAGTTATCCAAGTCATGCCAGTACATCCACACGACTAAAGTGGGTTCTACGTGGGCATAAGCTTGGAGCGTAAACGGAGATTGGGCAACAATTTCAAACGGCTGTCCAGCGCCAACAAAGCCTAAAAAAGCTTCTTCAGGTGTTCTGTTGATGCGCCGAGATGATAGCTGACTAGTTGCGCTAACTTGAGCTGTACCTACAAGTCGCACAGCACCTCTTTGAACGAGATAGAGCAGTCCAGGTCGAGCTGGAATGCGTTCGTCTTTACTAAAAGAGCGAACGCGATAGTGTTCCTGCGCCCAGTCAAGAATCCGTTGCCAGGTTAAAAATGGTCTTTGTGACTCTGGAGAAGCGGATGGGGAATGCATAATTTGCAGCAGTTGGCGATAGACGAAACGTCACTGTGAAGCTCAGCCATTGCCAAATTGGTTGGCAGATGAACTTTACTCCTCAAACCAGTAATAGCGATCGTAGCTAAGCGAACTTAGCTATAGATTTGTTTTATTTGTCTTGCAACACAATCCTAGTATTCTCAATCACTCAATTACTTAATCAAGTCTCCTGCTTTTCAGTTTTTTTATCCGTATAGTTCATGTTTAAAACAACAGATAAGTGTAAACAATCAAACCAGGGCATTGCAAGTAACAGTTGTACAAATGATTGTAGTTGAGCTAGGGAAAATTGTGACAAAATATTGTCAACAACATAGGACTGAGTTTTTTTGTACCGTAAATCTACTGAAATCACCAGATTTTTTAGCGAAAGCTCATAAATCTTTCAGTACGATCGCGGATGAACGAACGCTCCAGTAATAGTAAATTTTGCTAGGGCATAGTCTTCTCAAGCAGCCATTCAAAAAATAGGGGTTAAGCAATTCGTTTGCATGGAACCTTGGTAAATCCCCCAGGTAGGGATAGGGATTTTAACTATAAATTAAACGTGAATCACCGATCGCCTCCATTAGCTGAGTTAACACCTAAGCAAGCGCTGTTACAGCAGATACAAGCAGCGCTAAGTTTGTATATATTAGACACTCCATCCTTGACAGATCGCAAAAGTTATTTTCCTTTACAGTTATCTAAACAGCGTCCGGTTGTTTACAGGTGCGCGATCGCATTTAAATTAAGTCAACTTGTCAACTCCCCAACTATAGAAGTTGCGCAATCTATATCGCAGCTAATTGCCCAACAAAACCATCAACAAAACTTGATTTTTCAAGTTGTTTCCCCAGGGTGGATCGACTTAGAATTAACTCAACCCAGTCTGGCTGCTTGGTTGCAACACTGGATTGGGACACTACCCAGTTTAGGGAGTAGGGAGCGCTTCGGTGCAGGGAGCAGGGGAGACAAGGGAGCAAAAAACAACCGTCAACCGTTAACTGTCAACCGTCAATTACCAATTACCAATTCCCTCTTTCCCATTCAGTACGCTCATGCTCGTTGTTGTTCTCTATTGAAAATGGCTCATGGGGAGAACATAATTACAATTAAGTCAAAAAACTCTGACATTAAGTCTTCATGTCTACAAGTCATATCACCTCAACCTATTCCTTGGTTGAGTGAAGCAAAAATTTGTTTGTATCACCCATCCGAGTTAAATTTACTCATCGAATCGATCGCAGTATTAGACGAGCTTTATTGTCCCGCGCCTACTCGTAAGTCTTTAAATTGGTTGAAAGTAGCTCTGAATCTGAGTCAAGCTTTTCAAACTTTTTATAGTCAATGTCGCATTTGGGGAGAGGTCAAAAATCAAAATCTCAACTTAGCACAAGGGCGACTTGGCTTAGTAGCGATCGCTCAATCTCTATTCAGAATACTCTTAGTAGAAGTACTAAATAGTTGCGCACCCTTAGAACTGTGAACTAGCGAACAGTATAAAACTGGTAACAGGTAACAGGTCACCGGTCACTGTCAAAGGCATCTTGCTCTATAGGCAAATCTTATCTGTCTTTGGGTAGAAATTAGCGTTCAAGGGGGTGACAAATCAAGAACATTACTCTAATATAAGGGTGTGTGAGGAGCGAACCAGTCAGGACACCAAGACGAAACACGGACAGTCGTTGGTGTCCTTTCTGATTTTTGGTCATTCGTCGTTAGTAGAACACTCGCCAATGACAAATGACTGATTTAAAGTAAGAATTTTTCAATTGCAACTGCAACACCATTTTGCTCGACGCTAGGCGCTACCCACTGAGCGATCGCCTGTACGTCAGATGGAGCATTACCCATCGCTACACCGATCCCCGCATACTCTAACATCTCTACATCGTTAAAGTTGTCACCAATTGCCATCACGTTAGCAGCAGCGATTCCCAGGAGTTCTTCAGCTAAGTAACGCACGCCTACACCCTTATTGATCGAAGGGTTGGTTGCTTCAAAGAAGGTAGCAACGGATTTAGTCAGGTATAGTTCAGCAGGAGTATATTGCTGGCGCAGACTGCTGAGTAAGTTATCAATGATTTCGGTGTCGTCGCACAGCGCTAATACTTTCGTTGGTTCTGTTGTTAAAGCTTGGCGTAAATCTCCCACCGCGATCGCTTCAATCCCAGAGCGTTCGGAGTAAAGTCGGGTTTCGGAAGTCAGTTCGCGCACGTAGAGGCGATCGTTAATATAGAAATGAACCGAAAGCAGCGATCGCAATTCAGGTTGCTCGAAATAATCTAGCAGTTGAATTGCTGTTTGCTTGGCAACAGTCCAATGACGGTGCATCTTCTGGGTAGCTGGATCTTGAATCCAAGCACCTTGATAGGCAAGTAAGGGCAAAGTCGAATCTATCTCATGATGGAAACGCAAAGCAGAACGATACATTCGTCCTGTTGCTACAGCCACTTGTATGCCTTTTGCCCGCACCGCTTGAATCGCTTTTTTAACTTTGGTATTAATTTGATTTGACTTACCCGCGATCGTCCCATCAATATCGAGGACGAGTAATTTAATTTCTTGGTTCATAACGGGGAGTCAGTTATCAGTTATCAGTTATCAGTGTAGAGTCGTTACATGTAACATCTGTACAAGGCGATCGGGAAACCGTAGGGGCGGGTTTAGCACAAGAAACTTGTAGTCAAAACCCGCCTGTACAGAAGTAATTCCGAATTCCGAATTCTCCCTTGTTCTTTCTAAGGCGTAGTTGGAGTAGGCGTATCTGATGCAGGTGCATCTGGCGCGGGAGCAGTTTGTTCGGGGATTGCAGGGTTAGTCAGAGCCGGAGATGGTACTGGTTGTTGTAATTGACCTTGGGGAATAAAATTAGGTGCAAAATCCAAAGGGCGATCGCCTGCACTAATACAAGTTTCCATTGCTTGAGTAGGAGCTAACTCATTAATTTCTCGCCGCAATCCAACGACACATTCAGCATAACGAATTGGTAATAAACTGCGACCGCAAAAATCTAGTACTCCTGGTACGGGCTGCCCTTGGCTATTTTCGCTAATGCCAACTACACATCTCGACAACTCTACAGGTCGGCGGGCTTGCGTGCAAGTCGCTAAAGCATCTTGGGCAGAAATTTCTGTCTGCCCCTCAATTCTCGTCACGCAACGAGCGACATCCTTCGGGTAAAGCGCCCCCGCACAGGCTCTTGCTGCTGCTTCCGGTGAAACTCCAGAATTGAGCATTCGCCCCGTACAAGCACGATAGCCATTGCGTAAAGAGTCAGTGACAATTTCAGCCCCAGTTGCAGGGAAACTGCTACCGATCCAACCGGCGATCGCCAACGAGCCAGCCACTAAATACATTGTTTTCCCCATAACACTCCCACCAAGAAATTTGTAAATAACTACAATTTGAGGGTATCAGTTATCAGTGAAGCGAGGGAGCAGGGAGCAGGGAGTAGGGAGCAGCGATCGAAGCCAGTGACCGAATTTTGTTGGCTGCGATCGCCATTCACTCTTGACCCCTCATCCCTCGTTTGCACTACAGTTTAGCATCCCTAGATTTCTTAGTTATCAGTGGTGCGTGGTGCCTGTTGATGCGGGTGTAGGGTGTGGGGTGTGGAGATTTTAAATTTCTTTCTCCGCGACTCTGCCCCAGCTCCCGATCGCTCCCGATCGCTCCCTCAGCTTCCCCTGCTCCCTGCTCCCTACTCCCTGTTAGGGCTTTTCAGATACCACTTTTTAGATTTATAATTGTAGTTTTGGAATAGTTCGCGCAGAATTAAGCAGAGGAAGATTGAATGTCCCGCTATCGAGGACCAAGACTAAGAGTTGTTCGTCGCCTGGGCGATCTGCCAGGTTTGACTCGGAAAAATGCCAGACGCTCCTACCCACCTGGACAACACGGACAGGCTCGCAAGAAGCGTTCTGAGTATGCTATTCGTTTGGAAGAAAAGCAAAAGCTCCGCTTTAACTACGGCTTGACTGAAAAGCAGTTGCTGCGTTACGTGCGGCGGGCAAGAAGAGTGACTGGCTCTACCGGACAAGTGCTGTTGCAACTGTTGGAAATGCGTTTGGATAATACCGTTTTTCGCATGGGTATGGCTCCCACAATCCCAGCAGCGCGGCAGCTAGTCAATCACGGTCACGTTATGGTAAACGGTCGTGAAGTTAATATCGCTAGCTATCAATGTCGTCCAGGGGAAGTCATTGGGATTAAAAATAAAGCGCAATCGCGGCAGTTAGTAGAAAATAATCTCCAGTATCCTGGTTTAGCAAACCTACCCAGCCACCTCGAATTTGATAAGAATAAGCTGGAAGGTAAAGTTAACAGCGTGATTGAGCGCGAATGGGTCGCCCTGCAAGTGAACGAACTGTTGGTAGTTGAATACTACTCCAGACAGGCTTAATTTCGATGGCTGCACTCGTGCGGCTGCGGTGCGCCATTGACGATCCTATGATTAAGTTTTGTAATTTTTAATATCAAGCCCTCCGATTCCGTCAATTGGAGGGCTTGTTGATTTTTACCCGTTTGATTAGGGGGCGGCGCACAGAAATTGGGGGTAGGGGCGCACGGCTATGCGCCCCTACTTCTACCCGCCAATTTGCGACATGGTACGGGCATAAGTTCCGGCAGATGTTCCAGATTCTCTTTGTTTGTAATTAATATCCGATTTCAGGGTAAGTAGTTGGGCTACTCGATCGCGAATTTCAGTAGTAGGAACGCCAGCGCGCAGAGCAGATTTAAGGTCAATTTGTCCCATTTCGTTGAGCAGACAGGGACGCAGCCAGCCATCGGCAGACAGACGCATCCGATTGCAGCGATCGCAAAAACATTCTGACATTTGGCTGATAAATCCCAGCGTCCCTTTTGCCCCAGGAATTTGAAATACGTCAGCAGGTCCATTACCCCGCACTTGCGACTCGACTAAACCGTAAGCCTCGCAGATGCGCTGGCGTAACTCAGCCGAAGCAACCCAACCGCGATCGCCAAACAGTTGTGAGTTACCGATGGGCATAAATTCAATAAACCGGACGTGCCAGTAACGAGTTAGGGTAAGGGCAGCTAAATCTAAGACTTCGCAATCATTTACCCCAGGAATCACGACGACATTCAATTTCAAGGGGTCGAAACCCACCCGATGCGCGGCGAGAATGCCGTCCCAAACCTGCTGCCAACGGGAACGTCCGCGACTGCCCACAATGCGATCGAACACTTCAGGATCGAGGGAGTCGAGGCTGATATTGATCCGTCTTAACCCGGCATCGTAGAGATTTTGTGCCTTGTTTGCCAACAAAAATGCGTTTGTTGTCATCGCCAGGTCTTGAGTTTGAGGTAGAGTTGCGATCGCTCGGACAATTTCTACAACCTGCGGATGCAGTAACGGTTCGCCGCCAGTCAATCGAAATCGCGTAAACCCTACTGGAATGAATACCTCGCGAATTAAAGTTAGCAATTCCTCAGCCGTCAATAGCTGCTGTCGCAAAATATAATCCAGCTCTGCACCTTCGGGCATACAATACTGACACCGAAAATTACAGCGGTCGATTAAGCTAATTCGGAGGTAATCTACTTTATTCATGCTGCTGATTCGGTTGAGAAAACAGGAGTGGGAGAGTGGGAGTCGGGAGTCGGAGGTGACGACTCACTACTCACTACTCACCACTCACTACTCACCTTTATTGTGCAGAATTAGTTGCGCTTGTTGCAGGCTCCTCTGTAACTAATTGCGGTTTCCGTAGGTGAAGGCGCAAAACTTGGGTAAGAGGCTGGCTGCGCGGTTCGCGGACGAAAATTAAGGGAAATAAAGCAAGTAAGCGCACAATAGTAGAAATAATAAACACTCCAGGTAGACCACCGATCGCATCTAAACTTGTGAGTTGGCTGCCTACAGTTGTTCCCAAAGCGCCAAATACACCAGCAGTAGCAGCAGCGATCGCAAAATAACTGGAAGGATGGGACTTGGGTGCTAATTCCATTTGGATATTGTTACTACACAAGTCAATTGCTGCCCACAGGGAACCTTTAACCAGGTGAATGAGCGGCAACCACAACCACAGCGATAATAAGTTATTTCCGCTTCCCAGCCAAAATAAAGGTAAAACTCCGACTAAAATCCCTACCATCAACAATAAGGGACGATTCCCCAGACGATCGGCTAGCTTACCCCAAACAAGCAACATCACTAAGTTTGTGGCTGCATGGAGACTCGTATATAAAGACACCCAATTGAGGTCTAGTTTTAAATTGTCTAGCAAATATAGGTTATAAAACGGCACGATTAAGTTAACCGCAAATGCCCACAAACCGAAGTACAGTAGAAATTTGACGAAATTTAAATCTCGGAACAAGCTAAAAATTGGCGGCGGTTGTATGACTTCTGCTACTGCTAAAGAATTCATTTTTGGCGACGATAACAGCGACGGTGGTGGCAATTGGGGATTAACATCGACCATGAAATTTTGACACGCCAAACTAAGGATTCCTGCAATGATTCCTAATCCCAAAACGATACCGTATCCCTGAATAGTGCTACCAGGCAGAATCGAAATTGTCAATCCTGCTAGAGGTACGGCGATTAAAGTCGTCAAACTTGCTGCACTATTGCGAAAGCCAAAATATCGACCCCGCAAGCGATGGGGGACTAAAGCCGCCATCCAGCTCAACCAAGAGGAAGTCCCCAAGCCTGCCAGAACATTGCTTGCGAAAATTGTCACCAAAGTTAAACTGACTAATTGGTGAGAGTTAGTATTAAACCAAACAATCCAACAAATACCTGCGATGGGAATTAACCATAACAGTCGTGCGGGGATAAAAGTCCACCAACAAAAAAAGTGACGGCTGCTACTTCGTTCGGCTAAGTATGCTCCTAATGGTTGTAGTAAACTCGTCAGCATTGGAATCGAAGAGAGCATCCCAACTTCTAAAGGATTTGCCCCCAACTGAAGCAAAAAGTTAGTTAGTAAAACACCACTGGTAACGCTCGAAAAGATAGCAGCAAAGACACCATCGATAGTAGAAGCCTTGAGGCTAGTCCGAAGGACGGGCTTGGAAATTATAGGCGGCTGGTGGGTGGTGGTTAATTCTGTTGCAGCCGCTAGAGGTTGCGTATTGCTGAGAGCTGACAAGGTTTCTACAAGAGTTGAGTAAATAGTGAGTTTATGCGATCGCGCTCTGCTAACTTAACATTTTCCAACGCCTATAATTAGCGGGTGAAAATAGCCGTTTAGCAGCGTTTCGAGCAGCATAAGCTAGACCGAAAGAGAGAGGCAAGTGTCAGGGGTAAGAAAGATTTTGTTATTGGTCATTTGTTGTTCGTCATTGGTCATTTGTTGTTGGCGATCGGGCGACAGTTCAACTATTCTGAAATTTGTAGAGTAGAGGAAACTTATGTATATGGGTATGGTTTTCAATGCCCCTTGGGATAAGTCACTCATTTTCAGTACGATTCTCTTCAGCGCTATTTTGCTAGGGATAGCTTTAATTGGTGTGTTGGTGGGAGAGGAACGAAGCAATTTTCTCTGGCTACTAGCAATGGTTGTATTGCCGTTGGTAATTCTTATTGCATCGGCGCTGTTCGGTGTCAGAGGGTACAAACTAACAAATAACGCGCTTTACATTCAGCGCTTTGGCTGGAACTCTCGGATTCCATTGACGCAATTAATCGATGCTGAAAGCAATCCGCACGCGATGGACAACTCGCTACGGACGTGGGGCAATGGGGGATTATTTGGGATAACTGGATGGTTTCGCAACGATCGCCTCGGTTCCTATCAAGCTTATGCTACCGATCCCCTGCGATCGGTTGTCTTGAGATTTCCGCAACGCACGATCGTCCTAACTCCAGACAATCCAGAACAATTTGTGAGAGCAGTGTTAGCGCGGCAAATGATGTAGGTAAGTCAAAAGTTACAAGTTAAAAGTCAAAATCAGCCACTCACTACTTACAAATGACGAATGACAAATGACCAATGACACTTTATCGAACTAACTGAGCCACAGTTGCCAAAAGTTCTTGGTGCGATCGCGATTTATTGATATAGTCGCTTGCACCTAATTCCATTGCTGCCGTCCGATTTTCTGCATCAGTGTTAGCAGTCAAAATTAAAAAGGGAATACGGGTGAAACTTGAAGATTGACGACAGTAGTGGAGTAATTCCAAGCCATTCATTTCTGGCATTTCTAAATCGCAGACGATCGCCTTCAAATCGGGATGCGATCGCAATTGTGTCATTGCTTCACGACCGTTATCTGCTTGTACCACTTGATATCCAGCCTGTTGTAGCGTCAGCGCTAGAGTTTGTCGCCAAGTAAGAGAATCATCGACTAACAAGATTTTTGCTCCCACAGCAGTTGGTTCCGATTGCAGTTGCGGGATTGAAAGCATAGGCGTAACGCTATTGAGTAAACTGCTATCCCGATCTCTCCTCACCTGCCCCATGCCCTGAGTTACTTGTCGCTCTAATACGTACTTTGCTAAAGCAGTACTGTCAATCGCGAGGGTAAGTTTGCCATCAGCCAAAATACTACCACCATAAACATAGCTAGGCGGAACGATCATCGGGTCTAGCGGTCGAATCACCAATTCTTGTTCGCCGATCGCGTGGTCTATTTCTACTGCTATAAGTTGGTCTTGGTAGCGTAGCAATACAATGCGTCCTTGTAGAGTGGTTGGACTATCGACAGGAGCCGTTAGCGGTGCAAAATAGGGCAAAATTCCTTTCAGGGGTAAAACAGGAATTAACTGTTCTGCATTTGCTTCACCCCATCGCAATACCTTACCTCCCCGCCAAGGGCGCAACTGTTCTGGTTGAGGGAGTAAGATTTGCTCGATCGCGCTACCAAGTAAAGCATAGGTAGTAGAACCAACCTGACAGAGAAATAATTTCGCAATTGTCAAACTTAAGGGAATTTGGAGGATGAAAGTCGTACCGCGTTGGGGTTGAGAATAAACTGCGATCGCCCCTTGGAGAGATTGTAACTGGGCGCGAACTACGTCTAGTCCCACACCTCTTCCAGAAAGGTTGTTCACCTGAGCCGCAGTCGAAAAGCCTGGTTCAAAAATAAAATCCATCAGCTGAACTTCGCTGAGACTGCTAGCGTCAACTGGCGAAACTAAACTCATTTCGAGCGCTCGTTGGCGAATGCGATCGTAATTGAGTCCTTGCCCGTCATCTTGGATTTCAATTGTCAGGTGACTGCCTTGATGAAAAGCACGAATGGCAATTCGACCCGTTGACGCTTTCCCCAATTGCGATCGCCTGGACTTAGGCTCAATACCATGATCGAAGGCATTGCGTACCAAATGCAAAAGGGGGTCGTAAAGTTTTTCAGCGACGGCTTTGTCTATTAATACCTCTTTACCGCTGAACTTCAGCCTTACAGACTTGTTGTGTAGAGTTTCTAGTTGTCTCAAAATTGGAGGCAGGCGATCGAAAACAACGCTGACAGGAATAACTCTCGCCGTCAAAAACTCATCTCGCACGCTATTTAACAAGCGACTTTGTTTTTCCAACATCTGGCTAGACTGACGAGTATAAATATCAATGTCATCCCCAGTTGCTTGCAGTTGCGCTCCATTTGCTAATAAAGATTGCACCAACACGGCAAGTTTACTAGAACGGTCTTTTTCCTGTAAGTCCAAGCGCTGCTTTAGTTCTAGCAACATTTGCTGTTGCTGTTGGATTAATTCAAGTAACTCCTGCACCCCGCCTTGTAGTTTTTCATCCTGTAAAGTCTGGCGGTTTTGATTTGTCAGCAATTCGCCAATAGAATAATTCAGACGCTCTAAATGCCCGACGTTAACTCTGACTGTATCCGACATAGCTGCATCTCTTTTCGCTAAAGATGAAGGCGGCGACACCGATCGTTCGGAGTTAGTATTGGTTGCTGCGGTGGCTGTCTCTGATGGCTCTGATGGTTCTGCTTCCCCATCGTCTACAGGTTCGGCGAGCGTCCAGATTGACTCTAGTAAAGAGTCTTCATCTTTGGGGGTGGTAATTGGTAATTGGTAATTGGTAGTTGGTAATTGGTGGTGGTGGTATTTTCTCCCCATCCTCCCCAGCCTCCCCAACTCCCCAGCTCTCTTCTCTCCCTCAGCTCCCTCAGCTTCCCCAACCCCCAGCTCTCTTCTCCCCTGCTCCCTGCACCGAAGCGCTCCCTGCTCCCTTTACTAATTCCAACAACTGCACCGAAGGACTCCCGCCGCCACCGCGATCGCCTGCTAGGATGGATACTTGCCCTTGTTGAAAGTCTGCTAGGGCTATTTGGGCAATGGTTATCGCTTTGTCGGGATAGCAAGCCAAAGCTGCGAGCGCCGCACTCGCGATCGCCCCAAATCCTGGTAAATTTAAAGACTCTGCCAAGCCCAAAAACACTTCGGCTTGAGTTTGCAGCGCGATCGCGATCGTCTCCACTTCCCCACCTGCTAAAGCGCGATCGATCTCTGCCAAGCGTTGAGCGACTCCAACTTCAAAAATAGATTTGGTGACATCAAACCCCAATTCATCTGAGTTAGGAATTTCAACTTCTGGCGCGAAATTAACTCCTAGTTTTGCTTGCAATTCGCTAAAAACTGCGGCAGCGCGATCGAAGACTTCGGCATCATGGTTGTGGCTGCCAGTAATTTCTGCCATCAAAGGGGTACGCAAGCAGTCATAAGCTTCAAATAGTAAGGCTTCCGTTTCGCGATCGAGCGTGACTTCCGGTCGGCACAGGTGGCGGAAAATGTCTTCAAAAGAGTGTGCAAGCTGCCTTATACTGTCCAAGCCAACACAAGCCGCCGAACCTTTAAGCGTGTGAGTTGCCCGCATTAAAGTATGAACTTTATTCATACTCCACTCGGCTTTCAGATTCAATAATTCCTCTTCCAAAATTTGTAGCAACTGCGGTGCTTCTTGGAGAAAGTAAGCATAGCTTTGTTCGTGGAGCGAGTCGTTCATACTAGGGGTGAGGAGTTAGGAGTTATGAGTTGGAGAGAGACAAGGGAGACGCGGGAAGTCGTAAGTCGTAAGTCGTAAGTCCGACAAGGGGACAAGGGGACAAGGAAGCTTTTCTTCCCCAGCTCAAGAGCTGCTCTCTTCTCCCCGACTTCCGACTGCCAACTCCTTACTCCCGGCTCACAATAAACTTACTAGCACTGGCTTGCAGTTCTTGTGACATGATGAGTAATTCGTGGAAGGCGATAGATAGCAGGGTGGCATCGTCGGAGGTTTTGGTAGCAATATTTGCCACTTCGGATACGGCTTGAGTGACGGACTGGGACTGCTGAGTTTGCGATTGGGTAGCTTGATTAATCCCGGCGACGAGTTGACCGATTTCAGCAGTGGCTTCCACGATCGCGGTGAGGCTTTGGCGGGTATCGCTGACTAAATGACTGCTAGCGATCGCCTGTTGCACGCCTGTTTCCATTGCTTGACTGACTTGCGCCGTGCTTGCTTGAATCTCTTGCACGAGCTTGCCAATTTCTGTGGTTGCCGTGGCTGACTGACGGGCAAGCGATCGCACTTCATCGGCAACTACAGCAAAGCCTCGACCGTATTCTCCGGCTCTAGTCGCTTCAATCGCGGCGTTGAGGGCGAGAAGTTGAGTTTGAGTCGTAAAGTTGCCGATCGCGTCTACGGCTTTGGAAATCTTTTGCGAGGAGGCACTCAAGCGCTGGATTAATTGGCTGGTTTCTGCTACTGTTTCTCGCAAGGCAAGAATCCCCTCCACCGTGCGGTTCATTGCCGCATCCCCTTGCCGTACGGTCTGGTGGGTGCGTTGCGCTGCTTTTTCTACCTGTGCGGCATCGGCAGCTACAACTGTGGTAGCATCGACCATCGCTTGAATTTCGCTCATGGCACGCTGCAACGCTGTCAATTGTTGTTGTGCTTGTATCGTCAGTGCTGACATTGCCGATTCGCTATTTTGGGAAGTCTGGCTCACTTGTGTCGATGCCGTTTGTAATTGCGTGACAATTCGCCGCAGGCTTTGCAAGGTGTTATTGTAAGCATCGGCGATCGTCCCGACTTCATCATCTGTGATGGGAGCGCGGACTGTCAGATCGCCATTTAGAGCGGGGCGCACGGCAACGAGTAGCTGCATCGCCCTTTGCTGAAGTTGTTCTTTGGCTACTTTTTCCCTTTGGACGAGTTGTTGCAACTGTTCTGTCTGAGTGCGAATTTGTTCTAGATAATTTACTTTTTGTAACGCTGCGCCGACTTGGTTGCCTACTTGTGCTAAAGCACTGACTTCTGTTTCTTCCCATTCACGGGGCGCAGAATTCTGATAGGCTGCGAGTAAACCCCAGAGTTCCTGCTGAACGAAGACGGGGACGATCGCGTAGGCTCTGGCTTCCATTTGCTCTAGCAGCTCCACATGACAAGCAGAGTGTCCTACTGTATAAATGTCGTTTACAGCTATAGTCCCGCCTTGGCGATAGCGTCCGCCTTGGGTGTCTTGTAAGTGGCTGTCTTCAATTACGGGTAAGACTTCTAGCAAGCTACTCCACCCAGCAGCCGCGGATTCTGCCACAAACTCTCCGCCCCAGTCAGGCTTGAATTTATACAAAACTACGCGCTCGGCTGCCAGCATTTGCCGCACTTCTTTAGGAATAATTTTATAAATTGCCGACTCCGTATCGAGCGATCGCAATAAGCGACTGGTAATTCGAGTCACAGCTTGTTCTATAGTTGCCGCACGGCTCAATTTTGCCGATGTTGCTTGGACTTGCTGTAATGCTTCTGCCTGTTGTAGCGCAATCCCCAACGGGTTACGTACTTGCAGCATAATTTCTATTTCCTCTGCTTGCCAGTGGCGCGCTCCAGAATTTTGATAGGCAGCCAACAAGCCCCACAGCTTATCCCCTTGATAAACTGGTATGGTGATGTAGGCTCTGGCTTGGAATTTATCGAGCAATTCCATATAGCAAGCAGAAAACTCGGCAGCGTAAACATCATCGACTTGAAGATATTGCTTGTCTCGCAGCGAACTACCCTTGGTGGCTTGCAAAAAGGTATCACCAACGGTATTCGATCCTGGCGCAGGTATATCTTTGACGACACAGCCTTCATCTTCCGTCAAGTTATGCTGGAGGCTATCGTCTTGTTTTTGCGCTTCTAGTAGCGATCGCCACCCAGGAGCGATGGATTCCGCTACAAACTCCCCACTCCAATCGGAGTTGAAGCGATAGATCGCGACTCGATCTGCTTTGAGTAATTGGCGTAATTCGTAGGTTGTAGTTCTAAATATATTATTGATATTCAAAGACTGCCGGATCTTATCGATAATCCGAGTCACGGTACGTTCCCGTTCGGCAGCTTGGGCAATTCGATCGGCTTGAGACTGCAATTGCTGACGGACTTCTGCCTGTTGCAAAGCAATTGCCAGAGGATTGCTCAGTTGCAGCATGATATTGACTTCCCCGTCTTGCCAGTGGCGGGAACCAGAATTTTGATAAGCAGCTAGCAGTCCCCACAGTTTCGTATCTTGGAAAATGGGAACGATGACATATGCCCGCGCCTGGTATTTCTCTAAACTGGCGATATAACAGGGAGAAAATCCCGCCGTGTAGATATCATCCACACGCTTAAATTTTTCCCCTCTGGCGTAGCCACCACCTTTGGTATCTTGCAAATAGGTATCGGCATCGGCGTTAGGAGCATACGCCGTTAAGTTTCTTAACGTACAGCGGTCTTGGGTGGCTCGATCGCTTTTTAAAACCTCGTCTCCCTCCTGCGCTTCAATAACCGAAACCCAGCCAGCAGCGACGGACTCCGCAATAAATTCCCCACACCAGTCGGGATTGAAACGATAAATTGCCACTCGATCTGCTTTGAGTAACTGGCGTAATTCTTGCGTAGTCGTGCGGAATATACTGCCAATGTCGGGGGAACCCTGAATTTTTTCAATCACCCGCGCTAAGACTTTTTGCTGTTCGCCGAGCGATCGCAAAAGAATCTTGTATTCTTCTGGTTGTACGAGTAGGGCTAATTCAGTGGCAACTCGATCCAGCAGACTGATTTCGCTTTCCGTCCAACTACGAGGACTCTGGCATTGCTGCGCCACCAACAGACCCCATCCTCCCTCTGGCAAAGCAATCGGGACGCTTAAGCTAGCACAAACTTGAAACCGTTCTAGCAATTGAATTTGATAGGGACTCAAGGAAGCTTGATAAATATCTGCTAGAGCGATCGCGGGCGAGTGTTGGTATGCTTGTAAATTTTCTGCCCCAAACATCCGCACTGCTAGAGTTTCCCCCAAACTCGGGGTAAAATCTCCCACCATTGCCTCCGCTAAAACAACACCTTTTTCCTCATCCAAAAAACGATAAATTAATACTCGGTCGGCTTGCAGATACTGACACACCAGATGAGCTGTCGTTGGTAACAGTCCGTCTTCTGCTGCTGCTTGTCGCATAACGCTGGCGATCGCGCTCAATCGTTGCCGTTCGCTTTTGAAGCTACTAGCAGTTGCTACAGTCTGGTCTTTCATCCCCATTTGAAGCATTTGTGCCAACTGCTCCAGATGGAGAAACTTAGCTCTAGCTTCCGGTACATTCAACAATCCCGCTTGTTCTAATTCTGCTTTCATGGCATTGACTAGTGCGGTAGGTTGAGTTGCATCTGCAACTGTGTCACTCGCAGACTGCTGCGTGCTATCTAAAGATGGCAGTATTTTTGTGCTACCGCGATATTGTTGTCTCTGCTCTGGCAGTTCCTGTTCTTGCTTAAATAAATTTTTAAATTGCATTAGTTGTTAGTTGTTAGTTGTTAGTTGTTAGAAAAGTGAGTCTTCCTATCTTCTGTCTTCTCATTTTTGACTTTTGACTTTTGACTTTTGATTTTTGACTTCTCTCCTATCCCCTATGCAGCTGCCACATCGGACAACGGGCGATCGCCTCGGGTTCTAGGACTACAGCATCGGCTTGAGGCAAGTATCCTTGTAAAAAGGGTAAGGTTTTGGCAGCAAATAAACTTGCTGTTGCTGGTTGAATCTGGCTCGGATCGTGCCATTCGATATCCTGCACTTGCGATACCACTAGACCCATTGACTGTCCTTCAATCTGCATGACGATCGCCCTCAGCGGGACGCTGGCGATTTCTGAGGCGATCAGGGGTGGATAGTCGAGCAAGAGATTCAGATCGACTAGCCACAGCATTTTTCCCCGCCAGTTACAAATGCCCAAAATGCATTCAGGCATGGCGGGTACGGGTAATATTTCTGCTAATACAATTTGTATAACTTCGGCAACGTGAATTAAAGCCAGCAAACCGCTATCTTGGGAGCCGAGGCGACAGCGGAGAAACTTTTCCTGGGAGGATGGTGCTACTCCATCCAGTCGCGAAGAACTCGTTTTAGCTAGAGAATCAAGTATCTCCATAAGTTCTCTAAAACTATAAAATAAACTGTTGGATGACTTGCAGTAATTGTTGTTGGTCTACTGGTTTAGCTATGTAAGCATTTGCACCTAACATAGAACCCCACAGGCGATCGACTTCCGTACCTTTGGAAGAACAAATCACGATCGGGATTTTCTTGGTTGCATCATTTGTTTTCAAGCTGTGACAGAGTTCAAATCCACTTTGACCAGGTAAAATCACATCCAAGATCACCAAGTCTGGTGTTTGCAATCTTAGCTGTGCCTCGGCTTCTTCACCGCTTTGCACGCCAATTACCGTTAATCCTATTTGTCTGAGATAGCGGGTTAATAGTTCGGCATCAGTTAAACTATCTTCTACTAACAAAACTGTACTCACAAACTCTCTCCTACCAATTGCTCCAATTCAATTGTCCCGCTTAGCACCCCCACTCGCGACAACAAGGTACGGTCGATTTCAATCAATTCCATATTCCATCGCTGGTTTCTCGTCCGCAAGGCGAGTATTTTGAGCGCCGAATTCTAAATATTTTCTCACCACGTTGAGGATTTTCGGCGCTTCGATCGGTTTTGAGATAAACTCTGTCGATCGCACGACTTTGGCACGGACGCGATCGACGATCCCGTCGTTACTGGTTAAAATAATCGCTGGTGTATCTTTCAATACAGAAGTTCGGCGGATTTGGGCGCAAATTTCGTAACCGTTGGCGATCGGCATCACCAAATCTAAGAAAATTAAACTAGGTTTATGTTCTAAAAGCATTGGTAGGGCAAGCACGGAGTCTTGCAAGCTGATGTATCGATAGCCTGCTTGGGTGAGAATTCTGCCTAACAACTGGCTATCTCTGGGACTGTCATCAATATAGGCTATGAGAGGACTCGTCGTCTTTGGCTGTGCGGTAGAAGACTGGGAACCTCTCTTGATGATGTGTTCCAGCTTCTCGCCAATATCTCCCACTTCAATCGACTTCATCCAGCCGCGCCGGATATAGGGGAGTAGAGATTGGGTGAGTAATATAGGGTCTTGTCGCAATCTCAAGGCTAAATCTCGCAGCGTTCGCTTACCATCTACCATCGATACCAGACTGCGGTAGACTACGGGTGAAGATTGTTGCTGCAATTCTTCGCGCTGCCAGATCAACGGAGCCACATTTGGTGAAAACTCTTCTAGTCCCGCCTGACACCATTTCTGCCAAGCCTGCTTTGCTTGCTGCCAAGAACGATCTGGAGAGAGAAAAACTAAAGGCGAAGTATATAAGTTTTCTTCGGGAGTAAAAGTATAGCTCAGGGGCGGAAGGGAGCGATCGCGCAGCCACTGTTCCTGTTGCAGAATATCAAATAAGACTTCTGCGACGCTACCTTGAACCACTGATACCATTTGTTGGCGCAGGATCTCTCGCTTGCTCATCAATGCAGCTAAAAACTCATAATCGTCGCCGCGATATTTTTGTTCTTGGTAAAGGTGGATCGGATCGACTTGAATTTGAGGGCAATACTGCGCTAACTGACGCAGCCAGCGTCGCCGGGGATGCAGGCGGAGTGCATCCCCAATGAGATGACCCAAGTGAAAATACAAACTCCACTGCTGCCGTCCATTGGAGTCTTGAATCTTCAACCTACCGTTCCTTAATTGCCCTTGGCTCCAAGCTTGTAGCCAGTTGTTTAGTTTCACTGTATATAAATGACTCTCAGTCATTGCCGATTCCATGTGGCAGATGCTTGTGTTGGTTGGTAGTTGGTATGTGACAATCTCGTTCGTGTTGACGCGAGATACTCGCGCCGACTTACCTTCTCGGTAGAGCAGGTCAGCATCAAATGCTACTTGCTGAATCGAGCGCTTCTACTGCTGGCATTTCACTCCATCGACTCGGTTACTAATTCTGATTAACTAAGAATAAGAGAATTTGTGAATACTTAATAGTACTAGAAGCAAATTGTCAATTGCCAGTAATAATCTTTAGAAAATTAAGCTATTTGCAGATTTATATCGCTTATCGCTCTTGACTTTTTCATAGAGCATAAAGTCTAAGCGCTCCTGAAGTCAAGCAGTTGTCCCACCCGAGCCAGCTTTCGCTATTCTCTTTTTTGTCTGCCCCTACTTCAAATTTATGTATATTAAAATACCGCGACTTGCACCTGAATATGGGATCGCGCTTTCTCTCGTTTCTAGACTAGAGCGATCGCAGAGATTTCTGTTTGTCTAATCAAGCCTTGTCGTTCTTCAATCCGCACGATCTGAACTATCGCTATATGTAAGGGTGCGATTGACAGTACCATTCTCACCATCAATACCAATAATGACACGCGATCGCAATATCAGCGCTCAATCGAGAATGTTTGATTCCTTCATGTGTACAGATGTCTAACTTGAAGGCTTACGCCAAACAATCGGGTAATGTTTTCCCATATAATTTGTGAAGTCGAAAGAGAAAGTATGCTGTTCATAATTTGTCTGGCAAATTCCCATGATTCTTTGATCTGAACCTTTAGGCATAGCTTTTAGCTTGACAATTCCACTACATAAAGGACATGTACCATAAGTTTCTGTCAAGACAATACTTCCATTGGAATTGCTCTTTAAAGATATTCCATCTTTTAACCTGACATTTCTCTTATTTCTAAGTGCTAAACCCGAACCCAATGATATGCCACTCAACCCAGCCAATAAGACAAAAGCGATAAAAAAGTTACTTTCTAAAATAACGTAAGTATAAATGAAGCCGATGATACCTGGTAAAAGTCCAATTCGTCCCCATTTAACTAAGCTTTTCGGATTAAAGAAGGTATAAATCAAGCCAACAACACTTGAAAAAAGTCCAATCTGTATCCATTGAATTAGACTTCGTGAAGTAACAGGAAGTAGCTTTATTGGTTTGTCTTCATACTGAATTATGGAGTTAAGATCTTTTGTTAGATTTTCTACTACTGCAACAGCACCCATACTTACTATTTCGTCTGGCTTTGCTTCAGCAGTTGAACTACCCCGTCTAACATAAACAATATTTCTTCTTAGTTTTCCATAATCTTTATCCACCGAAACTGGACGCTTCTGCATCGGTATAGTAATAATACCAATCTGACGACCTTCAAATGGATATACCCTATAAGAAAATTCTATGGGATGCTGTGTCTTACTATTCACAAATTATTGAAGGTTTGCATCAGCTAAGTGGTGCTGAACTCCTACAACACGACTCCTTCCACCCCTTATCTCATCGACTCCAACAAGTATATAAGCAGATGTTCTTCGCCAAGCATTAGTAAAAGCTAATATGTCTTTAAGAAGTTCACTTTTTTGTTGAGCGCTAACTCGATCAAAGGAATATTGGTCTCGCTTAAAGTCCAACGATGAGCTTTCATCTTCATTCAATAACTGCTCTAGTAAAATATCATCCATAAGTCACCCAGCTTAAACTACTATCCACGCCACTTTGCTTGAAAATAGAGAATGACCATCAAATACCTGAAAGAGCCTCACAGCTTAAATACATAATGTATTGTTAATGTATTATAAGATGAATATCAACATAAGAGAAAGAAAACGATGAGTATTACTATACCTGACGAGATGCTAGCTACGACTCGCATGAGCGAAGCCGAAATGAAACAGGAAATTGCAGTTACGCTATTCCAAAAGGAGAAACTAACCCTAGCCCAAGCGAGTCGGTTTGCGGGAATGAATCGAATTGCTTTTCAGCATTTACTGGCGAGTCGCCAGATTCCAGTCCATTACGATGTGGAAGATTTTGAGCAAGATATTAAGAATTTACGGGAGATGGGTAGATTGTGATTGTTGTCAGCGATACTTCTCCGATTAATAATCTTGCAGCCATCAATCGACTCAATCTTTTACAACAACTCTACGGCACGATTACTATTCCTCAAGCTGTTTATCGCGAATTAACCGAGCCTGATTTTCCAGTAGCAGGTGGAATAGAAGTTTGTACAAGATATACTGCCTATAGCTGCCCTCTCCCATACATTTTGTAACTACCAGTCTTTTCTCGCATCGTGAATCTGGGCAAAATACAATATAGTAATCCCGTACATTCTCTCAACCATGCCTCGGTTTCAATCCCTGGAAGCAGCACTCAAACACTACTTCGGCTACGATAGCTTCCGCCCTGGACAAAAACAAATCGTCGAACAAGCGCTGCAAAATCGGGATCAACTGATTGTCATGCCTACAGGCGGTGGAAAGTCTCTCTGCTTTCAACTTCCAGCTCTGTTACAGCCAGGTTTAACCGTGGTCGTATCCCCCCTTATCGCCCTCATGCAAGACCAGGTGGAGGCGCTGCGAGATAACGGAATTGGGGCAACATTTCTCAATAGCAGCCTTAATTTACATCAAGTGCGATCGCGGGAACAAGCGATTCTCAGTGGTAAAACTAAACTCCTCTATGTCGCCCCAGAACGGCTGTTAAACGAAAAATTTCTGCCTTTTCTCGACTTAATCCGCGAGAAAATCGGGATTGCAGCTTTTGCAATTGATGAAGCTCACTGCGTCTCGGAATGGGGACACGACTTTCGCCCCGAATATCGCCAGTTAAAACAGTTGCGTCAGCGTTACCCTGGTGTACCAACCCTCGCCCTCACCGCTACAGCCACAGATCGCGTCCGTCAAGATATTATTCAACAGTTAGAATTATCACAACCTAGCATTCATATTGCGAGTTTCAACCGCCCTAATCTTTACTACGAAGTTCAACCAAAACAAAAGCAAAGTTACAGCCAACTTATACAAATTATTCGCCAATCGGAAGGATCGGGAATTGTTTATTGTCTCAGTCGCCGAAAAGTCGATGAGATTGCCTTTAAATTACAACAAGACAAGATTGCTGCTTTACCTTACCATGCAGGTTTAAGCGATACAGAAAGAGCGGAAAATCAAACCCGTTTTATTCGCGATGATGTCAGAGTTATGGTAGCAACGATCGCCTTTGGGATGGGAATTAATAAACCAGACGTGCGATTCGTTATCCATCATGATTTACCTCGAAATATTGAAGGTTACTATCAAGAATCGGGACGGGCAGGAAGAGATGGTGAAACAGCCCGTTGTACTCTATTTCTAGGTTACGGCGATATTAAAACAATTGAATATTTAATCGACCAAAAAACTGACGTACAAGAACAAAGAATTGCCCGTCAACAATTACGTCAGGTCATTGATTTTGCCGAAGGAACAGATTGTCGGCGCACAATTGTCTTAGGCTATTTTGGTGAGAGATTTGCCGGACAATGTAGCGGTTGCGATAACTGTATTGCACCCAAACCAGTTGCAGACTGGACAATCGAGGCGATGAAATTTCTTTCTTGCGTGGCACGTTGCAAAGAAAAATTTGGCATGAATCACATTATTGATATCTTGCGCGGTTCTAAAAATCAAAAAGTTTTGCAATACGGTCATAACAAACTTTCAACTTACGGAATTGGCAAAGATAAAACTGTAGAAGAGTGGCGATTGTTAGGGCGATCGCTACTACACCAAGGTTTACTAGATCAAACAACTGATGGTTATTCTGTTTTAAAACTTAATGCTGCAAGTTGGGAAGTGATGCGGCGACAGCGGACAGTTTCAATTGCAATTGATAATACACCAAATCTTTCGGCTCAACCTTTAGATGCGCGAAGTGCTGAAGTCGAAATGCTATTTCAAAAACTGCGATCGCTGCGTAAAGAAATTGCTGACGAACAATCAGTTCCACCCTATGTCATTTTTGCCGATTCTACGCTGAAATTGATGGCATTGCAGCAACCACAAACTTTAACTGAATTTGCTAAACTTTCGGGTGTAACCTCACACAAAATAGCTCAGTATGGCAAAAAGTTCTTAATAGAAATTCAGGCTTATACTCAAACTCAGAATTCCCATCCAACTGGAACAGAACAATATACTTTACAGTTATATCAACAAGGATTGAGTGTAGCAGAAATTGCCCAAAAGCGAGATGTACGCCCGACAACAATTATCCGTCACTTATCAGATTTAGTGGAAAAAAACCAGAATGTGGATTTAGATCGGTTAGTCGATCGCGATCGCCAGGTTAAAATTTGTCAAGCTTTAGAAAAACTTGGCGATATTTCCCTTACCCCAATTCGAGAATATTTAGGCGAGGATTATTCCTACGATGAAATCCGCTTGGTGAGGGGACGCTGGCGACACGAAAAAAATTGAAGCTGGCTCTAAAAGGTCAACTAGCGCGCCATTGAGATCGTTATCACCGCGATCGCGATCGTCCAAAAATCTCATAATGCGGTAGCATATAGACGAGACAATGAAATTCGGTTGTATTGTTTGTGATTAAAATCAACAGGCTTCTCTCCGAAATCTAAATCTCTGCACCTTCTGATTTTGGAGACAATGATATGTCAATTTATGTAGGTAACTTATCATATGAGGTAACGCCAGAAGACCTCAGCGCCGCTTTTGCACAGTATGGATCTGTAAAAAGAGTTCAATTACCAACCGACCGCGAAACAGGTCGAGTGCGTGGTTTTGCATTCGTAGAAATGGATACAGATGCCGAAGAAACCACTGCTATTGATGCCCTCGATGGCGCTGAGTGGATGGGGCGGAATATGAAGGTTAATAAAGCAAAGCCTAGAGAAGACAGAGGCTCGTCTGATGGTAGACGTGGAAACAGTAACGGCGGATACTCTCGTCGTTACTAAACTTTGAGACAAAGAATTCGACTCTAAGGTTTGAGGGTAGACAAGGAGTCTGCCCTTTTGTTTTTGAAAATAGCTTGCAAAGCAGGTTGGCTAAATTCTAGTTTAATTGATTCCATTGTAGAGGAGCGCAGCTAGATTAGAATGACTGCATTTTCGCAACTACAAGCACCACGTTTAGGATCGACAAAATAGCCAGACATGAAAGCAACTTAAGTAGAAAAATCACTTAAAATATGACTCCAGAAGCAATACGCATTGTGACTCAATTAAGGCGTGAGTTTTATTCTCTCTTTGCTACAGAGATGGGAGTTCCAGTAATTATTACTAACAGTAACTCATCCGCTAGTAATCCATCTATAGCTTCTTGGGTAGATCGTCAACAAAGATTAAACTATATATATATTTACGTCCACTTATCGCCTGATGAATTAATCCCCAACCGTCCATTTCTGCTGAAGTTAGCTATTAATAAAGGTGCTGGTATAGCTACATCTACGAAACAGCATCAAGACTCTCAAAAACTGAATCAGCGTTGGTACTTCGAGTTAACTCTATTGCCAGAAGAAATCTTAGATTTTCTTCCCTGGATAGTTAGCTTAGTTCAGTCTCATGAAAAAGGTTTTACCTCATTTGCGCTAGAACCACCACATCCGCTTGAGGTCAAGATGTCTCATCTACCATTATCCGGTGATATTTGGACTCAGAAAGCTGGACAGCAAGCCTCTCATACTCTGGTAGTCAAATGAAAATTCAAGCATTAAACATTCAGATTGGCGATCGCATTGTTGCCTATTGTAATAGCAAGAGACAAATCTGTACTGTCAAGCAAGTACTAGATTCCGGTCAAGGTAGCATCGCACTGACAGTGTGTCCTTCTGGGAACAATCGGCTTTCACTTTCACGGGTGATTCGGTTCCACCAAGATGCTTCTGTCGATGTCCTGTAAAGACGTTACATGTAACGTCTCTACAGAAAAAACTAATTCGATCGCAATTAGGGCAAGCTTACCAAAATCTTTGCATAAATCCAAAGATCCTGGTGAACCCACCCCTATAAATGACAAATGACGAATGACAAATAACAAACTAACCAAACTGTTCTTCAGCATCCAAATTAAACAGGACTTGAAGAGTTTGCATACAACGCCGCCTCGCCTCAATATCCTGCTGCGATCGCAACTGTACCATCGGATCGTGCAAAATTTTATTCACGATTCCTCTTGTTAAAGCTTCGATCACTTCTTGGTGCTTTTCAGCAAATTCCGAACCCAAACGCGATAAAGCCTTTTCTAACTCTTGTTCGCGAATGGTTTCGACTTTATGACGCAAGCAACTGATCGTAGAAACAGTTTCGAGCGATCGCCACCACACGTCAAATGTTTCTACTTCCTCATCCAGCAGCTTTTCAGCTTCCATTGCCATTCTGCGACGGCTTTCTTGGTTTTGAGCCACCACAGCCTTTAAATCGTCTACGTTAAACGCTTGTACGTTGTCTAAATTGTTGACATCTTCATGTACGTTACGCGGTACGGAGATATCAAATAGCATCAACGGACGATTTGGCTCTAGAGCAATTTCCAGTTTAGCGCGATCGATCAGCGGTTCTGTAGCCGAGGTACTAGTAAATACCAAATCTGATGTTGCCACCACTGGCATCATTTCTGACAGTAAACAAAGTTTTAAATCTGCATGTTGAAACTGATTAGCTAAAGCTTGCGATCGCTTTAAAGAACGATTCAAAATACAAATTTGACTCGCACCTTTTGCCACCAAATGTTTAACGAGTAACTCCGACATTTTACCTGCCCCAACGATCGCCACTCGGCAAGCTGCCAAATTAGCAACTTTCATTTGGGCTAATTCTACTGCCGCAGAACTAATCGAAACCGCACCAGTACCGATACTAGTTTCAGAACGTACCCGTTTGCCAGCCGTAATTGCTTGTTTAAACAGCTTATTCAGAATGAGTTTGATACCGTTATATTGTTGTCCTAAACTATGGGTTTGTTTTACCTGAGCTAAGATTTGCCCTTCTCCTAACACCAAGCTATCCAAACCAGCCGAGACTCGCATCAAGTGCATGACTGCATCTTGGTGGAGCAAAATAAATAAATGTTGTCTTAAATCGCGGACTGGTAATTTGCTATGTTCGCCCAAAAACTGGGTTACTTCTCGAATCCCTTGTTCCGTTTCTGGAGTAACGATATAAATCTCCAAACGGTTACAAGTGCTAAGTATTGCTGCTTCGGTAATATGCGGATAGCTACACAAAAGAGCGATCGCGCCTTCCAACTGCGATTCTGGAATACTCAGCTTTTCCCTAACTTCTACTGGGGCTGTTTTGTGACTTAACCCGATAACCGCAATGTTCATGTCTCCTCCCAAATGAGGGGTGAGGAGTGAGGAGTGAGGGGTGAGGGAATTAACAGTTATCAGTTATCAGTTATCGGTGACTCCCGACTCCCGACTCCCGACTCTCGACTCCCTGCTCCCTGCTCCCTGCTCCCTGCTCCCTTATCCTCCTACTTCAGTTGCAGTGTCTTTGGTTCGTCAAACATATGGATCGTGTCTACAAACCGCGCCGTGCGGGATTGGCTGGAGATAACTAAACTTTGGGTTCTAGCTCCACCTTTGAAGAAGCGGACACCTTCCATCAGCGTACCTGGGGTAATACCACAAGCAGCGAACAGGACAGTTTGACCCGAAGCTAACTCTTCAGCATTGTAAACTCGGTCTGGGTCATTAATTCCCATTTCTTTCAAACGGGCGATATTTCCCTCTTTACTCTCGCCAATCAAACCAGTTTTGACTACTTCTGGATCGTAGATCAATTGTCCTTGAAAATGCCCGCCCAAACAGCGCAACGCCGCAGCGGAAATTACGCCTTCTGGAGCTGCGCCAATGCCCATCAAGGCATGAATGTTCGTTCCTGAGAAAGCGCAGGAGATCGCGGCGGAGACATCACCATCGCTAATTAAGCGTACTCTTGCTCCTGCTTGGCGAATTTCTTGAATGAGTTCTTTGTGGCGAGGGCGATCCATCACGACCACAACTAGCTCCTCTACGGCGCGTCCGAGGCATTCTGAGAGGATTTTGAGGTTCTGGGTAGCCGATTTATTAATATCTACATGACCGCGTGCTGGGGCTGGTGCTGCGAGTTTTCTCATGTAAAAGTCAGGAGCAGCAAACAAACCACCTTTTTCGGCAATCGCGAGTACAGCCATTGAACCGTTTTGTCCGTAGGCAACTAAGTTCGTGCCTTCGCAAGGGTCAACGGCGATGTCAATTTCAACTAATTCATCTGGGTTACAGTAATCTTTGGCATCGGCACGGGTACAGATCCCGACTTCTTCGCCAATGTATAACATGGGGGCTTCATCCCGTTCGCCTTCACCGATGACAATCCGACCCCGCATGTAAATTTTATTCATTCTCTCCCGCATGGCTTCTACAGCCACTTGGTCAGCAGTGTTTTTCTCGCCTTTACCCATCCAACGGGAAGATGCGATCGCTGCTTGTTCTACAACTTCAATAATCTCTAAACCTAGAGTATTTTCCACGCGGTCTGTCCTCCCAATGCTCTGTTTGCTGCTGTTGTTTTGCGGCTGTATCAGTACATAAGTCTACCAAACCGCGTCACCCCGTGGACTACAAGTATTTACTCAGGTTTTGTTAAGTTTTGCTGCTGAAAGAGGGGAAAGGAGTGAGGAGTGAGGAGTGAGGGGAATTGAGGAGGCGATCGCAACTTCAATTTTCTTGACCGTCTTTTAGTATTTTTGTACTTATGGTTTAGCAATTGTACAGAATTCGCGGCTATACAGACAAAACCTGCCTCCGCAGGTTTCACATCTTCAATTATTTCCTAGTCCGCGCAGGCGGAGTTAGTTTGTGTAGCTGCGATTTTAATCGTCCATTCTAATGACGAACCTTCCCATCGGGCATAATTGCCCCCTGAAAAATCGCCTTACTCAAATTAGCTCCATCCAAGTTAGCTCCACTTAAATTAGCACCTATAAAAATAGCTCTGCTGAGATTAGCACCCCTCAAATCTGTTTTAATTAAATTAGCATCTGTAAAATTCGCCTTACTTAAATTCGTCCATCTCAAATCAGTCATGTAAAGCTCCGCTGCACTCAAATCGGCTCCAAACAAATACGCACCACCAAAATGAGCTTCACTCAAATTAGCTTGACATAAATTAGCACGATAAAAACAAGTGGCGATCGCCTCAGCCTCATATAAATTCGTACTACTCAAATTAGCATGATTGAAATTAGCTCCAGTCAAATTAGTATAGACAAGACTAGCTCGACTCAACTTCGCTACACTCAAATCTGCTTCGCTAAGAGTAGCTCCAATAAATTCAGCCGCCGTCAAATTAGCATGGCTGAGATCTGCGGCTTTTAAATCGACACCCCGCAAGTCTGCCCCGATCAGGTTGGCATAAGCTAAATCTGCACCCATTAACCGAGCTGAAATTAACTGAGCATCAACTAATTCTGCTTTTTGCAAATTAGCGTCAATCAATTCAGCTTCGCACAAACTAGCTGCACTGAGATTAGCCCCACACAAATTAGCTGCAATCAGTTTAGCGCGATCGAGATTGGCTCTTTTTAGATTAGCCCCCCTAAAATTAGCCCCCCTAAAATTAGCTCCACACAAATTAGCTGCGCTCAAGTCAGGTACAATCTGCACGTTTTGCTTGCGCCACTCCAACCAAGTAACCGCACCCTGTTGCAGTAGCGCCAGATGCTCCCAATTTGCCATTCCTACTACTCCTTGCGCCCACCAACAGCGGGATTTTCGCGTCCGAGAGCATTTTCCATCGCCGCCAAAGCCGCACTCGAACCCGCAATAATATCTCGTTCTTCCCCACCCAGGTAAAGCCGCCCGAAACTACCCACCGCTTGAATTTCTAAAATATTAATCAAAGCTGCTTTTTCCGCCTGATTTGCTGCTAAAGCGGCATAAGCCGCAGGTTGTACTTCTAATACATACAACGTTTGTCCTGCTAAAATCATCTGCCCTCGGCGGGTACGGTTAATCAATTGTGTTTGGTGCGGATCGATATTGCGAATAATCTGACTCGACATCACTTGTGGCTTGAGGCAATCTCGTTCGCGCACTCCCATTGCTTCCATCACCGCCTTACCCGCTGCCCGCGTCTCTCCCTGGCGACTGGAATGGACTTCTAGCAATCCATAAAGCCGTTCTACCACCTGCACCCCTGGACGCACAGAAGCAGATTTTAGGGCAATATCCATTAAGCGGATCACCTCAATCCCTGGCGAGACTTCAATCCACAGAGAAGCATCACCTGGTAATGGCAAAAAACCCGCTGCCACCGTCCCCATGTAAGCTGCGTGTTGAGGTTGTAAGCTATCTATAAACACATAACTGCGTAATTCAATACCCAAAACTTAAATCTCCAATCAGTTATCAGTTATCAGTTATCAGTGACCAGTTAGTTTTGACTTTTAACTTTTAACTTTTGACTTTTCCATTACCAATTACCAATTACCAAACTCTCACGTAGGCTGACTGTAGTTAAGTATAATCAGAATTAATATGCGATCGCGTTCGTAAATTTCTGCCCAGAATCCTGCCAATAATATAACTATGTTGGATTTCCTCAATCCGATTCTCAACCGTCATCCAGAGCGAGTCAAAGCCAACGTCGAGATTTACACCTGGCAGACTTGCCCCTACTGCATTCGCGCCAAATTATTGCTGTGGTGGAAGGGTGTCAACTACACGGAATACAAGATTGATGGTGATGATGTAGCTAGAAATAAAATGGCAGAACGCGCCCACGGACGGCGCACCGTTCCGCAAATCTTCATCAATAACGAGCATATCGGCGGCTGCGACGATATTTACAAACTGGATAGCGCAGGCAAATTAGATCCTCTTCTCGCTCAGCCAGCATAATATTGGTAGAGAAATTTGTCGGGGGGCGCACGGCTGTGCGCCCGCCGTATCCAGAACACAATATCAACAGCGTGACAGTTGAAGCCCCAGAATACATCATCCACCGTCAATGGATGCAACGGGCGATCGCCCTTGCCCAAATTGCCGGGGAAGCCGGAGAAGTTCCCGTGGGCGCAATAATTATCGATTCAAACGGTAACGTCATTGCCGAAGCAGAAAATCGGCGCGAACGAGACAACGATCCCACTGCCCATGCAGAAATTATTGCTTTGCGCCAAGCTGGTAAAACCTTACAAAACTGGCATCTCGATCGCTGTACCCTATACGTTACCCTAGAACCCTGTCCCATGTGTGCGGGAGCGCTCGTACAAGCACGAATTGGTTTACTTGTCTATGGTGCAGACGATCCGAAAACTGGGGCTATTCGCACCGTCACCAACATTCCCGATAGCGCCTGTTCCTACCATCGTCTCCCCGTTCTCGCTGGCATTTTAGAATCCACCTGTCGCCAACAACTGCAAGATTGGTTCCGCCAGAAGAGAGGGAGCAGGGACGAGCTGGGAGCAGGGAGCAGGGGGAAAGAGAGCTGAGGGAGCAATTCAAAATTCACGCATTCAAAATTTACCACTCGCCTCTTACCTCTCGCAAGAGCGCCTTTCACCAACTACCAACTACCCATTACCCATTACCCCATTACCCCATTACCAATGACAGACGCTGCTAAAACTGTCCCCTATGTGTAGCGAGCGCGACTAAAAAAAATTAGGGTGGAATTAAAGCCATATAACTTTACGTTCGCTTACACACTCGCCACCCTCATGATTCAGCTCGATTCCTCGCACACTGATATTGGGACAACTAAAAAGACCAAGGTGGCTGCAAGCTCTCACGTTTCGCCTTGGTTAACGCCCATAGTCTATCCTATCGGACGGCGTTTGGTCTTACCCTTTTATTTTGACAAGATTGAAGTTAGCGGATCGGAAAACTTGCCGAATGGAGGTCCTGTCATCGTAGCACCTACCCACCGTTCTCGTTGGGATGCGCTCATGGTTCCTGCAATCGTGGGTAAGATTGCAACCGGGCGAGATCCGCGCTTTATGGTGTCCATCGACGAAATGAAGGGTATCCAAGGATGGTTTATTAGCCATCTCGGAGGGTTTGCTGTTGATGTGAAGCGTCCATCCATTGCTACTCTCAGACATGGCGTAGAATTACTACAACAAGGAGAAATGCTAGTCATTTTTCCTGAAGGTGGCGACCTGAAAAAAAATCGCGAGTGTACGCTGAATTCTCTTCAACCTGGTTTAGCTCGCCTAGCACTACAAGCCGAATCAAGTCAGCCAAACTTAGGTGTCAAAATATTACCGCTCGGTATTTACTATAATCCTCCGACCGTACCGTGGAGATCTCAGGTTAGGATTAGTATTGGTTCTCCTATCCAAGTAGGAGATTACAGCACGGGTTCGATTAAAAAAGATGCGAAGCAGTTGACACAAGATTTAGAACTAGCACTTAAACAGTTGGGCAGTAAGACGCAAGCAACCGTAGAGCCAGACAGCGCTCCTTCCCTATACTCTGAAAGAAAAGAATCTTTTATTTAAAACACTAGCTTCAGGTATCGCAACTGGGGAACAAACTCAAAAGTCAACAGTCAGAAGTTCAGAAGAAAAGCGGAATATATCTAAACTCTCCCCTGCTCCCTGCTCCCTGCTCCCGACTCCCCGATAACTGATAAGATACCCGAAGTTCAAAATCGGTCTTGTGTTTTTTAGCGCACGGAATTAAGCCATGATTTCTGCTGGAACTCAACGCTTCCTTTACCATAGCTGCATAACATTATTTTCGGCGATCGCAGCTATGACTTTGCTGTCCCCAAGTTACGTCCAGGCGCAAACGCCGCCAGCACCAGCAACTCCTAACCAAGCTCAACCTATAGATCCAAAAAATCCTAACATCATTCAACCTTCTGCTCAGAATAATAGCGTTTTGAGCGTGGCTGGAGGTCAACGGCTGATGTCGGAGGCTAGCAGCGCTATCTCCTCTCAAAACTACGACACAGCGGTGAAAAAGTTGCAAGAGGCGCGTCAGGTTTTCAATCAAATGTCTAATTTCTACCAACAGCTAGCTGGTAACTTTCAAGGTATTGACAATCGCATTGCCGATAGCCAGCGTAAGAAAGCATTGGATACTGCCCAAATGCGCGATGATGCGACTTACCAACTGGCATTGGTACATCGAGCGCAAAACAAGCCAGAACTTGCCGTACCGCTGCTGGTTCAGATTGTTAACAGTCAAAACCCAACGAGAGATTTGGGCAAAAAAGCCTATCAACAGCTGTTCGAGTTAGGATTTGTTGACGCGCCTTTTCCTCGTACTGGCGATACTGGTAATGCGCCACAACGGAGTGAAGCTAAGCCTCCCGAACAATCTACACCAAAACAGTAGCGAAGGGGCGATCGCTCATCTATCCTTAGAAATAGTTAAATTAGAAAAGAGTTCAGCAATTAGGAATTGAAATGATTAGTCCTCAGCAAGTTGAGGAAATGATTAAGGTAGCGATCCCAGATGCCCAAGTTCAAGTACAAGACTTGACTGGGGGTGGAGATCATTACCAAGTAGTAGTCGTTTCTTCCCAGTTTGAAGGTAAGGGACGAGTACAACAGCACCAACTCGTCTACAGCTCCCTCAACCAAGCAATGTCATCAGAAGCTATCCATGCCCTAGCACTAAGGACTTACACACCCCAAGCTTGGCAAGCTGTCAGCCAAGTGGTGTAAGCTGGCTTCTCCCATAATTCTACTAGGCGCTAATACTTCATCCTCAAGACTAGGAATAACAGCTATGACTCCAGAATTGAAAGAGCGACTCGATAATCTCGTTCAACAAAACAAAATCTTGGTTTTCATGAAGGGCAACAAGTTGATGCCCCAGTGTGGTTTTTCTAACAATGTCGTGCAAATTCTTAACACTCTGGGAGTTCCCTTCGAGACTGTTGACGTTTTAGCAGACTATGAAATTCGACAAGGAATTAAAGAGTATTCCAATTGGCCTACCATTCCTCAAGTTTATGTTAACGGTCAATTTGTGGGCGGCTCTGATATTCTGATTGAAATGTACCAAAGTGGCGAGTTACAACAGATGGTAGAAGTCGCACTTGCTTCTTAACAGTTAACGATTTGGATAGAAATGCGTATAGGGGCGTACAGTTGTATGCCCCTATTCATTTGCAACAAAGTGTATTTTTAATTGTTGGCAATTTTTAGCCAATTTTAAGCATCAGCATAAATAGCTGACCGATCTAAGCTTGACCTTACCCGCTCGGAAAAAGCCCAATTTAATTCAAAATTCAAAATTTCGATCTGATTTTCCACTGAATCCTATTTCGAGCCAATCTACAATAACTTAACGGTAGTCTGATTCTGGTTCTGGCTGAACCGGCATTTCAAAGTTATACGGATCGTATAGAAAGCGGGTTGCTTCTTCCTCTAAACGATGAATTAGATAGGGTTCAAGGATGTTGGAATGCCTCATGGCTGCGAGATAGCCGTCTAAATACAAACGTAAATCGTCTGTGCGATAGCCTCTTTGCCACATTTCGACCAGAGCATCGGTCAGTTTTTGATAGTGGCGAATTGTTTGAGTATCTTGTAACATAGCGCAAGATGAAGGGATCGATTGTGCCTTGAAAATGTGTTTCTTAAAGGGATTTGCCAGGATGAAACTTTTAAGTTGTTTTCTCTAAGCTGAGTTTTTCAAGCAGCGATCGCTGAACGAGCGACATAGAAATTATGAATTTCTTCTTAGTAAGAGTGTATTCAGTTTTAGCAAGTCGATTTTATCTTGAGTCCTCTATACTAACTAATAGTCGAAGAATGACTGTACTGTATATAATTTTTGTCTCATTTATTTCATCATAGACTAAATTAATACCAAAAAGTTTGTATCTCTAGGGCGATTTTTACCGTGTGTCGGTCTTGACCAATTTGTAGTTAGATGCTTGGGCTATCGATCGAGTCTCAGAATATTAAGTTTTTTTAAGTTTATTTTTAGAAAAACATATTAACCGATGTCTGTTCGCTCGTCAAGACTGCCAGAGAGTTGATACTGAGGTAGCAGCTGTTACAAAAGCTTGACACAGGCTTTGATACCTTGAGAGTCACGTATAAAAGGAATCTTGCACCTGTGACCTCGGTTTGTATAGAAATTGTAGAGGGAAATCCACATCTGCGATCGCTACTCAGTTGGCACTTACAACAGGTAGGCTATCGAGTATATCAAGCAGCTAGTCTCTATCAAGCGCGAGACGTATTTTTAACGCGCCAGCCCACACTAGTAATTCTCGATGCTGAATTAGCTGATGGTGACGGGACAGAGTTTTGCCGTTGGCTACAGCAACAACAGCAACCACTGATTCTGATGCTATCTGCCCGCAACACCGAAGCGGATATTGTCACTGGTTTAAAAGCAGGAGCAGACGATTACTTGTGCAAACCCTTTGGAATGCAGGAATTTTTAGCGCGAATCGAAGCACTGATTCGTCGTCAACGCACGCCAGCCGCACCAGCTTACTTGGACTACGGCACTTTGCAAATAGATCTAGTCCAGCGTCGCGTTTACTTCAAAGGTGAATACATCGACCTCACGCCTCAAGAATTTAGTTTACTTTACGTCTTGGCGCAAGCTGGAGGTTTACCCCTCAGCCGCTCCGAATTACTGCGGCGTGCTTGGCCTGATGCTATAGATAATCCCCGTACCATCGATACTCACGTCTTGTCATTGCGGAAAAAAGTCGAAATCGATCCGCGCCAACCAAGCTTAATTCAAACTGTGCGTAATGTAGGGTATCGCTTCAACGCGGAAATTCTCAAAGCCAACAGCGTACAACCAACCGACATTTCCCAACACCAAACCGCAAATCATCACTCCACTATAGAAGAAACGAGGGAGAAGTCAGAAGTGTTTCACTAGTAAATCAAAAGTCAAAAGTCAAAAGTTAGAATTAACTGCTCGTGCGCTCGTGCGCTCCCTCTGCCCCCCTGCTCCCTACTCGTGCGCTCCCTGCTCCCTGATAACTGCCTATCTGTCGCACAATAAGAAAGAAGAAAGAGCAGTGGCATGAAATTGGGTTATGTCTTCAATTGGTGTGGCAGTAGTTGGAACGGGTTTTGGGCAAAAAGTTCATTTACCTGGGTTTAAGGCTCATCCTCGGACGCAGGTTGTAGCAGTGTATCACCGCGATCGCGACAAAGCTCAGGCGATCGCGCAAACTCATAATATCCCCCATGCGAGTCCTACGCTAGAAGAGATTGTCGCTCTACCAGAAGTCCAAGCAGTTAGCATCTCTACCCCGCCGTTTCTACATTACGAAATGGCAAAGACAGTATTGCAAGCGGGAAAGCACCTGTTATTAGAAAAACCCACCACGCTCTCAGCTACAGGAGCGCGAGAGTTGTATCACATAGCCAAAGCTAACAATCTCGTCGTTACCCTAGATTTTGAATATCGCTTCGTCCCTGCATGGCAAAGGTTAGCCGAATTACTGGCTGAAGATTATGTCGGTAAAAAACGGCTGATTAAAATTGATTGGTTGGTTCCCAGTCGCGCCGATGCTTCCCGCCCTTGGAATTGGTATTCTCGTAAGGATATGGGAGGTGGGGCTTTAGGGGCGCTGGCTTCCCATACTTTCGATTACATAAATTGGTTATTTGGTGCAGTGCAAAAACTGTGCGCTCAGCTCAGTACTAGCATTCCTCAACGACTCGATCCTCTGACAGGGGAAATGAAGCTAGTAGATGCTGATGACACCTGTATGCTAATGCTAGAACTAGCAGACGGTACGCCTTGCCAAGTTAGCATTAGTTCGGCAGTGTATGCCAACCGTACCCACTCAGTAGAAGTGTATGGCGATCGCGGTACTTTAGTATTGTGCAGTCAAAATCAAAAAGATTACGTCCACGGCTTTCACCTCTGGGCTGCTTCCGCCGGACAACCGCCAGCAGAATTGGAAATTCCAATGCGATTGGGATTTGACAAAACCTATACAGACGGACGCATCGCTCCATTTATTCGCGTAGTTAACCAATGGGTACAGGGAATTGATAGCGGAGAATCCCTAATTCCTTCCATCCGTGAAGGTGTTTACTCGCAATTATTAATGGATCTCAGTCATGCTTCTCACCAGCAGCGCAGTTGGGTAGACGTACCAGATTTAGATACATATCTCACCAGTAGCTAAAAGGATCTATCTGCGTTCATCCGCAATTAAATCATTCCCAGATGTCATAGCGAGTATTTGGTAGATACGGGTTTATCGACAATCTCTATTTTCATACCAAGATATAAACAAACCCGCCCTCGCATTACGAAGATATTTGTGACAGAAAATTTAATTCGATTGAGCTTTTTATAAAAAGTTTATATTCCTTCAAAATCAGCTCATATTAATTAAGATACAAAACGCGATCGCGCGGAATTTTGTTTTGCCGAGCATGATACACTTCCCAGAAGAATAAAGATTGAATTGCAGGTGCAGGTTCGCCCAGATTTCGATCTGAAAAAAGAAATATTTGGTAAACCAGCCCTTACGGTTGTACAGTCTGGGGAGGATAAGGGGTCAGAATTCAGGTAGGCAGAAGGACTTTTTCATACATTGCGGGAGCGACATTTAGATAATACCAAGACGGTCGATCGCCAAAAAATCAAAAGAGCGATCGCATCTCTATTGCTGCTCCCGTCATCAACTTAGGAGAAGCAATATGGTCATCGATTTTCAAGCTCAAGGTATCGACATTATCCGTCTAAAAGAACCAGCAATCCATATTTTTAATCAAATTCAACCGCATGGGATTTTAATTGTTTTAGCAGAACCGGAACTGACAATTTTACAAATTAGTAGTAATGCGATCGCCACGTTCGGAATTGCTGCCGAACAAATGTTACAAAGACCTTTATCAGATTTTATCGATCCTTTTCAGTTAGAAAGAATTCAGACTGGATTAACCGCAACAGAAGATCTCGATATCATCAATCCCGTTAAGTTATGGGTACGAAAGAAGGGCGATGAATATTCTGTATTTGATGGCATATTTCATCGCAATATAGAAGGATTTCTAATCTTAGAATTAGAACCAGCGCTAGCCCAAGAAAATATTCCCTTCCTCAGTTTTTACCACTTAGCTAGAGCATCTATTAATCGCTTAGAAGAAACTTCAAATCTCAGAGAGTTCTGTCAAATTATCGTCCAAGAAGTTCGCAACGTGACTGGCTTCGATCGCGTCATGTTGTATAAATTCGATAACGACGGACATGGTTCTGTCATTGCTGAAGAAAAACTCGATAGTATGGAACCATATTTGGGACTACACTTTCCTGAATCTGATATTCCCAGACCAGCCAGAAAACTATTTGCATCTAATTGGATTCGTTTAATTCCCGATAGTCGCTGCGAACCTGTAACCCTCGTACCAGCAATTAATCCAATTAGCAAAGAACCTACAGAATTAACAAATTCTATTCTCAGAAGTGCCGCAGCTTGTCATTTTGAATATTTACATAATATGGGTGTTGGTGCTTCGCTGACGATCTCGTTAATTAAAGACCAAAAACTTTGGGGATTAATTGCTTGTCACCATCAAACACCCATGTATGTTTCTTACGAATTACGCAAAGCGTGCGAATTTTTGGGACGGATGGTCTTTTCTGAAATTGCTTCTAGAGAAGAAACGGAAGATTTTGCCTATCGGCGACAGTTGGCTTACGTGCAGTCAGCTTTAGTCGAATATATGTCTCAAGAAGAGAACTTTGTTGATGGTTTGATTAAACACAAACCAAATCTTCTCAACTTAGCTAACGCCCAAGGTGCAGCAATTTGTTTTGGCAATACTTGCACGACGATTGGTAAAACTCCCGCAGCAGAAGACTTAAATTTCTTAATCCAGTGGCTGAAAAATAACGTTCAAGAAGAAGTGTTCTACACCGATTCTTTAGCACAGGTTTATCCCGATGCGGAAAGATTCAAACATGTTGCCAGTGGTTTATTAGCAATTCCAATTTCTAAGCGCAATTACGTATTGTGGTTCCGTCCCGAAGTGATTCAAACAGTGAATTGGGGCGGCGATCCTCATAATGCTTACGAATTGAATCAAGAGAATGGACTGCGATTGTGTCCGCGCAAATCTTTCCAATTATGGCAAGAAACAGTCAGCCTCACGTCTTTACCCTGGAAACAAGTAGAAATTAAAGCGGCGCTGGAACTAAGAAAAGCAATTGTCAATATCGTACTGCGCCAAGCTGACGAATTGGCACAATTAGCCGCCGATTTAGAAAGATCGAATGCCGAATTGAAAAAATTTGCTTACGTTGCTTCCCATGACTTACAAGAACCGCTAAATCAGGTAGCAAATTACGTCCAATTGTTAGAAATGCGTTACCAAGCGCAACTTGACGCAGACGCGAAGGAATTTATTAATTTTGCTGTCGAGGGAGTCAGCTTAATGCAAACGCTGATCGATGACGTGCTGGCGTATTCTAAAGTAGAAATGCAGGGAGTTGAGTTTGAACTTACGGAAGTCGATACGGCTTTAGATCGCGCTTTAGGTAATTTAAGACAACGCATTACCGAAAGTGGGGCGAAAATTAGCCGCGATCCATTACCGACTGTGATGGCAGATAGCACCCAATTGATGCAATTGTTTCAAAATTTGATTGGTAATGCAATTAAATTCCGCAGTGACAAACCACTAGAAATTCACATCTCGGCACAGCGTCAAGAAGAGGATGAGTGGCTGTTTGCAGTACGAGATAATGGGATGGGTATTGAACCACAATTTAGCGATCGCATCTTTGTGATCTTCCAACGCTTGCACCCACGAGACGAATATCCAGGTACGGGAATGGGTTTAGCAATCTGTAAAAAGATTGTCGAGTGTCACCGAGGACGAATTTGGGTAGAGTCACAACTTGGAGCTGGGGCAACATTTTATTTTACGCTACCCGTAGGAGGGCGCGATCGTGAGCGGAGAAACGGACGCAAAACACAAAACGATCTTTTTGGTAGAGGACAATAGAGCAGATGTCCGTTTAATTGAAGAGGCACTGAAAAATAGTTCCGTACCGCATCAAGTGATGTCGGTGCGGGATGGAGTCAATGCGATCGCATTTTTGCGTCAAGAGGGCGAGTTTGTAAATGCACCTCGCCCCGATTTAATTCTGCTGGATCTCAACTTACCCAAGAAAGACGGGCGAGAAGTCTTAGCAGAAATTAAAGCCGATCCTCAACTCAAAAGCATTCCTGTTGTAGTCCTCACGACTTCTCGGAATGACGAGGATATCGCCCATAGCTACGCATTGCACGTCAATTGTTACATCACCAAATCTCGCAATCTCAGCCAATTGTTTCAGATTGTCAAGGGAATTGAAGAGTTTTGGCTCTCTACCGTTACATTGCCATCAAATCAGCGATCGGCGACCAATAACCAGTGACTAGTGTAGAGACGTTACATATAACGTCTCTACACTAGTCACTGGTCACTCACTGATAACTGATAACCGATTTAACTGGTCACTGGTCACTGGTCACTGTTAAAAGGGGGGAAAAACCAGAAAACTATGCTTGCCAGTTTAGTAAAAGTCTTGTTAATTGAAGATAGTTTGGCAGAAGCCAGATTTTTACAAGAGATTTTGCGGCAAGCCAATCTCAGACACTTTCATCTGGTACATGTCAAGCGATTGGGAGATGCCTTAGCAGAACTGGATCGAGGGTTAATATCGTCACAACCCTACGATGCAGTTTTACTAGATTTGACTCTCCCAGATAGTCAGGGTTTAGCATCTTTACCTCTACTACTGCAACAAGCACCTAGCTTACCGATTGTCGTGCTGACGAATATGAACGATGACGAATTAGCAATTGAGGCAGTGCGACAAGGGGCGCAAGACTATTTAGTTAAACGGCAGATCGATGCTAAATTGTTGGTGCGATCGCTATGTTATGCGATCGAGCGCAAGCAGGCAGCAGAAGCTTTACAAGCCAAAAATCAAGCATTAGCAACCCAGGTGCAGGAAAGTGCAGTTGAGTTAGACAAAGCTAAGCAACTGAATCGATTTAAATCTGAATTTGTTTCGATGCTGTCACATGATTTTCGCAGTCCACTAACAACTATTCTTTTAGCAACTGGATTACTACAAAATAGCGAAAAAAAATTAACTGAAAAACAAAAACTAACCCATTTTCAACATATTAATGCTGCAATTAAAAATATGGCGCAGATGTTGGATGAAGTTTCTCTAGCGGGGAAAGCTGAAGCGGGACAACTTCAATGCCAACCTACCTATTTAGATATTCAAGAATTTTGCCGAGAACTAGTTGCAACGCTAGAACTGAGTGCAGCCAAAAAACAGATTGCTCTGATTTTCACCTATCAAGGAGAAATAGAAAAAGCATTATGGGATGAAAATCTGCTGCGACATATTTTAGCTAATTTCCTCAGCAATGCAATTAAATATTCTTCCGCAGGCAGTAGCGTACAATTTAATTTAATTGCTCAACCAGAAATGGTAACTTTTCAAATTCAAGATTGGGGAATTGGTATTCCCAAAGCAGATTTACAACAGCTCTTTCAACCCTTCCACCGCGCCAGCAATGTCGGTAGCACTCCTGGTACTGGCTTAGGACTGGCGATCGCTAAAAAGTGTATTGAAGCCTGCGGTGGCGAGATTTATGTGGAGAGTGAAGTCGATGTAGGAACCACATTTACTGTCATTTTACCCGTGGTCTCCGTACCAATCTAAATGCATTCGCCATCAAATTTCTCTACTAACTGTAGATTCAAATTGATACTAGAGATAGATGCACTAATTCTGAAGACAGATAACCCGAACAAAATTAGAGTAACGGTAACAAAGCCTACGAACCCTTTTACTGAAGCCGAATAATCTAGCAACAAAAGGATTTTACCGAACAACCCGATCTGACGGGCAAATGCGATCGCACTTGCTTTAAAGTAACTCTCGTAGGCTAGATCGATGACACAAGCAGTTAAAAAACAGAAATTAAATAAAGTCGAGCAAGCCAAAGCTAAGAAACACCCTCTATTACTCAAACAAGAACTAGAACACTTCGCCCAAATTGGCTGGGAAGCAATGGACGAGTTCGAGCGAGATTTCGGACTTAAGTGGTTGGGTTTTTTCCATCGTCCAGTGACTCCTGGTAAGTTTATGATGCGGATGCGGATACCCAACGGCATCTTAACTAGCACTCAAATGCGAGTCCTAGCAGAAATCGTACAGCGCTACTGCCAAGGTGCGGGATTTCAAGACCAAGGTAACGCAGACATTACCACGCGCCAAAACTTACAACTGCGTGGCATCCGCATTGAAGATATTGCTGATATTATCAAGATACTGGCACAAGCTGGTCTAACCTGCGTCCAGTCAGGGATGGACAACGTGCGGAACATTACGGGTTCCCCTGTAGCTGGAATTGATGCCAACGAACTGATTGATACGCGGGGATTGTGCCGCATTCTCCAAGATGCCATTACCAACAACGGTGAAGGTAATCTCGAACTGAGCGATTTACCCCGAAAATTTAACATAGCTGTGGCTGGTGGTCGCGATAACTCCGTTCACGCCGAAATCAATGACCTCGGCTTGCTTCCAGCATATAAAGATGGAACACTGGGATTTAACATCATTGTCGGCGGTTATTTTGCCCCCAATCAATACGTGAGCGCAATTCCCCTTGATGCTTGGATTCCTCCCGAAGATGTGGTTGCTTTAACTCTGGCGATGATGATGGTCTATCGCGAAAATGGACCGAGGGAAAACCGCCAAAAGTGCCGCATGATGCATCTAATTAACCAATGGGGGATAGAAAAGTTTCGCGCTGAGGTAGAACAACGGTTTGGTAAACTACTAGCCACAGCCGCAGAAAAAGATGAAATTGACTGGGAAAAACGCGACCATATTGGAGTTTATCAGCAAAAACAAACAGGATTAAATTATGTCGGATTGCACATTCCTGTCGGTCGTTTATATGCAAATGAAATGTTTGAACTGGCACGAATGGCAGAGGTTTACGGTAATGGAGAAATTCGCCTCACTGTCGAGCAAAATTTAATTATTCCCCATATTCCCGATACGCGCTTGAGTGCGTTTTTAGCCGAGCCTTTGCTAAAAGAGCGTTTTACAATTGAACCAGGAACTTTAAATCGAGGTTTGGTTTCTTGTACTGGAAATGAATTTTGCGGTTTTGCAATTATCGAAACTAAAAACCGTGCTTTGGCAATAGTTAAGGAACTCGAACAAGAGTTAATTTTAACTCAACCAGTGCGAATTCATTGGACTGGTTGCCCTAATTCCTGCGGTCAACCTCAAGTTGCAGATATTGGTTTTATCGGCACGAAAACGCGCAAAGACGATCGCACGGTGGAGGCAGTAGATATATGGATGGGTGGTAAGGTTGGTAAAGATGCCCACTTAGGTAAAGAGGTGATGAAACGAGTTGCTTGTGAAGATTTAAAATCAGTAGTACGGGACTTATTGGTCGAACATTTTGGGGCAAAAATTAAAGAGGAAACATTGGTAGGTTAGATCCCCCCAACCCCCCTTTTTAAGGGGGACTTTGGTTAATTTATATGTAGGGACGCACAGCTAGCTGTGCGCACCTACCAGCCGACATTTAATCAAGAGGGCTTTAGATTGAGGCGATCGCACCATTGCGGCGTTTATCTCCCGCACCTGAAATGATTCCCGACTCATCTTCCATGACTGTATGCACGCCGCCAAAAAACATATTCTGCTTATTCCATAACAGAGATTTCTCGTCAGTAGAAATGAGGTTAGCGATCGCCTCTTCACTCCATCCTGGTTCTAGATTCAAGACATTATCTTCCCAATGCAGGCGAGAACTATTTACGGCTAAATCTACAGGCATTTGAAAGTCGATAATATTGGAAATAACTTGTAAAATTGCCGTTCTAATTCGCTTAGACCCACCAGACCCTAAAACAATTTCGGGACGGTTATCTTTTAATACAATTGTAGGCGACATCATCGAAGAAATTCGGACGTTCTCTTGCCATTGATGAAAACCATGCGGATTTATATCATCCTCGCCTAGCATATTATTTAGCATAATGCCCGTGCCTGGGATAATGTAACCACAACCCTCTCCATTAGAAGTCGTGACACTCGCGGCATTACCTTCATCGTCAACAACGCTTAAATGGGTGGTACTACCCCATTTATTCACTACTGAATTTAATTGCGATGCATATTCTTTAATTTGAGCAGCAGCTAAAAATGTTTCTGATATGTTAGTTTGATAAACATTAGTATCGTACTTTTCTTTTCGAGCGCGATCGGTTAATCGCATGATTGCTGTGAGAATTTGTAGGTGCTGCGGCGTGCCAAAACCAATTTTACTAAGATCGAATTGAGACAGCAATTCTAAAGCAAAAGCAATTAGAATTCCTCCTGAACTAGAAGGTGGATTTGTTAATAATGTATTTCCTCGATAGTTAATCGTCAGTGGTTCTCTCTCAATAACTTGATATTGTGCTAAATCTGCATCAGTTAAGTAACCGCCATCAGTTTGACAATCTTTAATTAATTGCCGTGCAATATCTCCTCGATAAAACTCTTGCACTCCTCGTTCAGCAAGATAATTTAAAGTTGCTGCAAAATCAGGCATGAATAATTTATCCCCTACCTCCAGCAACACTCCTTTTGGTGCGTAAATTTGCCGTGCTGCTTTGGTAGCTGTCAAAATTGGTTGTAAAATTTGCCAGCAATAAGTTTGAAATTCATTCACTTCTATACCATATTTAGCATAGTGAATTGCTGGTTCGGTAACAACATGAAAAGGTAATTTTCCTAATTTTTGTTGAACGTGAAAAATCCCGCCAATATTTCCTGGCGTAGCGATCGCACCCAGTCCAATATGAAATTCTTGCACGGCATCGCCAAAATTCACATCTATGGGGTAAAAATTAATTTCTTGGTGAGGTCTTTTATGAATAGGAGTTTGGGAAAAAAAATCAAATAAAATATTTTGATTTGCTTGAGTATGAGCTAAAAGAAAACCTCCACCAGCAGCAGAAGTCAGAGATGATTCGGTGACAAATGAAGCTAAAACAGCAGCGGCGGCGGCATCAAAAGCATTACCACCGAGGCGAAACATTTCAATTCCGGCTGCGGCGGTTCTTGCATCTCCAGCCGCGATCGTACCGCGTATAACCTTGCCCATGTTTGCAGACTACCACAAAAGAAGTCGTAGGGGCGGGTTTACCTAGAATTTCTGTTCACTACAAAGTTTTTTGGTAAACCCGCCCGTACAGAAATCAGAAGTTGAAAAAAGTGTGATTCATTACAGTTTATAGTACACTGCATAAGAGAAAATCAAACATGGGTGAGTATCTAGGTTAGGAAAAATCAATTTATTAAAAGTAAGTCATACGATCCTTTTTAAGCTGCCGTCTACTTTCTGTTCCCTGATAACTGATAACTGATGAATCCCTGCTGGGTATTAGATCGAGTTGGAAATGGTGCGATCGCGGCTGTAGCCTTACATGACGGTCATGATGTCAGACAAGAAGTTGCAGATTTAATGGTCATCAGTGAAGCCGATCGCTGGCGAGAAGAAGACCCGTTTACGGCAGCTTGGACGACGATCGCAGATACGCAAATTGTAGTGAAGCGATCGCGGTTTGAATTAGATCTCAACCGTCCTAGAGAAAAAGCAGTTTATATTCACCCCAGAGATGCATGGGGTTTGGAAGTTTGGCAATCCATGCCATCAGCTGAAATTCTTGCCCGTTCCTTGGCTGAATACGATACTTTTTATGCTAATTTAGAACAAATTTTTAGAGATTTAGAACGCCGTCACGGACGTTTTGTTGTATTTGAACTGCATACTTACAATCATCGCCGTTTGGGACGAGAGGCTGAACCTGCCGATCCGAGATATAATCCAGAAATCAATTTAGGTACTGCCACGCTGGATCGCGATCGCTGGCATTCTGCGATCGAAAGTTTTCTCTCGGATCTGCGCAATTTTGACTATTTGGGCAGACAACTCGACGTAAGAGAAAATGTCAAATTTCACGGCGGACATTTTCCCAGATGGGTACATCAAAAGTTTCCCGATTCTGCTTGCGTCCTCTCAATTGAAGTCAAAAAGTTCTTCATGGATGAATGGACGAACGAAGTGGATTTAGAGCAATTGGAAGCGATCCGTCACGCCTTACAATCGACCGTACCAGGAATATTGAAGCAACTAATGGCAGACGGCAGAAGAAAATATTAATTTTACCCCATGTGTGCCTTTTTTCTTAGCCCCCTTTTTAAGGGGGTTAGGGGATCGAAAAACTGTGCTACTCATCAAGCGATCCCCCCTAACCCCCCTTGAGAAAAGAGGGGAACAAGAGAAAGTTACACCGAAGCGTTAATTTTGCTAATTTAGCGGCTAGGTGCGATCGCGATTCGAGTCAACGGCGGACTCAAGAAAAACCAGAGGTTTTAAACCCGCGCACCATCCGGGTTTTGTCTGTGTAGTTGCGAATTCTATTCGCCCCATCTCTTCGTACTACGATCGGTAAATAGTCAGGTAGGAATTCACCTACCTGACTGAGAATTTATCCAATATTAACTTTCACAACTTTATTCTTTTCTTCTTCTGCTTTCGGCAATGTGAGAGTTAGAACACCATTTTGGTAGTTAGCTTGGACGTTTTCATGCTGAATTCTCGATGGGAGTGGAATGACGCGACGGAACGAACCATAACGAAATTCAGACCGAGTTACGCCTTTTTCTTCTGTCTTGGTTTCAGATTTACGTTCGCCGCTAATGGCTACAGCTTCAGCCGTTACTTGTACGTCTAAATCTTTAGCTTCCATTCCAGGAACTTCGAGTTTCAGGTGAATTGCTTCTGGTGTTTCTTGCAGTTCTGCTGCGGGTACGAACGCCATTCCACCATTACCACCAGTGCGAGGTGACAAGCTGTCAAACAAACGGTTCATTTCTCTTTGTAAGCTGCCAAATTCGCGGAATGGTTCCATTTCAAATTCGCGGAATGGTTCCCAACGTACTAGTGCCATAATTACCTCCGAACTTTGCTGTATCTCTAGCTAATGTGTATCACTTACAAACGCGATCGCGATTAACTGAATTTCCGACTCAACAGCTGTTTATTTGTCGGGGGTTGACTTTGCTCAACCCAATATCAGGCTATCAAAGGCAGTCGTAGGGGGATGTTCGGTTCTTTGCCTATGCCATGTTCTTCTTACCGTAATTCAATGAAGTAGGGTGCGTTACTTAACGCACCCTACTATGAACTCTTATTGTTTCGACCTACTTAAATAAGCTGTGGGTTCTAAAACCCAAATTGAATATCCTTTCGGATTTTTAATAATTAAAGCATCGTTTCCTTTTTCTTGTAGTTTAGCAACCATACTTAAGGCTTTTTCTCGGTCTTTAACTGATTTAAAAAAACTATAATATCGCTTGTTAAACATAATTGCAGCCATCCGCTCATTTGAATCTGGGATGCAAATATGACAAGTATAGTACTCACCAGGGGAGAGAAATGGATTGTTTTGAGGAGCGCGGTTGGAAGATGAAATCGTAGGTTGCATAATCTTTTCTTTTATATATTGACCCAGCAGAGGATAAGTTGCAGATAGCGATCGCCCGAGCGTAAATATCATTCCTATTATTAAAATATGTAAACTTAGGCATGAGTGCATACCGTACCATTGCGGATTTCCACAAAAATAGGTAGCACGGCTGTGCTACCCAACAGACAAAAATTCTTTGTAGTAGGGTGCGTTACATAACGCACCCTACCATTATCTAGTCACTGGTCAGGAGTCACTGGTCAGGAGTCACTGTTTATTTAGACTTGCACCAAATGATAGGGACTAGTCAACTTATCCAACTGCTGTACTAACAAACTCAGGAATAATCCTACGTCTGTCACCACACCGACAGATTCAACCGAACCGCGATCGCTCAGTTTTGTGACTACGGCGGGGTTAATATCGACGCAGACCATTTTCACCCCAGCAGCCGTCATATTACCTACGCCTATCGAATGCAGCATTGAGGAGAGCATTAAAATCATATCTGCTCCCTGCAATAACCGAGCATATTCGGTTTGAGCCTTAATTAGATCCATCTCGGTGTCGGGTAAAGGACCATCATCCCGAATCGAACCTGCTAAGCAGAAGGGGACGTTGTGACGGACGCATTCGTACATGACTCCGCTTTGTAATACGCCTTGCTCGACAGCCTTGGCAATACTGCCATAACGCCGGATCGTGTTGATAACCTTCAAGTGGTGGCGGTGTCCTCCCTGTACGGCGACTCCCCGCTTCATATCAACACCAAGGGAAGTCCCCATCATATTTTGCTCGATATCGTGGACGGCGATCGCATTTCCACCCAACAAAGCTTGCACGTAGCCTTGGCGGATTAACTGCGATAGGTGTTCCCCGCCACCAGTATGAATTACCACGGGTCCAGCCGTGACAACGACCTTACCACCTTGGTCGCGCACTTGTCGCAGTTCCCAAGCTACTTGTTCCACCACTAATTCGACGCGGCGTTCGCTGGAAACTCCAGCAGACATAAAGCTAAATTCCTGCTTGTTGCGCTGTTCCCGCGATTCCGTCTTGCGAATGGTACGGATACCTTCAATCCCGACGATGACGTGTTCGCCAACTTCCAAATCCCGCAATAACTTGCACCGAGCCACGGGACTACCATCAGAGTTAAATGTAACTGCGATCGCGCCATCCATCCGCTGATTTTGTACCTTCACCCACTCGCAATTTACCCGCACTTCCGTGGGATAAATCGTCGTGACGTAAAAATCATCGGGAGCTACACCCGCTTGATGTACGGGTTCCATATTCACGTCGCAAACTTCTTGCGGACGCGGCACAGCACCCAAATCGATCAGCTGAGATATTATCTCTTCCATCACGTCGCGCGAAGGAGCTGTCACCTTCACCTCGGCAGAAGAAGTGCTTTGTCGCTGTTCTCCCAAGCTAAAATTCAGCACTTGGAAGCTACCACCATTTTCCACGATCGCATCTAAAGCGCGGTTGATCAAGCCAGAATCGAGTAAATGTCCTTCCATACGGACAGCACGGCTTTCCACAGGCGTGCTGGCGTGGACTTCTTCCCGTACTGGTTCTGTCACCCGCAACGTCAAACATTTGGCGGCTCCCCCAGCTTTCAGAAATTCTGTCAGCGGGGTTTCAATTACCTGAAATCCCAATTTAGTCAAGCGAGCTTTTAAATCTTCACTCGCCTTATTCATCACCACTACCGAGTCGATGTTGACGGCGTTACAGGCGAAGTTCACCGCATCGGCTTCTTTAATCGCGATCCGCTTTTCCGCCGGAACCCGCATTTCAATCAGACGGTTGGAATAGGAATCAAAAGCTGGAGGATAGTAGAGTAGATAACCGCCGCTGAGGGGACAAAAACAGGTATCGAGGTGATAGAAGCGCTCGTCCATCAAGCGCAAGGATAACACTTCAATATCAAGCCATTTGGCGAGATAAGGGTGAGAATCGAGTTCGGAACGGAAGCCATACCCAGCCCATAACCAGCGTCCTTCCCGATCTAGCAGTGCATCTCCAGCACCTTCAAATGGTAAGTCTTTAGGCAGTTCGTGTACCGTGTAACCTTTGGACTCAAACCACTGCTTGAAGAATGGTTCTTCTCCCTGACGCTCCTTGTGGAAGAAACGGCTGAGGACAACTGTATCCCCCAAAACCAAGCCTGCATTCGCAGTAAATACCATATCTGGTACGCCTGGTTGCGGTTGCACCAAATCGACAACGGCTTGTTCCTTCAAGACGTGGAACAACTTTTGCCACTGTTCGACGGCGCGATCGCGGGAGGACTTGTGAATGTTACCCTCCATCCAGGGGTTAATCACGTAGTCCACATCATAGTGGTCGGGGGCGCACATTAAGAAGCGGATCGAAGAACTCATAGAAAGCTTTCTATTGGGTCAAGATGACAAACTCTTCATGAATACAGATTTTTATGTCACCAATTCTGTAGAAATTGTTACGGAATCTGTACTCAATGCAACTACATTGCAACTGCAATTCTAGATCTTCATTCTATTACTTTGAGGAACAGTAGGATGAAATGGCTTGTGAAGGGGCGATAACTACGCTCGCGCTTCGCAATTCTTGATGAGATTAAGTATTTACTCTTATTGGCTGAATTAGCGATATTGCAGCTATTTTTAATAATTTGCGTGTTAGCTTAACTAATTTGCTGTAGATAAAAGCCAATTGAGTATAGGTGGGCAATGCCCACACTACTATAAAATCGCTACTATAAAATCGCGATCGCTTAGAATAACGACAGATTATGGCGATAAATTAGTCAAGCTTACTTGATTTTTAGCTTGCTAGCAAATAGCACGAACTATTTCCCAATTCTGCCATTTTTAATATTTTCTAAATAATTCACGACGAAGGGTTAGCAACTAAATAATAATCGCGCTTTTCAACCTGTAAACCCATTACCAATTACCATTTACCAATTACCCAATCTACTTTTGTATTGCAAAAATGCAGCTATTTCCCATCATAATTAGCCGCTAAATTCAAAAACTACTACTTTTTCTTAACATTTGACTTAATAATGAAAAACGTTATGTTAAGCTGTTGGCGCAAGTCACATTTGAGGAACTAGAGAAAAGCAACAGCTTTCCATAAATTTACCTATATAGATTTACCAATAAATATTACGGATAGAGCTAGTAGTGTCACAATTTAAACTACTAGAAAAACTACATTGTGACAATATTTTATTTTGCTTTTAATTCTAGTGTTGTGCTTAAACTCAACAAAAACTTGCGCAATATATCCAGTATTTTGACTTTTAGTTTTTAACTTTTGACTTTCAGGGAGGCTCTTTGTGTCAGAAAACTTACAATTAAAAGATGTTGAATTTTCCCTTTGGGATGAAGAACCAGTTCAACTAATTAACCAAATTCAACCACATGGAGTCATTGTAGTTTTAGAAGAGCCAAACCTCAAAATTTTACAAGTCAGTACTAATGCATTTTCTGTTTTTGGAATTTCATCTGAAGAATTGGTTTTGCAGAATCTAGAAGATTTGCTCGACCCTTACCAAATAGAAAGGATCAAAATAGGACTAGCAGAAGAAAATTTCGATCTGCTCAACCCTATAAAAATTTGGTTGAGAGTCAAAGGAGACGATTACGTAGTATTTGACGGCATATTTCATCGCAATCGAGATAAATTACTGATTTTAGAATTAGAGCCAGCTCTAACTCAAGAAAACATTCCATTTTTAAGTTTTTATCATCTAGCTAGAGCCTCAATTAATCGATTAGCAACAACAACAAAATTACAAGATTTCGGTCAAGTTATCGTTCAAGAAGTACGTAAAGTCACGGGATTTGACCGCGTAATGCTCTATAAATTTGACAATGACGGACATGGTGTTGTCATTGCCGAAGAAAAATTAGATGATATGGAAGCTTATTTAGGATTGCACTTTCCCGAGTCGGATATTCCTAAACCAGCGAGAAAACTGTTTTGTTCCAATTGGATTAGAATAATTCCCAACGCTCATGCTAAACCAGTAGAACTTTTTCCTTTAATTAACCCGACAAATTTACGTCCGCTAGATTTGACTCATTCAACTTTAAGAAGTGCGTCTTCCTGTCATCTTAAGTACTTACATAATATGGAAGTGGGTGCTTCTTTAACAATTTCTTTAATTAAAGAAGACAAACTTTGAGGATTAATTGCTTGTCACCATCGATCGCCTAAATATGTATCTTACGAACTACGTAAAGCTTGTGAGTTTCTCGGACGGATGATTTTTGCAGAAATTTCGGCAATAGAAGAAACAGACGATTACGACTATAACCTTCACATCACATATGTGCGATCGCAACTAGTCGAATATATGTCGCAAGCCGAAAACTGGATTGATGGTTTAGTTAAACAAGAACCGAACTTATTAGAATTAGTTGATGCTCAAGGAGCCGCCATCTGTTTTAATAACGAATGGACGACAATTGGGCAAGTTCCAAAGCCGGAAAACTTAAATGTCATCGTACAGTGGTTAAAACATCAATTTCGAGATGAGGAAATTTTCTACACGGATACCCTACCACTAGTATTTCCAGAAGCAGAAATTTACAAACATGTTGCTAGCGGTTTGTTAGCAATTCCTATCGCCGATAAAAGCTACATTTTATGGTTTCGTCCTGAAGTCATACAAACAGTCAATTGGGGTGGTAATCCGCATGAGGCATTTGAATTCGGTCAGGAAAATGACAGCGTATATTTGTCTCCCCGCAAATCCTTTCAATTGTGGCAAGAAACTGTACAGGGTAAATCTTTGCCGTGGAAAAAAGTAGAAATCAAAGCCGCGATCGATTTGCGTAAAGCCACAATTGAGGTAGTTTTAAGACAAGCAGAAGAACTCTCGCAAATCGCATACGACTTAGAACGTTCTAATGCCGAACTGAAAAAATTTGCTTACGTCGCTTCCCACGACTTGCAAGAACCATTAAATCAAGTTGCAAATTACGTCCAGTTGTTAGAGATGCGCTATCAAGAACAGCTAGACGAAGATGCTAGAGAATTTATTAGCTAGTGGGACTTTGTAAGAAAGATGGAGCAAATTGAGCTAGAATGCGGGTAGGAGTTGCGTTTTACGTCAGTCTCGACAGGAGCAACGTAAGGTGAAAGATCAAGTACCAGCAGCGATGCCGCAGTGCTTTGAGAACTGGTGTCGTCGGTTTGATGATGTATTTTCGCGTCAGAAGCAGCGGCAGGAATTTCGTGTTTATCTAGGGGGACTGCTGGGTGAGAGTCAGCGCAAAAACCTGAGCCAACTGGTCACAAATACAGTAGATGGCTCCTACAACAGCCTCAGACATTTTCTCAACAATGCCCCTTGGGATGAAGTCAAGCTAAATAATCGGCGGTTGGAGGTGATGCACCAGTGTCGCCAGACGACCCCGAGTCAAGGTTTCACATTGATTGTAGATGATTCGGGACATCGCAAAAGTGGTGCGGCTACTGATGGGGTAGGACGGCAGTACATTGGGGAGATTGGCAAGACTGACAATGGTATTGTGCTGCTGACTACCTACTTGTATGATGGAGTGCGACGTCTGCCGTTAGATGTTGCACTCTATCAACACGCAAGTTTATTCGAGCAAGGCAAGGCAGACCCCAACTTCCAGAAAAAACCTGACCTGGCTCTAGACTTGGTTGACCAATGCTTGAAGCGCGGTTATCGACCGGGTGTGACTGTAATTGATGCAGGCTACGGTAATAACACGCCTTTTCTCAAGCAGTTGGAGTCGAGAAACCTAACTTACGTGGCAGCAATCGCCAAAAACCGCCAAGTTACTGCTCAAACATCAGGTGATGAGTCTGCTCGTAAGCAGGGATTAGAAGCTATTGCTCAAACCTTGGCAGTGGAGCAGTTCACACCTGTGCAACTCAATCTGGAGCAGCCCCGGACAGTTTGGGTGGCGCTGTTACCAGTTCACGTTCCGAAGCTCGAAGGCACTCGCTGGCTGGCGATTCAACTCAATGCCTCTAGTTTCGAGCAAGCGACGGAGGTGGATTACTTTCTCACCAATGCCTCTGACAACCAAGTCAGTGCGGCTTGGGTAGCTCAAACATATTCTGCTCGCAACTGGGTGGAGGTCTTCTATCGAGAAGCCAAGGGCTGGTTGGGTTTGAGTGAGTATCAAGTTCGGGATGCTCTGAGTATGAAGCGTCATTGGGTTTTAGTGTTCATCGCTTACACCTTCATCCTTTGGCATCAGTTGACCGGCGGATTCCGCAGACGTTGGGCAACCAAACCCTTACAAACCTTTGCCGAAGCATTGGAGGCATTCCGCACCGCAGTCGAGTTTCGTTTGGTCCGCTGGCTTAATGAGCATGTTGATGTATTTGCCTCTCACAGAGCTAAGTTCGGCTATATTTGGGCTTAGAAAGTTTTAAAGTCCCACTATGCAGTATCGGGAGTTAGCCTGATGCAGACGCTCATAGATGACGTACTAGCTTATTCCAAGGTAGATCGACAGAATGTCGAATTTCAACCCGTAGATTTGGAGGTAGCCTTAAAACGCGCTCTCAGTGGCTTGCAAGGCAAAATTTCGGAAACAGGTGCTACGATTTCTTACGATCCGCTACCAACAGTATTAGCAGATAGCACCCAAATGCTTCAGCTATTTCAAAATCTGATTGGAAATGCGATCAAGTTTCGTAGCGACAAGCCACCTGTTATTCATATTGGTGTCTCACCATTAGAAGATGCCTGGTTATTTTCAGTTAAAGATAACGGGATTGGTATCGATCCCCAGTTTAGCGATCGCATTTTTGTCATTTTCCAACGCTTGCATACCAGAGATGAATATTCTGGTACGGGAATGGGTTTGGCAATTTGCAAAAAAGTTGTTGAATGCCATCGAGGAGATATTTGGGTGGCTTCAGAATTAGGTCAAGGTGCAACATTCTACTTTACAATTCCCGCCGGAGGTAAGAAATATGAGTACAGGCACGGCAGAAAAACTCAGAACCATTTTCCTAGTGGAAGATAATAAAGCTGATGTCCGCTTGGTGGAAGAAGCACTCAAACGCAGTACCATCCCCAACCAAGTTTTATCTGTACGAAACGGGATGGATGCGATCGCTTTTTTGCGTCAAGAAGGGGAATATACCGACGCACCCCACCCAGATTTAATTCTGCTCGATCTCAACTTGCCTAAAAAAGACGGTCGGGAAGTCTTGGCAGAAATTAAAGCCGATCCCCAATTGCGACGCATCCCTGTCGTGATCTTAACTACCTCCAAAAATGAGGAAGATATTTGTCATAGCTACGATTTACACGTCAACTGCTACATTACCAAGTCCCGCAACCTCAACCAATTATTTCAAATCGTGAAAGGAATTGAAGAGTTTTGGCTTTCTACTGTAACTTTGCCTATAAGCTAATTGTGCGTATCCCGATAATTATGGGTATCACTTCTGACTGCTGTACGGGCGGGTTTAATTCCAGAACTCTTTGCTATTTCACGAGTTTATTCAAAAAACCCGCCGCTACAACTGTACGGGCGGGTTTAACCGCTGAAATATTTGTTTTGGTACAGATATGCTCAAAAAACCCGCCCCTACAATTTCTCACTTTTGACTTTTGACTGCTGTACGGGCGGGTTTAACCACTGAATTATTTGTTTTGATACAGGTATACTCAAAAAACCCACCCCTACAATTTCTCACTTTTGAATTTTGACTTCTGACTTCCGACTTCACCATGACTCCGGTAAAAGTTCTGTTGATTGAAGACAACTTGGCAGAAGCCAGACTCATGCGAGAGCTGCTGAAGGAGTCTCCGGTCAAGCAGTTTGAACTAGTACACGTCCAGCGATTGCAGGAAGCGCTCGACCGATTGCAAGAAAATTGCTTTGATGTTGTGTTGTTAGACTTAACTCTACCGGACAGCGCCGGGTTAGGATCGCTCATACCATTACTCAAAGCCGTTCCCAGTCTTCCCATCGTCGTGCTGACAAATACGAATGATGACGATCTGGCTCTAGAAGCAGTCCGCCAGGGAGCGCAGGATTATCTTGTTAAGCGACAGGTAAATTCAGGCGTGCTGATACGTTCTTTATGCTATGCGATCGAACGCAAGCAGGTCGCGGAAGCTTTAAAAACAGTCAATCAAGCTTTAGAAGTTAGCGTGCAGGAACGCACTGCCGAACTCGTTAAAGCCAAAGAAATGAATCAGTTTAAATCTGAGTTTGCTTCCATCCTCTCGCACGATTTTCGCAGTCCTTTAACAACAATTTTGCTGGCAACTGGATTGTTACAAAATAACGACCAAAAATTGAGCCAGGAAAAAAAATTCGCTCACTTTCAATTGATTCGCTCTGCGATTAGCGATATGGCTAAGCTATTAGATGAATTTCTACTTTTGAGTCAAGCTGAAGCAGGCAAACTCAAATGCAAGCTCATTCCAATGGAATTGGAGCAGTTTTGCAGCAAACTCGTAGAGGAAGCAAAGTTAAGTACTAATGCGAAAGACTCGATCTTAACTTTTCATTGCCACCATTGCGATCGCTTGCATGGTTCGGTCTGGGATGAGAGTTTGTTAAAACACATTTTAAGTAATTTACTCAACAACGCAATTAAATATTCTCCTCCTGGAGGTCAGGTAAAGTTTGAAGTCACGGCTGAAGAAAAAACCGTGACTTTTCGATTTCAAGATCGAGGAATCGGTATTCCCCCAGCAGACCAAGCACAGCTATTTCAGCCTTTTTTTCGCGCTCATAATGTCGATAAGATTCCTGGGACTGGTTTAGGATTGACAATTGTAAAAAAATGTGTGGAGGCCCATAGCGGCAAGATTTCCTTAGAAAGCACGGTAGGAGTAGGTACGACTTTTATCGTCACCCTACCGCTAGTCAAAGGCATCGGCGATCTTTGCCCCGTATTTATGCAATCGATCGAGCAATTGTAAGGGAGAGGCGATCGCTCCTTAATTCGTGCTAATCTTATGCGCTAATCTTAATAGTGACTAGTGGCTGGTGACTAGTAGCTAGAATTGCTCCTTTGTCTCCCTTGTCCCCTCTGCTCCCTGCTCCCTTACCTCTGCTCCCTTTTCACAGTTATGGCTCTGATTGTCCAGAAATACGGTGGTACTTCGGTCGGTTCGGTGGAACGCATTCAAGCTGTGGCAGATCGCGTTCTCCAAACAGTGAAAGCAGGCAACTCTTTGGTGGTTGTCGTTTCTGCGATGGGTAAGTCTACCGATGCACTGGTCAAACTAGCGCACGAGGTTTCCGCTAATCCCAGTCGCCGGGAAATGGATATGTTGCTCTCAACAGGAGAACAGGTGACGATCGCCCTGTTGAGCATGGCATTACAAGAATTAGGACAACCAGCAATTTCGCTCACGGGCGCTCAGGTAGGCATTGTAACTGAAGCAGAACACACGCGGGCGCGGATCTTACACATTCAAACATCTCGGATTGAAAAGCAACTGCAAATTGGTAAAGTCGTTGTTGTTGCCGGATTTCAAGGGATTACCAGCACGGAAGAATTAGAAATTACTACCTTGGGACGCGGTGGCTCCGATACTTCAGCCGTAGCACTAGCAGCAGCACTCCGTGCCGATTGTTGCGAAATATATACAGATGTTCCCGGCATTCTGACTACAGATCCCCGTCTCGTACCAGAAGCGCAGTTGATGACAGAAATTACTTGCAACGAGATGCTAGAACTTGCCAGTTTGGGGGCAAAGGTTTTGCATCCGAGAGCGGTAGAAATTGCTCGTAATTACGGCGTACCGCTAGTCGTGCGTTCCAGTTGGACGAGCGACCCTGGCACTTGGGTGGTTTCGCCCAAACCTCAACCCCGTCCGCTGGTAAATTTAGAAATTGCCCGTCCAGTTGATGGGGTAGAACTGGACGCAGATCAAGCCAGAATCGCTTTGCTGCGCGTTCCCGATCGCCCAGGAATAGCGGCACGGCTATTTAGCGAGATTGCCCGTCAAGGCTTAGACGTAGATTTGATCGTGCAGTCGATCCACGAAGGTAACAGCAATGACATTGCTTTTACCGTCACGACCTCACTACTCAAGCAGACGGAAGCAGTCGCCGCCGCGATCGCACCCGTGTTACGCTCCCATCCCGACCCGAAATCGGAGGAAGCAGAAGTGATGGTGCAGCCGCACATTGCCAAAGTCAGCATCGATGGGGCAGGCATGATCGGTCGTCCTGGGGTAGCGGCGCAAATGTTTTCGACCCTAGCAGAGGCGGGAATTAACATTCAAATGATTTCTACCTCAGAAGTCAAAGTCAGTTGCGTTATTGATGCAACCGACGGCGATCGCGCTGTCGCAGCCCTGCGAGAGGCTTTTGAGATCGCAGAAGAGAGAGTGGTAGTAGACAGGGAGGAAGTCAAAAGTCAAAAGTTAGAAGTTAAAAATCACTCCGACTTCCAAATTCCGAATTCCGAATTCCGAATTCCGAATTCTCCCGTTCGCGGTGTGGCTCTAGACATCAACCAAGCCCGTTTAGCAATTCTCCAAGTACCGGATCGCCCTGGATTAGCGGCGAGATTATTCGGATTGTTGGCGCGGGAGAATATTAGTGTGGATACGATTATTCAATCTCAACGCTGTCGGATTGTAGATGGCGTGCCAAAGCGAGATATTGTTTGCACGGTAGCGCAGATGGACGCGGCAGCTGCGAAACAAGCCTTAGAACAAGCAGCACCAGACTATGGTTGGGGACAAGTCGTGGTAGATACGGCGATCGCTAAAGTCAGCGTCGTTGGTGCGGGGATGGTGAGTCAACCAGGAGTAGCGGCAAAGATGTTTGCTGCCTTGGCACAACAACAAATCAATATTCAAATGATCGCGACTTCCGAAATTAAAATTAGTTGTGTCGTCGCTCAAGAACAAGGAGTTGCCGCACTCCAGGCAATTCATGCTGCTTTTGGGTTGAGTGGTAGCGGTACAATTCAAGTCTCGGCATGATGGGGTTGAATTTACCAGAACTGTTACGGCAAACTTTGCAAGGAATAGAAAATCTTGGTGCTATAGGCGCGATCGCGTTTATCTTGCTGTACGTCATTGCCACAGTTGCTTTGATTCCAGGCACAATTCTTACCTTGGGCGCAGGAGTTGTTTACGGAGCAATTTTCGGTTCAATTTACGTATTTATCGGTGCGACTTTGGGAGCCACCGCAGCTTTTTTGGTTGGGCGTTATTTAGCACGGGGCTGGGTAGCCAAAAAAATTGCTGGAAATCAAAAATTTCAAGTCATTGACGAGGCAGTCGGAAAAGAGGGATTCAAAATTGTTTTGTTAACCAGACTTTCACCTATATTTCCCTTTAGCCTGTTAAACTACGCTTTGAGCATCACTCAAGTTTCACTCAAAGATTATTTCCTTGGCTCGGTGGGAATGTTGCCTGGGACAATCATGTATGTTTATCTTGGTTCTCTAGCAAGTAGCCTTGCCACACTTAACAGTAGCGATCGCCCCACCAATTCAACTGTCGTATGGATAATTCGGATAATTGGTTTTATTGCTACGGTAACGGTAACTCTGTACGTGACTCGGATCGCTCGTAAAGCGTTGGCGAAATTGTAGAAAAACTGATAACTGATAACCGATGTCTCAGGAAACTGAAGGAATTCAATCAGCAGAACGGCAAATTCCCTATGCTGCCCTCAATTCGCAGCAAAAAAAGCAAAGACTGCGAGAATTAGCAGCAGTATTTCTGAAGTTAGGCACGATCGCCTTTGGTGGTCCCGCCGCGCATATCGCCATGATGGATGATGAGGTGGCAAAGCGCAGGCAGTGGATGAGTCGCGAGAAACTACTCGATTTGCTGGGCGTAACTAACTTAATTCCCGGACCCAATTCTACAGAACTAGCTATTCACATCGGCTACGAACGGGCAGGATGGCGCGGTTTGATTATTGCGGGAACCTGCTTTATTTTACCTGCCATGTCGATCGTCTGGGTATTGGCGATCGCCTATAAGCAATACCAAACTTTACCCCAAGCTGAAGGATTGCTTTACGGTATCAAACCCGTTATCATCGCGATCGTCTTACAAGCATTGTGGAAGTTAGGTCAAAAAGCGATTAAGGATGTACCGACGGGAATAGCAGCAGTAGCAGTCATAGCTGCCTTTTTTTTGGCTGGGATGAAATCGTATTGCTGTTACTGGCAGGACTGAGTGTGATGTTGGTAAAAAGTCTGGGGCGCAGTCGGGGTAATGCGGCAGCTTGGCTGTTGCCGCTATCTTTTCCGCTGGCACAAGCAGGTCATACAACCCCTACTCCACCTGTAGGCTGGGTGAATGTGTTTCTGTTTTTCCTCAAAATTGGTTCAGTACTGTACGGCAGTGGTTATGTTTTACTGGCATTTTTGCAACGAGATTTGGTTGAGCGCAATCAGTGGCTAACATCTCAACAGCTTTTAGATGCAGTCGCAATCGGTCAATTTACCCCTGGTCCCGTATTTACCACTGCTACTTTCATCGGCTATCTTTTAGCTGGTCATGCAGGAGCGATCGCCGCTACAATCGGAATTTTCCTACCTGCGTTTGTACTAGTTAGTATTATCAATCCTTGGGTTCCAAAACTACGCCAATCTACTTTGGTAAGTGGTTTTTTAGATGGAGTAAATGCCGCATCTTTGGGATTAATGGTTGTTGTTTCGTATACTTTGGGACGCACGGCATTAATAGATATCGTGACTGTAGTTTTAGCAATTGCCAGCGCGATCGCTGTTTTCCGTTTCAAGATTAATTCTGCTTGGCTAGTTCTAGCTGGGGGTATGATTGGATTAACTTTACAATTAGTGAGATAAAAAAACAATATAGCCATTCTCAGTTAAATGAGGTACATAGATCTGTAGGGGGCGCACTGTGCGTGCGCCCCTACGCATATATTACACCTGCATGGGAAACGCTATAAATCTTATTTTAAGATTAAAAATACTTTTAATCAAAATCTTAAAAAATCAGATTTTTTCTGGAAAAGCAATTAGCAGCTCTGAAGTTAAAACTCATCAAATTTAGATTTTTCGTTTACACCGCTGCGTATTACCTACTGCGCGGTAAATTTTTATTTTATTCTCATGACGGTAGAAGTTCAAATCTCGCACTTACCTATGAATAAATAGCGTTATGTATTAATCTAAGGAAGGAGTTTTTGATTAAGCAAACAAGCGATCGAGGAAACTGAGACTTAAGATAAGTAATTGCGATCGCCATGTGGTAAATTCCGTGTTATAACCAATAAGGTTGAAAGCATGAATCATTTCGCCGAGCTTCAATTTAGTATTAAAAGCTGTTTAGTATTACTCTCAATACCTTTAGCCATAATTACTGTTCTATCAATTGTCTTCAGACAGCAGCCAACAGAAAACAACTTAGATCGAAATGGCTTCCTCCAAAATAATGCTATGAAAAGATTGCGGCTATATCTCAGGAATAAATGGCTCAGTCTTGGTGCAATTTCTTTAGTATTAGCGATCGCATTAAATCCTCTAGTTAAGGAGATTTTGGATTTATACAATCAAGTGACAACATCTACTGCATATTTTGACGATCTGCGCTGGTCTTATACAGCTAGTCAGATGGTTCGCGATCGCCTCAATCCATATCACGCTGATGCATTCATTAAGACTTTTATTAAAGATTTTGCTGCTATCAGTCCAGAAGGAATCAAACTTGATGCAGCACCATTTGTTTATCCACCTAATACTATTCCTCTAATTCTGCCACTGAGTTATCTTTCTTTCCCTGTTGCAGAAAAAATATTTTTGATTGTTAACCTAGTGGCTGTGAGTTTTCTACTATATGGAAGTATTGTTTTAGTTAAATCTCACTCGAAAGCAATTCAAGCAACCTGTTTTATTAGCTGCGCGTTACTTTTTGGTGTAACTTATAGTCTCACTTTGGGAAATCTTGCCGCTATTGTAGCAACACTCGTAGTTTGGACGGTTATTCTGGCACAGAAGAACAAAAATATCTGGGCAGGAGTTTTGTTGGGAATTAGTACAATTAAGCCAACGACATCTATTTTCTTTTTACCTTATTTCTTGTGGAAAAGACGATTTTCTTTAGTGGCTTGTAGTGCGGTCGTTTCTCTCGTGCTAAGTGGAATTGGTTTATTAATTACTAAGAATTCTATATTGAGATTTTTGAAATTATTTAAATCGGGAAAAGATATTTGGTCGAATAACTACTGGAATTCCATTCATACTTCATATACTAGAATCGATCTAGAGGTGGTTTTGGCGCGAATATTCCCTCGTAGTTCTTTGGCAGTCAAATTAAGTTTTGGTATTTGCTTAGCTATTATTATTGGAGCGATTTTGGTTTATTTTTACAAACGACGAAAAAAATCAAATTCAAACGAAATTGCTTTATCTGAAGTCAGCCTCATTGCCTGTCTCAGCACGCTTGCAGTCTATTCGCAGCAACAAAGTACGACTATTTTGGTTTTAGCGATCGCTTTTCTACTCAACTACCTTGTAGCCAAAATCAAATCTCAAAGTTTGACTCGTTCGGAATTTTGCTTTTGGTGTTTGGGATGTGTTTGCGCGATCGTTCATACCCATTTGTTTTACAACTACTTTCTGTATTATTTCGCTACCGAAACACCAAAAATGCCATATTTGCTACAAATTACTCTTGCCTCAATTCCTAATTACGCAATTTTAGGATTGACGATTAGTATATTATTTTTGACTATCTCCAGTTTGCGCGGTGAAAAAGCAAAGCTAACAGCAAATAGCATAACTAAAAATTAAGTTGTTGTCGGAGTTGTTGAAAAGAACTTCTCACACTATTAGCAACAAAACCGATCGCGCTGACCATAACTGCCAGAATAATGCTAGCTGCCAGGACTCCCACAATGACGAGTAAGCCATCACCTTCACTCATACCTAGACTAATGACAACGATCGCGATCGCGGGTAGCATATTTCCTAACGGGATAGGCAAGGCAATAATTATCGCCATCAATAAAATAAATAATCCTAATAACCTTTGTGCCAATCGCGAAGTAATAAAACCCCAACGGGGACGGACGATTTTTTCAGCTTTTGCGAGGTAATTCAGTCCTTTCTCTACTACCTTAGCTAAATTTTTTTGCTTCCATTGCCGTTTAACCAGCCATTTTGGTAGATAGGGACGAGAAAAACCCAAACTTAATTGCGCCGAAACCAGCATTAAGGGGATAGCGATAATCGCCGATACACCCGCCACAGGTAGGGGTAATGCTTCTGGTAAAGCACAGATGACCAGTAAAGGACCATAAGCGCGATCGCCCAATTCTGCCACCAACTCCCCCAAACTGACATACTCTTGTTCGGCGTGCCGTTCTAGAAACTGCCGCAGCAATCTGGAAGTGTACAAGCCTGGGGATGAGTTGGTAGTAGAAGGCATGAAAAGGGATGAGGAGCGAGGAGTGAGAGAATCTTAGAGCTAAGGTTTGAGCTTCGCCATCCATAATAGGTAGTAGAAGTAGAATGTTTGACTTTTTCCCTCACTCCTCACTCCTCATTCCTCACCCCTAGCTATACGCCTCCATCGGTTGACAGGAACAGACGAAATTGCGATCGCCAAAGGCACTATCAATTCGTCCCACGGCAACCCAGAACTTATGTTCTCGCGTCCACGGGGCGGGATAGGCGGCTTGTTCGCGGGTGTAAGGATGTTGCCAATCGCTTGCTAGCAGGCTTTCAGCCGTATGGGGAGCATTTTTTAATAAATTATCTTCCCGACTGACTTTGCCTGCTTCAATCTCGGCAATTTCCTGCCGAATCGCAATCATGGCATCGCAGAATCGATCCAATTCTTCCTTCGATTCGCTTTCTGTGGGTTCTACCATCATCGTCCCTGCAACGGGCCAAGAAATTGTCGGGGCGTGGAAGCCGTAGTCCATCAAGCGTTTGGCAATATCTTCGACTTCAATTCCGGCAGTTTTCTTGAGCGATCGCAGATCTAAAATACACTCGTGGGCAACGAAACCAGCCTTACCCTTGTACAGTACGGGGTAGTGTGGCTCCAATCTACGGGCGATATAGTTAGCGTTGAGAATTGCCACTTTAGTCGCCTCTGTCAATCCCTCGCCCCCCATCATGGCAATGTACATCCAAGAAATTGTCAGGATGCTAGCACTGCCCCAAGGTGCAGCGGAGATAGCGCCAATATTGGAGGGGTGAGGAGTGAGGAGTGAGGGATGAGTATCGCTACTGATTTGAGCAATAGAAGTGTCGGGGAGGAAGGGGGCGAGGTGAATTGCTACACCAATTGGACCCATTCCAGGACCACCACCACCGTGAGGGATACAGAAGGTTTTGTGCAGGTTGAGGTGACAGACATCTGCACCAATATCTCCAGGGCGACACAAACCGACTTGGGCGTTGAGATTTGCCCCATCCATGTAGACTTGTCCGCCGTAGGCATGGACGATCGCGCAGATATCTTTAATTTGTTCCTCAAATACGCCGTGGGTGGAGGGATATGTCACCATCAACGCGGCGAGTTCGTCTTTGTGCTTTTCTGCCTTTGCCTGCAAATCTTCTATGTCTACATTACCTTGTTCGTCGCAGGCGATCGCCACCACTTTCATCCCCGCCATTACCGCACTAGCTGGATTCGTACCGTGGGCAGATTGGGGAATCAAACAAATATTCCGATGTCCTTCTCCCCGACTTTCATGATAGTGCCGAATCGTTAGCAGACCAGCATATTCACCCTGCGAACCAGCGTTAGGTTGCAGAGAAACCGCAGCAAAACCCGTGATTTCCGCCAACCATGCTTCTAACTGTTGGAATACAATCTGATACCCTCGCGTTTGCGACAGTGGGGCAAACGGATGCAGATTGCCGAATTCCTGCCAAGTCACAGGCATCATCTCTGCCGTTGCATTCAGTTTCATCGTGCAGGAACCCAAGGGAATCATCGATGTTGTCAAGGACAAATCCTTTGCCTGCAAGCGATAAATGTATCGCAGTAGTTCTGTTTCCGAATGGTAGCGGTTGAAAACGGGATGGGTGAGAAATTCGCTGGTGCGAGTCAGTTCTGTGGGTGCTTGTAGGGGCGGGTTTTGCCCAGATCTCTGACTACCCCCAGATCGATCTATCAAACCCGCCCCCAATTCTTCAATGGTGAAGGGGAGATTGTTACTACCTGCAAAAATCTCGAATAGGTCGATTAAATCTGTTTCTGCGATCGTTTCATCTAAAGAGATACCTACAGACTTTTCATCAAATATCCGTATATTGATTTTCTTAGCTTGGCAAGCCTGCAAAATATCATCTAAGTTACGATTGACTAAATTAATCCGTAATGTATCGAAGAAAGATTCTGAACTAATGGTATAGCCTAGCTGCTGTAATCCTGCTGCTAAAATTGCCGTAAATTTGTGGATTCTCGTAGCAATTTGTTTCAGTCCTTGAGAACCGTGATACACCGCATACATCGAAGCCATGACTGCCAGTAAGACCTGCGCCGTGCAAATATTACTGGTGGCTTTGTCGCGGCGGATATGTTGTTCGCGAGTTTGTAGTGCTAGGCGTAAGGCTGTTTTCCCGTGGACATCTTTAGAAACTCCGACAATCCGCCCTGGAACTTGTCGCTTAAATTCTTCTTTAGTGGCGAAATATGCTGCATGGGGTCCGCCATAACCCATCGGTACGCCAAAGCGCTGCGTGCTGCCTACCGCAATATCAGCACCCCACTCTCCCGGGGGAGTCAGTAAAGTTAAACTCAAAGGGTCGGCGGCGACAGTTACCAATGCCCCCGCAGCATGGGCTTGTTCCACAAATGCCTGATAGTCATAAATCGTACCGTCACTGGCTGGATATTGCAGCAACACGCCAAATACTGGCACGTCAAACTTGAAAGTTTGGTGGTCGCCAACAATCACGTTAATTCCCAGCGGTCTAGCACGAGTCTGCACGACTTGAATTGTCTGGGGGTGGCAGTTTTGGGAGACAAAGAAAGCTTTTACCTTCGTTTTGCACAGACCATAACTCATAGTCATGGCTTCGGCGGCGGCTGTCCCTTCATCTAGTAAAGAAGCGTTGGCAATTTCCAAACCCGTCAAGTCAATAATTGTCGTTTGAAAATTTAGCAGCGCCTCTAGTCGTCCCTGAGCAATTTCTGGTTGGTAGGGAGTATAAGCAGTGTACCAGCCTGGGTTTTCCAAAATATTTCGCTGAATTACTGGTGGAGTAATGCAGCCGTAATATCCCATGCCGATAAACGACCGAAATACTTGGTTTTTCGAGGCGATCGCTTTTAACTGTGCCAAAGCCGCATATTCGCTGCGATCGCCTTCTAATTGGAGCGATCGCTTTTGGCGAATGGCTTGTGGCACTGTCCGGTCAATTAAAGCATCAAGGGTCGGTAGCCCCAACACTTCTAGCATTTGCTCAACCTCAATCGGTTGAGGACCAATGTGTCTTTGTCGAAATGAAATTGACTCGCTGCTGATTTGTTTTTGCTGCCGATCTCGTTGAATACGAGGACTGTCTAGTACCACAAATAGCTTCTCCAGTAGTGTCTTATTAATATTCTGCAATATTTCGCTCGGTTGTCAGTTATCTAGGAAGTCAGTTGTTAATGAGGGAGCAGGGAGCAGGGAGCAGGGAGCAGGGAAAGAAATATACTCCTGACTTCTCCCTTGTCTTCCTTGTCTCCCTTGTCTTCCTTATTTCCCCAGCCCCTCGCTACGCCCCCTCTACCTGGGCGCGGTATTCTTCAGCAGTTAACGCCTCGTCTAATTCGCTGGCATCTTCGACACGCACTTTGAGCAACCAGCCTTCCCCATAGGGATCGTCTGCTAGTTGTTCTGGTGTCTCCAGTACAGTTTCATTGCGTTCGACTACTGTACCAGTTACGGCGGAGTACATATCTTCTACAGCTTTAACTGATTCTACGGAACCGAAGGTTTCTCCTTTAGTGACGCGATCGCCAACTTCAGGTAGTTCCAGAAATACAATGTCACCTAACTGATCGACAGCAAAAGCAGAAATGCCAATAGTAGCGATATCGCCATCCATGCGGACGTATTCGTGCGAGTCAAGATATTTTAGGTCGCTTGGATATTCCAACTCCATGTCAGTTCCTCAACCAAATCGCGGATCTATCGTTAATTAATATGCTTTACTATAGACGCGATCGCCTAGTAGTCAATCCCTTTTCAGTTATCAGTTATCAGGGGGCAGGGAGTAGAGAGCAGGGAGCAGAGAGTAGTGAGTTACGACTTACTTCGCCGGACGAGTTTTAGCCCGATAGAAGGGTTTTTTCACTACTACCGCTGGATAGGTTTTGCCTCTGATTTCTACGTCTAAGGTTTGCCCTGGCTGGCTGAGGGATGTGGGAATGTAGGCTAGGGCGATCGGATAGCCTAACGTGGGGGATAACGTGCCGCTGGTAATCTCTCCTACGATTTTACCTTCAGATAAGACTTGGTAGCCATGGCGGGCAATGTGTCGCCCTGGCATTTGCAACCCTACCAATCGTCGTGAAACTCCGTTTGTTTTCTGTTGCTCTAGGATATCGCGCCCGATAAAGTCGCCTTTGGTGTCGAGGTGGACGAGCCAGCCTAAACCTGCTTCTAAGGGGGTGGTATTATCATCAATGTCTTGTCCGTAGAGTGCCATAGCTGCCTCTAATCGTAGGGTGTCTCTCGCCCCTAGCCCGCAGGGAATGACTCCGGCTTGAGCGAGCGATCGCCACACTTTGACCCCTGCTTCTGGGTCTACCATCACCTCAAATCCATCTTCTCCCGTATAACCAGTCCGAGCCATAAAACTCGGTTCTCCTAAGATCTTGGTTTCTAAATGCCCGAAGGCTTTGACTTGAGATAAGTCTGCTTCGACTAAGTTTTGCAAATGTGCCACGGCTTGCGGTCCTTGCACCGCAATTAAGATTTTCCGGCGGGAGATGTCTTGTAGTTCTACCTGTTCTGTGTCGAGGTGTTGCAACAACCATTGTTTATCTTTACTGGTGGTTGCGGCATTGACGATCAATACTCCTTGTTGCGTATCATTATCTTCCCCTTGGTAGTAGAAGATGATGTCATCAATAATTCCGGCTTGTGGATTTAACAGCACCGTGTATTGTGCTTCTCCCGATCGCAGCCGACTCAAATCGGAAGGAACTAAGTTTTGCAGTTGAGCGACTAGCTGTTTTCCCCGCAGGACGAATTTACCCATGTGGGAAATATCAAACATTCCCGCCGTTGTCCTGACCGCAGCATGTTCTTGTCCGATCCCAACAAACTGCACGGGCATTTCCCAGCCACCAAAACTCGTCAATCTTGCTTTCAGTTCTAGAGCGAGGTGATAGAGGGGCGTTTGCGCCAGAGGTAGGGCAGTTTCTTCTTGATTAGCCACAGATAGTCTTGTCGTTGTAGGTGAATCTTTATCTATCCTACGGAAACATTAGGTGTACGGGAAAGTCAAGATTGTTCTACCAAGTATCAAAATACACTTTCTCTAAATTTGAGCAAGATGATTTAGAGGAATTAAGCAATTTACTATTTATATTGTCTTCAGCATATATATCAGGATTTTTTACAAAAAGAGAACTTCGAGTGGCAAAAATAAAGTCCTAGAAACCGTAGTTTTATTAAGGTTTAATAATCCTCTTATTGCTTGAGTTTACACATATTTTCTTTTCTCTAATTTGCAATCGTACTGATTTTTTTGTACTCGTCTTAAAAATGTAATAACTTACCATGTTTCGTTTTATACATAAATTAAGAGCGTGAAATACAGAGATTCAAGGCACAAACACGTTAGATACGAAGATTTCCTTTGAAAAATCCATATATATAAAGATAGCGATCGCTAAATATAAAGAATATATGAACCGACCGGATTTCTTCAGGAAACATAAAAACTGGCTTTGTATCCTACCCACACAAAATAGCCAGCAAAACTCAGTCATTCCTATGGTTAATGGATGACAAGTTTGTGCTGGCAATTGAGACACACCAAGACTAACTTTTTACGATTTACGACTATTTTGAGTGAGGGATTGACATCATGTCCGTAATATTTGGTACAGATTTAGACGATTCCTTAACTGGTGGAGACGGCAACGACAGAATCTATGGCAAAGCTGGAAATGACAATATTAACGGGAATAAAGGCAACGATCTCCTTTATGGTGGACTAGGTAACGATCGCCTGTTGGGTGGAGATGGTAAAGACACCTTATATGGCAATGAAAATAACGATTTTTTGAATGGCGATGCCGGTGATGATACCTTGTACGGGGGTAGCGGTAACGATACCTTGTATGGAGGTAGCGATAACGATACCTTGTATGGCGATGCAGGTAATGACTTTCTCAACGGTTATGTCGGCAACGATCGCTTATACGGCGACTATGGGAACGATGATTTAGAAGGTTCGTTTGGTAACGATGTTGTCAATGGTGGAGCTGGAGACGACATTATTAATGGTGCGGGTGGTTTTGGAGCAGAGCCATACAGTAGTGCCAGTCGCGGCTATAACGAAATTGATACCCTGACAGGTGGAACCGGAAAAGACAAATTTAGACTCGAATTCAGCGGTGCAGGACGTGACGGTAGAGGCGCTTCCTATCGCTTCAGGGGTAACGATGACTATGCTTTAATTACTGACTTTAATTTGCATGAGGATGTCATTACACTCAGTAGCAATGATATCTCTGGACCATCATTTCTGTTCGCAGATGTCACCTATAGTTTGGGTGCATCGCCTGACGGTTTGCCATCAGGAACGGGAATTTACGCGCAATTTGCGAACAACACTAGTGCAGCACCAGAGCTAATTGCCATCTTGCAAGGTGTTTCTCCCGACACGCTCAATTTGAATGCATCCTACTTCCAGTATGTTCGGTATTCTTAATAATGAGTTTTGCCCGATCGGTAAGGCTTAACTGAACAAGGCGATCGCTGACTTGTCAAAATTGCGATCGCCTACCTATATCGTGGTTTACTTAGGTGCGAATATATCGGTGATTTCGTACAGTATTCATGCGATCGACTCGCTCTAATTTTAGCGATCAAACTAACGTTTTACTTCTGTCTCAGTATTTCTACTTGGTTAAACTCTAGCCGTGATGTAGCAAATTCTATTTAAGTCATAAATATATCGTTTTATCTGTTGACACTTAATAATTGGCTGTCCGCAGTACGCAGTGATTTCATACTCAATTTTATTTGGTATAGCTTTGCATAGAGCGAGTATTGCCTACTAGAGGCCTGAATTTTACCAAGAAAATAAGGCTACTGCCTTAGTGCATAACTAGGCTTTTTTAGCTTGTTTAGACAGATAAAAATATGCAAAAAACCATTTATTAAAAAAGTATTACAAATTTGATAATGTGATGCAAAAAAGGCATTATATTATGCATATTGCCGCATCAGTTTTACTTGCAAAATATCCTCATCTTTTGTAGATTGACTGTGTTGCTTGCAGGCGAAGACAAAGCGCGATAATTAATCAAGGTTTGCATCAATCGACCTCAGTAAGTCGCTCGCTTACTAGTTTTTAGCTAGGTATATTTAACGATTCACTTCATTGAAAGCCAAACACTATTTGGATAGTTTTGTTGTGGCGATTTGAAATGCGATCGCAGGGTAAAAACATCTACGCATACTTATTAGAATTAAGGCTTATCGACATGGCAAATATTTTTGGTACGGACTTAGACGACACCTTAACTGGTACGGATGGCAACGACAAAATTTATGGTAAGGCAGGAAGTGACACTATCTCCGGTTTAGGAGGGGACGATCGCATCTATGGTGGTGCAGGTATCGACTATTTAGGTGGTGGAGATGGTAACGATACCTTGTGTGGTGACGAAGATAACGATTATCTAGGCGGTGGCAGCGGTAATGACACTTTGTACGGTGGCAATGGGAATGACAACCTATACGGTGGCGACGGTAACGACATCTTACAGGGAGGAGATGGCAATGACTATATAGAGGGTGGATTTGGTGAAGATGTCATCTATGGGGGTAAAGGGGACGATGTAATAGTAGGCGATCTCGACGATTATCGAATCAGAACTGGTGACAGCGATCGCATCTATGGCGGTGCTGGTAACGATTCGATCTACGGTCGCTATGGTAACGATTCGATTTATGGCGATGATGGTGACGATCTACTGGCTGGCGATGGCTATGGAGTCATTTCTGGTCCTGATTATGGTGTGAGAAAAGATGATAACGATCGCCTCTACGGTGGTAATGGCAAAGATACACTAGTTGGCGAGTTCGGGAGCGATGTTTTAGATGGAGGATCTGGGGACGATATCTTGATTGGTGCTGGTGGTGGATGGTTACGCGGTACTGTTGATTCCAGCCGTGGTGACTCAGAGAAAGATGTCCTGACAGGAGGATCGGGAAAAGATACATTTATCCTTGCAGGTAGCGGAGGAAGACCTGGTTCAGGGACTTACTATGGAGTAGGAGATAGCTACGCTTTGATAACTGACTTCAATAAGTATGAAGATACAGTCTTTTTAGCAAAAACCAACCGCCCTGTAACTCAATCTCAGTACATAATTGAATACAGTTTGGGTGCAGCACCGGAAGGCTTGCCAGCAGGCACAGCAATCTATGCAAATAATGTAGGAGAAACCCAACCAAATTTGATTGCGATCTTGCAGGGTATTTCACCCAATTCGCTGAATTTAAATGCATCTTACTTCAAGATTAGCGACGAGTACGTTCGCTATAGTTAATTGCTCTGTATGAGTGACATTTGTAAGGGCGCACGGCTGTGCGTCCTTACAGATCGTGTGTTTACCCAATTGAAAGCACGATCGGGGTAGGCGATCGAGCTACCATCGCGCGACAAGAGTTATTTTGTGTTAGAGCGCGGCGATCGAGTACATTATTGGGTAAAGCTAGGCGAGAAGCCTAAAGTTACGCTGCCGATCCAAGATTCAATAATGCAAGAGGACATGAATGCACGCGGGACAATACTACAACCTGGTACGCTGCTAGATAGGGCGATCGCGATCACCCAACATGCCCTTGAACGCGGGGCTTTAGTCACCATTCCCACCGAATATCAGTTTGTAGAACAGCAAGGCGTGCGTTTCCTGGTTAGAACAGCCACCAATCTCAATCGCAAAGACGAGGCAAAGCAAAAACAGGATCGGCAAAATGCTACGACTGGTAAAGACTTTAATCCCTTTCTACCCTACGATAAAAACTTATACGTAGCAGACATCTCCGAGACTCATGTTTGTCTGTTAAATAAATTCAATGTCGTCGATTGTCACCTACTACTCATTACCCGCGCCTTTGAAGAACAAGAAGCCTTACTAACTCTCGCCGATTTTACTGCCATGTGGGTCTGTCTGGCAGAGTTTAACGGACTGACATTCTATAACGGTGGCAAGACAGCAGGCGCAAGCCAACGCCACAAACATTTGCAGATTGTTCCTTTACCACTCACACCCGCAGATTTTCCCCAAATTCCCCTCGAACCTTTGTTGGTAACTACTAATCGCGGTACAGTCGAAACTCTACCAAGCTTGCCTTTTGTCCATGCTTTCGTACAACTAGAACCGATTCATACAAAATCTCCTCAAGCAGCTGCCACAGTCACGCTCAATTATTACTACCAAATGCTCAATGCAGTGGGGCTAAAGTATGACATCGGCTCGAATAACATCCAAGCAGGAGCTTACAACTTACTCGTAACCCGCCAATGGATGCTGCTGATTCCCCGTTCCCAAGAAAGCTTTGAGTCGATTGCCATCAACTCTTTGGGATTTGCTGGCACCATGTTCGTGCGTAACGAACAACAAATGCAAATCTTAAAAGAATTGGGACCGATGCGCGTGTTGAGTCAGGTAGCAATATCAAAGAGCTAGTAGTGAGTGGCTAGTGGCTAGTTATTGTGCATTTCTTCTTCACTCACTACACCCTACACCCCACACCCTGATAACTGATGACTGATAACTGATAACTGACAACTGATAACTGATAACTGAATATATCTATCGTAGGAGAGATTTATTCAGAGCGGTTGTCTCCCTTAAGTTAAGTTCTAGAGGGAGCGATGTTTCTGTCGGCGTTGGAGTGAGAAGTAAAATGGTGACACTGTTTTGGCATAGTAAGCGATCGCTTTCAACCTGAGACAGAAGCATATGGCTAACTTGCGTCACAGTCAATTACTAGTAAGAGTTGCTAGAGCGTGTTATGCACTTTGCCTTACCAAATCTACAAATCGCCTGAGCATTATGACGGCAAAGGCAACAAAATGAAAACCAACTAATGTCTGTGCTAAACGTTCATAATCTCTTGTTAAGCGCCGAAAGCGCCCAGTCCACGCAAAACTTCGCTCCACTACCCACCTGCGAGGAAGTAAAACAAATCCCTTCTTGGCTTCTGGTAGTTTGACGACTTCCAATTGGATACCTTCTACGGCAGCCTCCTGAGCGGCTTGTTCTCCGGTATACCCTTGATCCACAAAGGCAATTTCCACCGTCTCACCAGTAATTTCTTGCACTTGTTGAGCAAGTTCCTGTACCTGGGAGCGGTCTTGTTCGTTCGCAGGGGTCACTACCAGTCCTAACAAATGTCCCAGAGTATCAACTGCAACATGTACCTTGCTGCCCTTCTTGCGTTTACCACCGTCATACCCAGCTCGTCCTCCACTTTCAGGGGTTGACTGTAGGGTGCGACTGTCGAGAATCACCGCAGTTGGGGTCTCCTTGCGTCCGGCAGCCAACCGCAGTAGTGTTCGGAGGTCGTCTACAATTGCCTCAAATACTCCTGCATCAATCCACCGTTGAGTTTGCTGATAAACTGCTGCCCAAGGCGGAAGGTCATGCGGCATCATGCGCCAAGAGGCACCAGAGCGAACCAGCCAACGCAACCCGTTAAACACTTCCCTGAGACTATGTTCTCGTTGCGGTGCTTCTTCGCTCATCAAAGTAAGATAAGGGGCAACAAATGTCCACTCGTCATCACTGACATCAGTAGGATATGCTTTTCTTTCCATATTCCTACTCTAGCGATCCTAAAAGTTCATAACACCCTCTAGCGCGATCGCGATTGGTGTTGGCTGTCTGACTCTGATTGGCTGGATATTTGATATTGCTATTTTCAAAAGCGTAATTCCAGGCACAGCCACGATGAAAGCGAATGCAGCCGTGGCTTTTATTTTGGCTGGCGTGTCTTTGTTTATTCGCAATGGTAGGGGCGCACAGCTGTGCGCCCCTACTAGAATAACGACTCCCGACTCCCTAATTGCCAAAATTTGTGCTGCTGTTGTCGCCTTAATTGGTTTGCTCACTCTATGCCAATACATATTTAATTGGAATTTGGGGATTGATGAGTTGCTGGTTCGAGATTTCCCTACGTCTTTGGTCAATCCTTATCCTAGTCGCATGGCGGATAATACCGCTTTGAGTTTTGTGCTGCTGGGTGGGACACTGTGGCTGTTGGCTTCTCGATTCCCCCAACCCCCCTTAACAAGGGGGGCAAGTCAATCCTCCTTCCATGGGGAGATAAACTCACCTCTTTCATCCTCTTTAAACGGGGAGACAAGCCCATCTCTTCCACCTCCCCCAGTTAAGGAGACAAGCCTGCGTTTTTCACCCCCCTTTTTAAGGGGGGCAGGGGGGGATCGCGTTTTCTTGACTCAAGCTTTGAGTCTTACTGTTATTTTCATTGCCTTACTTGCTCTTATAGGATATGCCTATGGCGTAGAAGTGTTTCATCGGTTTCTTGTCTACTCCACATCAATGAGTTTACATACGGCGATAACTTTTCTCTTGCTCGGTGCAGGTACGTTGTTGGTATATCCCGATCGCGGTTTTATGGCAGTTGTCACAAGCAAATTGAATGGGGGCACAGTTGCGCGTCGTCTGATTCCCAGCGCGATCGCAATTCCGATAATTTTAGGTTGGCTGGTTTTGCAAGGATACCGATGGAAACTTTACGATCCAGGTTTTGCGATCGCACTGCTAGTAATATTGTTAATTGCGGTCTATATCAGTATAATTTGGCACAATGCCAGATCTTTGAACCGAATAGATCGCGATCGTCAACGCACAATAGCAACTTTACAGGAAAGCGAAGCCAAGTTCAGACGCATCGTAGAATCAAATATCATTGGCATCTACTTTGGTGACTTTAGCGGGCGAATTTTTGAAGCCAACGATGCTTTTCTCTCCATGATGGGATACACCCGTCCTGAGTTGGCAGCAGGAAAGCTGTATTGGAATCGCATGACACCACCAGAGTATGAAGCATTAGATCGACAAAGAGTCGAAGAGATTCAAGCGTATGGTGCTTGTTCTCCGTTTGAAAAGGAATATATTCGTAAAGACGGTACTCGCGTGCCGATCCTGCTTGGAATTACTCAAATTGAGGGCGGAGAAAACGGCTATAGTGCTTGCTTTGTTATCGACTTGACAGAACGCCAACAAGCTGAAATTGCTTTACGTGAAAGTGAAGAACGTTTTCGCCGTGCCGTTGTCAACGCACCATTTCCGATCGCTATCCATGCCGAAGATGGCGAAGTCGTGCAAATTAGCCAAGCTTGGACGGAATTATCCGGTTACACTGCTGATGAAATTCCCACAATTGCTGCTTGGACGGAAAAAGCTTATGGAGAAGCGAAAAATACAGCTAGAGCAGCTATAGAGCGCTTATACAGCCTAGACAGAAGGCTAGAAGAAGGGGAATTTTTAATTACTACCAAGCAGGGAGAAAAGAGGACTTGGGATTTTAGTTCTGCTCCCTTGGGTCGTTTGGCGGATGGTAGACGCATGGCGATCAGCATGGCAGCCGATGTGAGCGATCGCAAGTTGACTGAAAACGCATTGCGTCAGAGTGAAGCTAGGTTAAGACTATTTGTCGAATCGGATGTCATCGGCATTTTATACGGAGACATTCATGGAGGAATCAATTATGCCAACGATGCCTTTTTGCACATTATTGGCTACACTCGTGCCGATTTAGAGGCGGGTAGAGTGCGCTGGGACGATTTATCTCCTCCAGAATATTTACCATTGGATGCCGAGAGAATTGCCGAGGCACGAACTAAGGGAAGTTGCACGCCCTATGAAAAAGAGTATATTCGCAAAGATGGGACGCGGGTTTTTGTGATGCTGGGTTATGCCTTGCTGGGGGAAAATCGGGAACAGTCAGTCGCATTTATTTTAGATATTAGCGATCGCAAACATGCTGAAATCGAACGCGATCGCTTTTTTACACTTTCCTTAGATATGCTTTGTATCGCTGGGTTAGACGGCTATTTTAAGCGGATAAATCCTGCTTTTGAAACCATTCTCGGCTTTACTCAAAAGGAAATTCTTCAGACACCATTTCTCGATTTGATTCATCCAGAAGATCGAGAAAGATCTCTCGCTGAAGTCGAAAAACTCTCAACTGGAATTATTACTGTCAACTTTGAAAATCGTTTTTTGTGTAAAGATGGTTCTTACAAATGGCTGATTTGGAGTTCTGTTCCCGACGTTGAATCAAAGCTGTTATATGCAGTGGGACATGATGTCACCGAACGCAAACATTTAGAACAAAAGCTGCGCAAACAAGCAGAAGTTCTGCATAAACTGAACGCAACTTTGGAAGAAAGAGTCAGGCAGCGCACGGCACAATTTGAAGCCGCTAACCAAGAATTATAATCTTTTTCCTACTCAGTCTCCCACGATCTCCGCGCCCCCTTGCGTCACATTGCCGAATTTGTCGATCTGCTACAAAAGCGCATTACATCCAACACCACATTGGATGAAACGAGTCAGCGCTACCTCAATATCATTGTGGAAACGACTCAACTAGCTGGCAAGTTGATCGATGACTTATTATCCTTCTCCCGGATGGGACGCATGGAAATGCGCTTTACCAATATTGATATGAATTTACTGGTGCAGGAGGTATTGCAAGAACTAGAGCTAGAAACTAAGAAACGCCAAATTTCCTGGCAGATTAAAGCATTACTGAGCGTTCAGGGCGACCCGGCAATGCTACGGTTAGTATGGCGAAATCTAATTGAAAATGCGCTTAAATAGACTAAGTTAAACCCGCAGACAGAAATTACTATTGGCAGTCAAATTTTATCAGATTCTCAGGAGGTGGTATTTTTCGTAAGAGACAACGGTATCGGTTTTGATATGCAGTACGTAAATAAATTGTTTGGAGTGTTTCAACGCCTACACAGCGACCCCAACTTTCAAGGTACGGGAGTAGGATTAGCTAATGTTCAGCGCATCATACACCGTCATGGTGGGCGAGTGTGGGCAGAAGGAGAAATAAATAAAGGAGCAACGTTCTTCTTCTCGTTACCGAAGACTGGGAGTGAGGGGTGGAGAGTAGAGAGCGAATAATGGAATTAAAGCGCATTCTCCTAGTGGAGGACAGCATTAACGACGTAGAGTTAATCCTGAATGCCCTAGCAGAAAACCATTTAGGTAACGAAGTCGTCGTTGTCCGCGATGGCGAAGAAGCTTTAGATTATTTGTACCGCCGAGGCGTGTATCGATTGCGACGCGAAGGCAATCCCGTTGTGGTGCTACTCGATCTAAAACTACCTAAAATTGATGGGATAGAAGTTCTAGGACAACTGAAAGCAGATAGATATCTGAGAACCATCCCAGTAGTGATTTTGACTTCTTCCCGCGAAGAACGAGACTTAACTCGCTGTTATGAATTAAGTACAAACGCTTATGTAGTTAAACCAATTGATTTTCATGAATTTGTGGGTGCGATTCAAGGTTTAGGGCTGTTTTGGGCAATTATTAACGAGCCGCCTCCTGGTTCGCTGTCTAACGCTCGTAGCGATCGACCAAATCAAGGAATAGAATGATGTCACTCAAGTTTCTGATTCTAGAAGACAGCATACTGGATGCAGAACTGATTACTGCGTTACTCGCAGAAAGCGAGATTGAGTGCGAATCGATTCAAGTGAAGACCCGTTCGGAGTTTCAAGCGGCACTCGAACGGGGTGGGTTTGACTTGATTCTGTCTGACTATTCCTTGCCTGGTTTTGATGGCATTTCTGCCTTGGTTATGGCTCGACAGCTTTGCCCAGACGTGCCATTCATTTTCGTGACAGCCACAATGGGCGAAGAAGTGGCAATTGAAACCCTCAAAGGGGGTGCAACTGACTACGTATTGAAACAACGCTTAGAGCGCCTAATTCCTGCCGTAGAGCGATCGCTACGCGAAGCAGCAGAACGCCGCGCCCGTGTGGTTGCCGAAGCAGAACTCAACCGTCGCGAAGAAGAATTTCGGGCGTTAGTGGAAAATTCTCCCGATATTATTGCTCGATTCGACCGAGATTTGCGTCATCTGTATGTAAATCCGGTAGTCGAACAAGCTACAGGCTTGCCGCCCGAAACGTATGTTGGAAAAACTCATGCTGAAGTGGGTGTATCAGTAGAAATTTGTACGCTTTGGCAGTCGAGTTTGCGCCAAGTATTTGCAACTCAACAAGCAGACTTTTTTGAATACGATTTTCCCGCACCGGGCAATGGCATTCGTTATTACCAAACGCGAGTCGTACCAGAATTTAATCCAGACGGTTCGGTGCAAACCTTACTAGCGATTACCCGCGACATCACCCAGTCTAAACTTGCAGAACAAGCATTACGGGCGCGAGAAGCTCAACTGCGACAGCAAGCCGAGGAACTCAAACGGGCAAATCAAGTTAAAGACGAGTTTTTAGCCGTACTTTCCCACGAATTGCGATCGCCCCTCAATGCAATCTTGGGGTGGGCGAAATTATTACGGACTCGTAAATTCAGTTCTGAGATTTTTAACCGCGCCCTGGAAACGATCGAACGCAACGCCCAGTTGCAAACTCGCTTGATTGAAGATTTGTTAGATATCTCGCGCATCATTCGCGGCAAACTCACCCTCAATCCCCAACCTGTAAATTTAGAAACAGTCATTACCAGTGTTTTAGAAACCGTTTGTCTCTCAGCTCAAACTAAGTGCATCGAACTAGTGTTTGAGGGAGCAGGGAGCGCTTCGGTGCAGGGAGTCTGGAGTCGAGAAGAGAGACAGGGAGGACAAGGGGGACAAGGAAGCAATTCTAACCACGAGCCACCAGCCACTAGCCACTCCCAACTACCAACTACCAACTACCAACTACCAATCGTCTTAGGAGATTCGAGTCGGTTGCAGCAGATTGTTTGGAATCTCCTTTCCAATGCGATCAAATTCACTCCATCTGGCGGGCGCGTAACAGTAGAATTGCAATTATCAAATAGGGAACAGGGAGCAGGGAGCAGGGAGCAGGGAGCAAAGGGGCAGAGGGGCAGAGGGGTAGAGGAGACTAGGAGCAACAACTGTCAACTGTCTTCACGCAGTGTAGCGCCAGCGTTTACTGTCAACTGTCAACCAACAACCAACTACGCCCAGATCGTAGTTACAGATACTGGAATTGGGATTAGTGCCGAATTTTTGCCCCATATATTCGATTACTTTCGGCAAGCAGATGCGTCGATTACTCGCAGTTATGGCGGTTTAGGTCTGGGTTTAGCAATAGTACGTCACTTGGTAGAACTGCATGGGGGAACAGTCTGTGCCGAAAGTCTAGGAGTCGGACAGGGAGCGACATTTAGAGTTATGTTACCCCTGCTAGAGACAGCAGAATTTGGAATTCGGAATACCCCTACGCTTAAGCAAGCTACGGAATTCGGAATTCACAACACCCAACTCCCCTGTACGGGCGCACAGCCGTGCGCCCCTACCGACTCTCAACTCAATAACATACGAGTACTAGTCGTAGAAGACGATCGCGACATGCGAGAATTTTTAGCGCTGACTCTAGAAGAATATGGGGCGCAGCTAATCGTAGTTGATTCGGCAGTAGCAGCACTAGAAGCGCTGGAAAAATCGCTACCAGATATCCTAGTGAGCGATATTGGGATGCCAGCAACAGACGGCTATACATTCATCCAGAAAGTTAGGGCATTACCCCCAGAACAAGGCGGAAAAATTCCCGCGATCGCCTTAACAGCATATGCTAGAGAACAAGACCGCGATCGCGCGATCGCCGCAGGTTTCCAAATTCATCTTGCCAAACCAGTCGTTCCCGATGAATTAGTAGAAGCGATCGGGCAATTAATCAGTGCGTAGGGGCGGGTTTAGCAGAAAAGTTGGTAGATAGGGCGGTAAATCTTCGGTCAAAACCCGCCCGTACAGGAATTAGTCAACATCATCCAACAACAAATATAGAGATAGAATAATTTTTTGTTCTCTTTGCGCAACGTCCTTATGTCTGCCATTCCTGCCGCACCTTTTTCCATTGAAGAAATCGCTGCTGAAGGCATTAAGCCGGAAGAATACGAAGAAATTGTCAGAAGACTGGGACGACACCCGAACAAAGCAGAGTTAGGCATGTTTGGTGTGATGTGGTCGGAACATTGCTGTTACAAAAATTCTCGACCGCTATTAAAACAGTTTCCTACCACTGGTAAACGCATCCTGGTAGGACCAGGTGAAAATGCAGGTGTTGTCGATTTGGGTGACGGGCTGCAACTGGCTTTTAAAATTGAATCGCACAATCACCCCTCAGCCGTAGAACCATTTCAAGGGGCGGCAACTGGAGTCGGAGGCATTCTGCGAGATATTTTTACGATGGGGGCGCGTCCCATTGCCTTACTGAACTCTCTGCGTTTCGGTTCCTTAGATGATGCTCGTACCAGACAGCTATTCAACGGTGTGGTTGCAGGAATTTCGCATTACGGTAACTGTGTGGGAGTCCCCACAGTCGGGGGAGAAGTCTATTTCGATCCGGCATACTCTGGTAATCCCTTAGTCAATGTTATGGCATTAGGATTGATGGAAACGCCGGAAATTGTCAAATCGGGGGCATCTGGTACGGGGAATCCAGTTTTATATGTCGGTTCCACCACCGGACGCGACGGCATGAAAGGGGCGAGTTTCGCTAGTGCAGAATTGACCGAAGAGTCAGAACAAGATCGTCCCGCCGTGCAAGTGGGCGATCCGTTTTTAGAAAAATCTTTAATTGAAGCTTGTTTAGAAGCATTTAAAACTGGAATTGTCGTTGCAGCCCAAGATATGGGTGCAGCAGGGATTACCTGTTCGACATCGGAAATGGCAGCTAAAGGCGGGGTAGGAATTGAATTCGATCTCGATAAAATTCCCGTGCGCGAGACGGGTATGCTTCCCTATGAATATCTGCTCTCGGAATCTCAGGAACGGATGTTGTTTGTCGCCCACAAGGGCAGAGAACAGGAATTAATCAACATTTTTCATCGTTGGGGACTTCATGCTGTCGTGGCTGGTACGGTAATTGAGGAGCCAATTGTCAGAATTTTATTTAAGGGCAAGGTAGCTGCTGAAATTCCTGCTAACGCATTGGCAGAAAACACACCCCTCTACCAGCGAGAAATATTGAGCGAACCACCAGAATACGCCCGTCAAGCTTGGGAGTGGCAAGCTGAATCTCTACCAACTTGTAACATTTCTGGAATTGAAATTCACGCTCAGCACCAAACTTGGAACCAGATATTGCTAACTTTACTCGATACCCCAACGATCGCCTCTAAACGTTGGGTTTATCGTCAGTACGACCATCAAGTACAAAACAATACAGTTGTATTTCCTGGCGGTGCAGATGCCGCAGTTGTCAGATTGCGCCCATTAAAAGAAGTCAACAATCAAAAGTCAAAAGTCAAAAATAATTCCGACTCCCACTCTCCCACTCCCGACTCCTCCAAAGGAGTCGCCGCCACAGTCGATTGCAACCCGCGCTACGTCTACCTCGATCCTTATGAAGGTGCAAAGGCAGTTGTTGCAGAAGCCGCCCGTAATTTGAGCTGTGTGGGAGCGGAACCAGTTGCGGTGACAGATAACCTCAATTTTGGTAGCCCTGAAAAACCCATCGGTTACTGGCAACTTGCAGAAGCTTGTCGCGGTTTAGCAGAAGCCTGCCAAGAATTTCAAACCCCCGTGACTGGCGGAAATGTCTCTTTGTACAACGAAACCTTCGACTCTGAAGGCAAGCCACAACCAATCTACCCTACTCCCGTTGTCGGGATGGTAGGCTTAATTCCCGACTTATCTAAAACCTGTATCCAAGGCTGGCAAACCGAAGGCGATATTATTTATCTTCTGGGACTTCCGCTAAAATCTAAAATCACACTGGGTGCATCCGAATACCTCGCTACAATTCACGGCATAGTCGCCGGAAAACCACCCCAAGTAGACTTTGATCTCGAACGGCGCGTCCAAGCTACCTGTCGAGCAGGCGTTCAACAAAGTTGGGTAAAGTCAGCGCACGACGTTGCTGAAGGTGGATTGATAGTCGCCCTTGCCGAAGCCTGCATCAGTACTGGATTGAGTGCTGAAATTAACCTGGGGTTAACCGACGATTTACCGCAACGCTGGGATGAGATTTTATTTGGTGAAGGTGGGGCGCGAATTTTGGTTTCCGTCTCACCACAACATCAACCAGCATGGGAATCTTACTTGACAGAGAAACTCGGAGATAACTGGCAAAAACTCGGTCATGTCGGCAGTCCCGCCCAAAATTTACAGGTTTTCACAACCGACCGACAGCCGATTATAACCGCTACGATTGAGATGATGCGCGATCGCTTTTTCAATGCTATAGAACGGCGGCTATCTGACTCAACTACCCTGCTGTAGCTAAGTGACAAAAAAATAATTGACCAAAATCTTGCTCTTAACAAAATTTATGACGATACTGTTGTATGTATCTTGATTAACATTTTTTTAAGTATTAGTTAATGTTTCCAAACTCATGAGTTTGGATTATCTAGTTCGCCAAGTCAATTCCACAAAGTCAACTCGCCGCTCAGGAGCAACACTGTAGCATGGATTTCTACCAGCCCACTTCAGGAAGTATGCAGGATGTCAGTCACAGTATGGACATGCGATCGCTTCATCCTTCAGAACCCTCTGACAAGCAAGAAGAAGCTTGCGGCGTTTTCGGCATTTACGCACCCGCAGAGGACGTTGCTAAATTAACTTACTTCGGCTTGTACGCCCTACAACACCGAGGGCAAGAGTCAGCCGGAATTGCCACGTTTGACGGCACGACAATACACCTACACAAAGAAATGGGGCTGGTTTCCCAAGTCTTCAATGAGTCGATTTTGCAACAAATGCCTGGTAGGATGGCAGTCGGTCACACCCGTTACTCTACTACTGGCTCTAGTCGGGTCGTGAACGCCCAGCCTGCGGTGGTCGAAACTCGTTTGGGCAGCCTTGCCCTAGCACATAACGGCAATTTAGTCAATACTAAAGCTCTGCGAGAAGAATTACTCCAGCGGCGGTGTAACTTTAATACGACGACAGACTCAGAAGCGATCGCCTTTGCGATCGCCGAAGCAGTTAACGATGGCAAAGATTGGTTAGATGGGGCAATTACCGCTTTCAAGCGCTGCCACGGCGCTTTTAGTTTAGTGGTCGGGACTCCAGCAGGATTGATGGGAGTGCGCGATCCGAACGGCATTCGTCCCCTTGTCATCGGCACGTTGGGCAGCAATCCCCATCGCTACGTTCTAGCTTCTGAAACCTGCGGTTTAGATATTATTGGTGCAGAATACCTGCGAGACGTAGAACCAGGCGAACTGGTATGGATTACCGAGGCAGGCATAGCCTCCTATCACTGGGCGCAAGAACCTCAGCGCAAACTATGCATCTTTGAGATGATTTACTTTGCCCGTCCAGATAGCCTCATGCACAACGAAAGCTTGTACACCTATCGCTTGCGGTTGGGCAGACAACTGGCAAAAGAATCTCTTGTAGAAGCAGATATGGTCATGGGCGTACCTGATTCTGGTATCCCCGCCGCGATTGGCTTTTCTCAAGCCTCTGGGATTCCCTATGCCGAGGGGTTAATTAAAAACCGCTATGTTGGGCGCACCTTCATCCAACCAACTCAAATGATGCGCGAGTCAGGCATCAAAATGAAATTGAATCCTCTCAGAGATGTCTTGGCTGGAAAACGAGTCATCATCGTCGATGATTCCATCGTGCGTGGGACGACCAGCCGTAAACTGGTCAAGACACTGCGCGAGGCAGGTGCTACAGAAGTGCATATGCGAATTTCCTCCCCCCCCGTAACTCACCCCTGTTTCTACGGCATTGACACGGATAATCAAGACCAGTTGATTGCCGCGACAAAATCAGTTGAAGAAATTGGCAAACAAATTGAAGTCGATTCCCTCGCCTACCTCACTTGGGAAGGAATGCTGTTAGCCACAGGAGAAGACCCTAATAGTTTCTGTTCGGCTTGTTTCACAGGCGATTATCCCGTCGCCGTACCCGAACCCCTGAAGCGTTCTAAGTTGATGCTAGAAAAATCGTCGGTTTGATCTGTATACAGTAGAGACTTTCCACGGAAAGTCTCTACTGTATACATTCATTGAACGGGCGATCGCAGCAGTCAGGTTTTTTATTGCCTGCATTTTTCGATCGGCCAGAAGAGTTTAGACGTTACATGTAACGTCTGTACATGTTAACTGTTAAGCCATTCTAAGATTTGTTTGTTGACCAATTCTGGAACTTCATCGTGAGGACAATGACCAGCATTAGGAATGGGAACAATCTCAACATTGTGTCCCTTCTCCTTTGCTTGTTGAAAAATCTTAGCACCAGTAATTGGTGTCCAAGGATCGTCCGCACCCCAAATTACTAAAAGAGGATGCTGGACGTTCGGTAAAAGTTCTGCAATGGTGGGACCAGGAGGCGCAGCCAAAATGGAAGCAAATACTTGTTGCGCTCCAGGGTCGCAGGAAGGCGCATGTAAAATATCTACTAGTTCATCTGTTACAGCTGCTCGATTGCGGTAAACCTGAAGTAAAGTCCGGCGAATCTGGGGCTTTTGGCGGACGCGGTTGAAAATAATTTTTCCCGTAATTTGAGAACGTACCAAGCGATTAAACGCCGACATCACCACTCGTAAAGGTGGATTGAGTTCATGGGGACGGTGAGACAATCCCCCCGCACAGTTAATTAAAATTCCCCCAGCAGCTATTTCTGGATGGTTGGCAACTGTCATCAAGCTTAGCAGCGCCCCAATGGAGTTACCGACAAATACCGTAGGCTTTTGAATGTGTTCCGTCCAAAAATCTTTTAGTAGTTCTTGCCATACTTCCATCGTGTAGTTTAGTGGCGGCTTATCAGAACCACCAAAACCAAGTAAGTCTATGGCAAAGACTCGATAACCACCTACTGCTAAGGCTGAAATATTCTTGCGCCAATGTCCAATCGAAGCACCGAAGCCATGTACGAGCATCAGGGGATTACCCTCGCCCATGACGGTATATTGAATCTTGTAGCCTTGCCAGTGCCAAATATGTTTCTCGATAGATGCCGTCGATGCTAGCTGCGGAGTAATCACGAGAGGATATGAAGATTTATGAATGGTTGTCTTTATAGATCGTACATATTTTTGCTAGTCCTGTCAGAAAATAATCGTTTACGGGGACGCACGCTCGGATTAAGCTGAATAGCTAAATCCCGATCGTTATTTTTTATTTGCCGAACCTCATGAACAGACGCGATTTATTGATTTTATCTGCTGGTGTCGCTACTACACCTCTACTAGTACAAACAGGAACGGGAAATGCTCAAACCAAACCTACAGCCAAAGGCGAAACGGTTACTTTGGGTAAAAATTTACAGGGATATTACGTTCGTCCCCAAGGCAGCGGCACTTTTCCCGCCATCATGGTCTTTATGGAGGCATTTGGCTTAAACCCGAATATTAAAAATGTCTGCGATCGCCTCGCCCAAGCTGGCTATGTTGCCCTTGCCCCAGACTTCTATCATGGCGATGTTTATGAATACAAGGATATACAAGCAGCAATAGCCAAACTGAAATCTTTAAACGACGATACTGTCATGGCGGAAGTCGGACAAAGTTTAGACTTCTTAGCCAAACGCCAAGAGGTAGCTGCCGATAAAATTGGCGTGACGGGTTTTTGTATGGGAGGCAGATACACGTTTCTTGCGAACGCCGTTCATGCCGATCGCTTCCAAGCAGCAGTCAGTTTTTATGGTGGTGGAATTGCCGCAAAACAAGATCTGGCAGGACGCAAACCTTTACTCGATCGAGTTGATGCCATGCGATCGCCCATTATGTTAATTTACGGTGCAGACGACGAGATGATTGCTGCCGACGAACACGCCCGCATTACCGAAGCTCTTTCCCAAGCCAAAAAACGTTATATTCTCACCGTCTTTCCCAACGCCGGACATGGCTTTTTAAGCGATCGCCGCGATAGCTACGCCGCCGCCCCAGCCAAAGAAGCATGGGAAATGACTATGAATTTCTTTCAACAGTATTTGAAATGATATTTGGTAATTGGTAATTGGTAGTTGGTAATTGGTGGTTGGTAGTTGGAGAGAGGCGAAAGGAAAATTTTGACTTTTGACTTCTTTCTGACTTTTTTCTTGACTTAGAGCGTACTCTAAGTTCTAAGGTAGTGGCATGGACGTAGAACTGACGATTCAACAAGTTGCAGAACGGACGGGTTTAAGCGTGCATACATTGCGTTACTACGAACGCAACGGGCTGCTAGAACCCGTTAACCGCGCCGCCAATGGGCATCGACGCTATTGTGCAGTAGACATCACCAAGATCGAGTTTTTGACTCGTTTGCGAGCTACAGGGATGCCCATTCGTCAAATGCAGCGGTTTGCTATACTACTGCGACAAAACCCAGCCGCAGTAAGCGATCGCCTTGCCATTCTGGAGGCACACGAACGAGAAGTAAAGCAACGCATTCAAGAACTGAGTCGCAACCTAGAAATCATTCGCTGGAAAATTCAACACTACAAGGAGCTAGAAATAAGCACTCAAAGCGATCGCGCTTGTATCGATGGTGTACCTCAACAGCAACCCCCTGAAGATGAGGCTTTAACGCTTACCTAGTAGGGATATCGACTATATATTTCGGGAGCAATATTGTGAATAGTCTCAATGGCAAAGTTGCCCTGATTACGGGGGGTAACTCAGGAATTGGGCGTGCCGCTGCATTGGCTTTTGCCAGCAAGTTTTCCTGCCGCCTTTAACGGCATTGCTGCTGTTAAGGAAGTATTTCAAGCACGAGATGCACAAGGACTGAAAAACTAAGTAGGAGAGAAATCGTGAAGACACGCAAATTAGGACGAGAACTTGTAGTTTCAGAACTCGGACTTGGCTGTATGGGAATGTCCATCGCCTACGGTGCAGCTGATGAGACGGAATCAATTGCCACCATTCAACGGGCGCTAGATTTAGATGTAACCTTCCTCGATACTGCCGAGATGTACGGTAACGGAGCCAACGAGGAGCTTGTAGGAAAAGCAATTGCCTCTCGTCGCGACCAAGTTATTATAGCAACCAAGTTTGGCATTCAATACGATGCAGCTTTCCAAACTTTACTAGTTGATAGCAGTCCAGAACGAGTTAAACAATCGTGCGATCGCTCTTTACAGAGACTAGGCGTGGATTACATCGATTTGTACTACCAGCACCGCGTCGATCCCAAAGTCCCAATTGAAGACACAGTAGGGGCAATGGCAGAACTCGTACAACAGGGCAAAGTCCGCTATCTAGGGCTTTCCGAAGCAGCTGCGACTACCATTCGTCGCGCCCATGCCGTGCATCCTATCAGCGCCTTACAGAGCGAATACTCGCTCTGGAGTCGCGATGTAGAAGACGAAATTCTACCGACTCTGCGGGAATTAGGGATTGGATTTGTCTCGTATAGTCCCTTGGGTAGAGGATTTCTCTCAGGACAAATTACCAGTCCAGATGATTTTGCTGCCGACGATTTCCGCCGTCATCTGCCTAGATTTCAAGGCGAAAATTTCCGCAAAAATTTACAATTAGTCGATCGCGTCAAAGAAATTGCTACAGCCAAAGGAGTGACACCAGGGCAATTAGCACTAGCTTGGGTACTTGCCCAAGGGAACGACATCGTTCCCATCCCTGGTACGAAACGCCGAGTTTATTTAGAGGAAAACATTGCCGCAGTCAATCTTCAGCTCACTCCAGCAGAGCTAGCACAAATTGATGCAGTCGCACCAAAAAATGTTGCTGCAGGCGATCGTTATTCTCCTGCAATTATGAACAGTCTCAATCGTTGAGTAGTTTCAGTCGTCAATGCGTGGTGCGTGGTGCGTGACTTTTCTCCCCAGCTGCCCCAGCTTGCCCCAGCTTCCCCAGCTCTCTTCCCCGATTCCCAACTCCCCTTTTCTACAAGTATGTAGTTTAACTAGTTGCACACTAGGCTGTTGCTCCGCTAGCCTAACTAAATTAGTCTAGCTGTCCGATTTATATGGAAGTAATACACCCTTACTGTGCGGGTTTGGATGTCCAGAAAAAAGCTGTACTGGCGTGCTGTATTACCTCAAACTCAAAAGGAGAGAGGGTAAGTCAGACGCACAGCTTCAACAATAAAGTGCCCGACTTACTAGCTTTATCTGATTGGCTAGGAAGCAATGGCGTGACTCATATCGCATTAGATATTACTGGTGAAGACTGGAAAACGGTTTATCACATTCTGGAAGCTAATTTTAGCGTTTTAGTTGTCAATGCCCAGCGGATCAAAGATGTGCCAGGACGTAATACCGATACGCCGGATTTTGAATGGCTAGCCGAATTGCTACGTCATGGTTTGATCCGCAACAGTTTTATTCACCCCGTACCGCAAAGAGACTTACGAGACTTGATGCGCCAGCGTCATTTCTTAGTCAAAGAACGCCTGCATGTGGTCGATCGCCTTTACAAAGTTTTGGAATCAGCCAACGTTAAACTCGTATCTATGGTTAGCGATATCATGCATATCTCTGCCCGTGCTTTACTAGTGGCGATCGCCGAAGGAGAAACGAATACTTCTAATGTCAGCGATATCGCGATCGATCTACGCCAGCAGCAGCCGCAGGATTCCTATTTTCAACCCGTGCGATCGCACCATCGCTTCCTAATTGCCAATCACCTAAATCACATTGATTTTCTCGATCGGCAGATTGGCATTTTTAATGACAAAATTGCTGAATACGTGCAAAAACGGATCGTTCGCATCACAACTTCTGGCACGAATCAAGTACAACCATCCACCCATGCTACTGCTAACTCCGTGCAAACTGCCAAACTCATTCCCAGTTGGGAAGAGGCTTTAGCAGCTTTCTTAAACGGAGGTAGGATCTAAAAATTTTAGATTTGAGATTTTGGATTATAGTCCGAGCAATGGCGTTCTCTTAAAAGTTTGCTGTTGAGGATACTTGCTGTCGATCGGCAATCCACAAGATCTGCTGAAATAATTTCTCAATACCTTCAGTTCCAACATCTTGTTACCATTTGACCAATTCAAAATTCACGCATTCACGCATTCAAAATTAACTTTGAATTTTGAATTGGAGCGAAGCGACTTGACTGGGGGTGAGTGCTTAATTTTTCAGAGACAACGAAAAAAGGTTTGGCTATTATAGTATCGACCATTACCCAGGTGAGGGGTGTTTGCTATGGCTCGCTACACTTGTTCGTTTACAGTTGCAGATGATGTAGAGTTTTTGCGCCAATTATTGAGTCAAGTTTTGCACTCGTGCCATTTAGATATTCAACACGATAAAAGCGATTACATGATGGCGCGAGAACGTCTCGGTCAAGTCTCGTTTTCAAAGCTAGTCAAGGTGGAAGCACTCATCGATAAAACTATCGCTACCAACTCAGCAACACGGGTAAATTTAATCGTAAAAAATGAAGAACTACCACTTCAAACAGATAATCACTGCTACCAAATGTTTAATTTAGTCAAGCAGGCGATCGTAGATAATTGCCAATGGCAGTTAGTAGAAACTGCGGTTTAGTCGATTCAGATCGAAGCCTTCTACCTTCTGCCTTCTTGCATGAGTTTGCATCCAGTTTGCAGTTTTACGAACTGGTCTAATCGTCAAAATCTGGCATCATATTGGGTCCAATCAGCGTCACGTCATATTCATCCAGTGGCGCTGAGGGAATAGTATCGCGTTTGAGGAGATAGTAGATTGCCCGTACCCTCGGACCAAAAACAACTTCATCCTCATCTTGCAGGTCGTGGACTTGAAGCTTGCGACCGTTAATTAATAATCCATTAGCACTCGGCTTGCCCTTAGCATCACCGTCTACAATTCGATAGAAGGAACTGCCATCCTCCTGTGGCAATCGAACTAAAGTGGCATGGCGGCGAGATACAAACTGTGAAAACAGCCGAATATCGCAGCGGGAGTCTCTACCAATAGAATAAACAGGACCGTCTAAAACAAACTCTTTGCGCCCCTGATCGTCTTCTATAATTAGTAGATGGTTCTGATTGGGTTGTGAAGGCATTGAAAGCGGGTTGTGATTTATTGTAGGTTTTGACTCTCTAGAATATGTAACCTTTTGAGTTATCCATTACTCAACCACACTCTTGAGTAATCATTCTTGACCTAGTTTAACCTCGATTAGTTGAGATCGAGTCTATTTTTTAAACGACGTAATAACAAGGAGTTAGTGACGACACTAACAGAACTAAATGCCATGAGCGCTCCCGCCGCGGCAGGACTGAGGACGAACCCCGATATTGGTAGTAATACACCTGCTGCGATGGGAATTCCGCAAACATTGTAAGCAAATGCCCAAAATAAATTTTGGCGAATTTTGTTAAATGTCGCTCTACTGAGATGAATTGCTTCCACAACATCGGTTAATTTTGTTCCCATCAGCACGATCCCCGCCGTCTCCATCGCTACATCTGTCCCAGCTTGCAAGGCAATCCCCACATCAGCTTGAGCTAAGGCTGGCGCATCGTTGATCCCGTCCCCTACCATTGCGACTACTGAGGAGTGAGGAGTGAGGAGTGAGGAGTGAGGGGTAGGGAAATTTTGGATTTCTCCTCTGCTCCTAGTCTCCTCTGCTCCCCTGCTTTCTTGCTTACCTTGCTGAAGCTTTTGAATCACGCCTGCTTTTCCGTCGGGGCGAATATTAGCAAAGACTTGCGCGATCCCCAATTGTTGGGCGATCGCACTCGCAACTTCTTGTCTATCTCCAGTTAAAATAACGACTGTTAGCCCCATTTTTTGCAGGCTCTCAACGGTTTTCTTTGCCTCTGGTCTAGGAGTATCCATCACCGCAATTAAACCTGCTAGCTGCCCCGCTACAGCGATGTAGATCGTTGTTTTACCTGCGGCTGCAAGTGTTTGAGCTTGAGTTTGCGTGGCTTCATCGATCGCTATTCCCTGCTGAGTCAACCAGTCTTCATTACCCAGGAGTACCTGTCGTCCTTCGACTACAGCAGATACTCCCAATCCTGGTGCGGTATGAAATTTGCTAGCTGCTGGAATCGATAATCCCTGTTGCTTGACTTCCTGTTGAATTGCTGTCGCTAGGGGATGAATCGATCCGCTTTCCGCCGCTACTGCTAATTGTAGGAGTGAGGAGTGAGGAGTGAGGAGTGAGGGATGAACAGAAATACAATCAGTCACCACGGGATGACCAGTTGTCAGGGTTCCAGTTTTATCAAATACTACCGTATCTAATTGGTGTACTCGTTCGAGGACATCGCCACCTTTAATTAACAATCCCCGTTCGGCTGCCATACCCGTACCGACTAAAATTGCTGTAGGAGTGGCGAGTCCCAAGGCGCAGGGACAGGCAACAACCATCACCGCGATCGCCAGTTTTAAACTGAGTAGAAGTGGTGCGTGGTGCGTGGTGCGTGGTGCGTGGTGCGTGGCGTAGTAATGAGCCAGGTGTTGAGTGTGTAGCGAGTGATGTGCGTGATGCCAATCTGTCACAGTTAAGACATCAGACCAAATATGAGTGCCGAAAAAGTACCAAAAGGTAAATGTTAAAGCTGCAACTGTTAGCACGCTGTAGGTAAAATAACCAGCTACCGTATCGGCTAATTTCTGCACTGGAGCCTTACGGGTTTGGGCTGCTTCTACTAATGCCACAATTTGAGATAGGGTGGTGTCTTTACCTGTACGAGTGGCGCGAATTGCGATCGCACCCGATTGATTTAACGTCCCCGCTGCTACGGTGTCCCCGATTTGTTTCATCACGGGAATCGATTCCCCTGTCAGCATCGACTCATCTACTGTCGTTTGTCCGATCGCCACTTCCCCATCCACGGGAATTTTTTCCGATGGTAAGACTTGCAACCATTCTCCAACACGGACGCGATCGGCAGGAATTTCAATACTCGTATTTTGTCCCTGGGACGTGACTTTTTCTGGGTTTGGAATTAACCGTGCGACTTGGGGTTGTAGTGCAAGTAAATTTCTAAATGCGGTGGCGGCGCGTCCTCTCGCTTGTTGTTCTAACGTCCTGCCTAGCAAGATAAATCCCAGTAACATCACTGGTTCGTCAAAGAAGCACTCCCAACCCAGTTGAGGGAAGAGTAAAGCTACCAGGCTTGCCATATATGCCGTTAGTGCGCCTAAGCCCACTAAAGTATTCATATTCGGCGCGTTGTGACGTAATCCTCGCCAGCCATCTACTAAAATTTCTCGTGCTGGTAGGAGTAGGGTGACTGTAGCTAAGCCGCAGTGAAACCAGATATTACTTAAAATCGGTAAGACTGGTCCCCCTAATTCGCTCAAATGCCCGATACTGGAGAGAACGAGCAGTATGGATGCTACGATCAGTTGTCTCTGTGCCGATCGCATTTTCTGGCGATGTTTCGCTTCAATATCTTCGCCAACATTTGTTTGTGCTGTTTCCGCCGTCCTTGCTTGCGTTTCAAATCCCGCCGCCGTTAATCTTTCAGCTAAGGCGGCTGGTTCGACTGCACCAGATTCGCACTCTACAACTGCAACTTCCGTCACCAAATTTACGCAAGCAGAAATTACACCAGGATGTTGAGATAATTGTTTCTCTACAGTTTTGACACAACCAGCACACTTCATTCCCTGGACATCCAGAGTGATTCTTTCGATTGGCGTAGCGATCGCGCTAGTATCTGCTTGCTGTGGTTCAGTTTTTGGGACGAGTTGCATAGGACAACTAGAGTGACTTGCAAAAAAGGCTCAGTAACCACTCTAGCGTTTATGCTGCTAGTGGAGAAGGCTGTATCAAGTAATTTGTAATTGAAAATTTCATTGCTCTACTTCACTTTTTAGGAGAAAGCTAAGAGTCAAAATCTAAAATTAAGTCGTACAGCAGGCATTTTCTATTAGTCAATTTCCGATTTTTAATACATGATAATTAGGGCATCAGTGTTTTTCTATTTCGATACTCAAACAATCAGTATTATTCCCGATGTTCATAAAATAAACGTCACGGATAATAAATATTATTGTTCTTATGATGACAAAAAATTAATCTATATGAGAGAGACAGGAGTTGCCTATATTCTTTGGTGTGCTTGCTTTTTAGGTGTTTGCGGAGTTCAACGATTTTATTGTGGCAAGTATATTTCTGGTATTATTTATTTATTCACTCTTGGTTTATTCGGGCTTGGTCAACTTGTGGATTTAGCTTTAATACCAGGAATGGTTGAAGATAAGAACTTGAAGTACAAGTTACTGCATGGAAGTCCTAATGTCAATACGAATAACAGCCAATCAGTAGTTATTAACTTAGGAGAACAAGTTGCTTCTTTATTAGTTCTGCTCAATCCACAGCCAATCAAAAATCTGATATTCAAATTATTCTTCAATTAGCCAAAGACAATGGTGGAAGCGTGTCAATTTCTGATTGTGTCTTAGCTACTGGCAAACCTGTTATTGAAGTTAAAAATACTCTTGCAAGTATGTGTACTGATGGTTTATTAGAAGTTGGCAATCGTCCAGACACAGGAGCCATAGTATACAAAATTATCTAAAAATATTTGTTTATATAAATATACAATTAATCTTTGAAAGCAACAGTTTTATTCTGATTGACTAGTATATTGATTCTATAGTCTTTATTTATGTAGCCCTAGCCTTTGAGCTGAGGGCTTTTTCATGCTGTCTCGCTACCCAAGCGTACAGACTTAGTAACGTATCTCCATATCAAAAAAATGTGTAAAATTTCAGAATGAATAAATGAGGCAATTGCATTTCACACTCACTTCGCCTCATCTAAGGCTAGGTAATAGACATCTGAAAATAGTAGAAAAATCTGCTATTTCTGAGATGCTTGAGATGATGTTTGAGAAGATTTGAACAAGTCTTGAGCTATCTGAACGCCCCAGTGAAAATTGAACATTCCAATTTCAGTAACGAGAATAGAAATAAAAACGACAGAACTGAGAGTTAATCTTCTGCTGCTCCGAATAGTATTATTTAAGCGATGAAGCATAAAAATCAATTAAATTGTAATGAATTTGATTAAGGACTAGTTCAAGAGATAGCGTTCCAGCTAGCTATTGCACGTACCAAAAACATCACGAATTTAATATCTCTTAAATTTGACTAACTTAAGTTCTAATATACAGCAGCATCGGAGGCGAAAGATTGCGCGATCGCGTGTTATCTCTTCCCCATGTAATACCCAATTCATCACATACTAAGCTAGCAGCAGATGACCTAAGAGAGACAGTAAAGTCACTCAGTATTCTTTGCGCCTTTGCGTCTTTGCGCGACCTAAAATCATTTCATGAAAGTAACTTTATCACGTTGCACCACTCCCCAAAATATACAAACTCACCAGCGTTCCGCTATTCCAAAGGCTGTGAAGCAACATCGGAGCTAAAAGATTGCGCGATCGCGTGTAAACTATCCCTAAAACTATCCCCAACGTCATCAGCGGTAAAATTTCTGAGAGACTGAGGTGAGCTAAGGCAAACAAGAAAGCGCTCAAAATAATTGCCCACCAAACAGACATATAGCGGGTCAGCGAAGGTAACAGAAAACCGCGAAACAGAAATTCTTCAAACAAAGGAGCAGCGATCGCGGCAGTAAAAAAGAATATACTCAAAGCTACACTATCTCGTGCTTCCAAAGCTAACGATAACAGTGGATTGCTACCTCCTTGCCCCTGCCATAATTGTTGATTGATAATTGACACGATCAACACCAAAGGTAAAGCAACGCAATACCCACCAAAACCCCATAATATCCAGTTACTTCGCCAGTTAAAACGAAACCAGCCTTCAGGGAGCGGAAAAAACGATTTAATTGATAAATATAAAACTCCCAACCCTCCCGCAGCCAGTAGTAAATAATTAACTAAAACGTAGAAAGCCTGAATTCTAATTTGTCCGCCTACAGGCTTGACACCAAGAAACGAAAGTGTCAGGGGAATTAACACTTGTCCCATCAGGAAAAAACCGACAATAAATACTTGCCAAACTATTTCCCCAGTCCAAGGCGTAACCCAAACTGTATCTTCATTTCGAGATAGAACAGATTCTTTGCCCTTTCTCACTCTCTGAACTATCAAAAAAATTAGCAACCCTAAGCCAGTCAAGCCTGCCAACCAGGGTAGGCTACCAATAATTGCTAGCTTGACAATTGCCCGTTCAGCTAATTCTTGTTGTGTCGCTTGTAATTGTGCAAATGCATCTTGTCGTTGCTGAAGTTCGTAGAGACGCAACAAAGCGCGATCGCGAAACCATCCATCTAAATTAGTTTGAATTAACTGCTGTGCGTCAGGCAACAACCGCGCCGGATTGCTCCATAGTCCGAGGAGGGCGCGGTTAATGCCGTTGTGTCCGACAATCAGGATAGTTGGGGTGTGGGGTGTGGGGTGTAGGGTGTGGGGTGTCGTAAGTGAAAGACTCTCTCCCCTTGTCCCCCTTGTCCCCTTGTCCCTCTTGTCTTATCAACTCTTCCCAAGTCTTTATCGCCTCCGCCGTCTTCCCTTGCTGTGCTTGGAGAATTCCCAAGCGTAAGGTGAGTTCGGCGTTGAGTTTTTCTAGTCGAGCGAGCGATCGCTGTAGGATATTCTCTTGGTTAGAACGAGACGTTTCTGTCACTGGTGGAGTGGCAGATTCAGGCTGAGGAGTAGCTGGTACGGATTCAGGTAGCGATCGCGTTTGTTTGAGTTGTGCTAAAGCTTTTCTGAATATTTTTCTGGGTAGAAGTCTTAGCTTCCCGATATTGCTCGATTGCCGTTTCGATGGGCTTATCTCCCAACAAAGCTTTACGAGCATTAGTCAAATCTTTACCCCTACTATCTTGAGGTTGCCACTCGGCAGCACGCAAAGCAGATTGGTTTCGTAGAGTTCCAAGCGACTTTGAAATTGGGGCTGCTGCCAACTTTGCCATAAAGATGCTCCAGCCAGTAAAACTGTTAAAACCGTCAACGCACTTAAAACTACCCGCTTAATTGTCATGCCAAACTCTAGAATGCGATCGCCCTTCTTGAGCATTATGGCAAGAAACAGCCAGAGGGAAAAATTTTTCCCTAGCGATGGCGATCGCTGCAAGTTAAAATGACCCTGGCAATAAATTTGAATTCTAAACCTTAGCTCTTATCTAAATGACCACTCGTGTTGTAATCGTGCGCCACGGACAAAGCAGCTATAACGCCGAACGTCGCATCCAAGGACGTAGCGATGTTTCAGTTTTAACAGAACGAGGGCGTGAAGATGCCCTCAAAGTCGGCGCAGCCCTTAGCAATCTCAACTTTGCCGCTATCTACTCCAGCCCGCTGCAACGTGCCAGACAAACAGCAGAAATCGTTCGCAACTGTTTTGCCACGACAACACCTCTAACAGTTACAGAACAGTTATTAGAAATTGACTTACCCCTATGGGAAAAGCTAACAGTCCATGAAGTCAAGGAGAAATTTCCCACAGATTACCGCTTGTGGCACGAGTTTCCTCACGAATTCAAAATGGAGCTACAAACGCCGCAAGGCACAAAAGAGCATTTTCCCGTCCTCGCTCTCTATCAACAGGCACGACAATTTTGGCAAGATATTCTCTCCCGCCATGCTGGGGAAACTATCCTGATTGTCGGACACAACGGCATTAACCGCGCCCTCCCAGTACCGCAGTTGGCATTTCTCCCAGCCGCTATCATTCCATCCAACAATCAAATTGCGGGATTAGCGTCTTAAATTTCAAACCTCCCTTCCCGCCTGCTGAAAGTCAAGGTCAAGGCGGTTCCGTACAGCTTGAATCGATGAATCAACTCGCCCATTTGGGAAGAGATGTTTTACCATCTTTCCGACCAAACCACCAAGGACAAAGAATCTTACTGATTCGGCATGGCGAAACTGAGTGGAATCGCCAGACCAAATTTCAAGGGCAAATTGACGTTCCCTCAATGACAATGGCAGAGAACAAGCCCGTAAAGCAGCAGAATTTCTCAAAACTGTAAAACTCGATTTTGCCTTCAGCAGTCCGATGCTGCGTCCCAAGGAAACAGCCGAAATTATTTTGCAGCATCACCCCGAAACTCAACTGAAGTTATACGACGGACTTAGAGAAATCGGTCACGGACTTTGGGAAGGAAAATTAGAAGCAGAAATCGAGCAAACATTTCCAGGGGAATTAGAACGGTGGCGGACAGTACCAGGTGAGGTACAAATGCCAGAAGGAGAAAATTTACAGCAAGTCTGGGAACGCAGCGTTGTTGATTGGCAGAAGATGCTAGCTTCGGTAGCAGATCGCCCTCAGACAGGTATAGTGGTGGCACACGATGCCACCAACAAAGTTTTGCTGTGCCATGTTTTAGGCTTATCCACCGCTCAGTTTTGGAACTTCCGCCAAGGGAACGGAGCCGTGACAGTCATCGATTATCCTCAAGGCTTAAATGGTTTACCCGTGTTGCAAGCAATGAATATTACCACCCACTTAGGCGGGGGCGTACTCGATAAGACAGCATCTGGGGCGTTGTAAAGATCGTTGGTCATGAATAAGTCAAAAGTCAAAAGTCAAAAGTCAAAAGTCAAAAGTCAAAAGTCAAAACCAAGAACAACTAACCACGATTTATTACAAATGACATAGGGCGAAGCCCTTCCCGTAGGGTATGACAAATGACAAATGACAATGAGTGAATTACTACGACAAGTACGGGTTATCGATCCGGTGACGGGGAGCGATCGCCAAGCATGTGACGTGTTAATTGTAGATGGTGCGATCGCGGCAATAGCGCCACAATTGACCGATTATCCGGCTGATACTCAAGTTAAAGACTGTCAAGGCTCGATCTTTAGGCACGGGGCTGGTAGATCTCTATAGCCATTCGGGAGAACCAGGATTTGAAGAACGGGAGACGCTGGCAACTCTTGCAGCTGCGGCTGCTGCTGGCGGCTTCACGCGCGTCAATTTGTTACCCAATACCGTTCCGCCTGTGGATAACTCGGCTGTGGCGTTGAGACTAATGCAGCAGGGAGCAGGGGGAGCAGAGGAGCAGAGGAGCTGAGGGAGAAAGATCGCTCCCGACTACGCGGCTCCGATGCGGAGGACACCTCGCCTGGAACCCGCTTCCCGACTCCCGACTCCCGACTCCCTCAGCTCTCTTTCTGGGGTGCGCTGACAACCGGAGTCCAAGGACAGCAAATGACGGAGTAGCAGAATTGGGGGCGGCGGGAATTTGGGTTTTGCTGACGGTCAGCCAATTGAAAATTGGGGGCTGTTGCGGCGGATGTTGGAATATCTCAAACCTTTAGATAAGCCAGTAGCGCTCTGCGCTTGTCACCGTGGTCTGGTTGGCAATGGAGTGGTGCGAGAGGGTGTTTACTCTATGCGATCTGGCTTACCTGGCAATCCCGCGATCGCAGAAACAACTGCTCTGGCTGCTCTGCTAGAGTTAATTGCCGCGATTGGTACTCCCGTGCATCTGATGCGGGTTTCTACTGCCCGTAGCGTTGAGTTAATCGCAACGGCAAAAGAACGTGGTTTACCAATTACCGCTAGTACGACTTGGATGCATCTATTGCTCGATACCAAAGCCTTGAGCAGTTACAATCCTGCTTTACGGGTGGAACCACCTTTAGGCAATCCTGAAGATGTTTTAGCCCTACGCCAAGGCGTGCGGACAGGAGTTATAGACGCGATCGCGATCGACCACACGCCCTATACCTACGAAGAAAAACTGTTGCCTTTGCGGAAGCACCCGCTGGAGCAATTGGTTTAGAACTCGCTTTTTACCCCTACTGTGGGAAAATCTTGTAGCAACTGGAGAATTCTCCGCCCTAGAATTGTGGCAAGCGTTAAGTCACCGTCCAGTTGGGTGCTTGCAACAGAATGTAAATGCGATCGCTCCCAACTCCCCAGCCGAATTGATTCTCTTCGACCCCAACACACTTGGACTGTGACGCAGCAGACTTTAAAATCTCGCTCTCACAATACCCCTTGGCTGGGTCAACAAGTCAACGGTCGTGTTGTCAAAATCTGGCTGTAGAGTCTAATTTAATTCAACTCTCCAATTCGGTTGAGAGGCCAAAACCGGACAATTGCCCGACCAATGATATTATCTCTAGGGACAAATCCCCAAAAATGACTGTCATAACTGTTGTTGCGGTTATCACACCTAAAACTAGGTAAGAATTCGGTGGTACGGTGACAGGTCCGTACTGGTACTGTGGCGGAGCTTCAATATACTTTTCCTGCCTGATCTTGATATAGACCCGCTCTCCTTTAACTTCTACTTTATCCCCTGGCAGTCCAACAATACGTTTAATAAAAGCGTCTTTCAGGTTAGGATTATCTTTTTAATTGTCTCTGTAGGTGAAAATACGACAATATCGCCCCGTTCCGGCTCGACAAAATGATAACTGACTTTGTCCACAATCAGCTTGTCATACTTTTGGAGTGTCGGAACCATTGATTCTGAAGGAATCCAGCGGGCTTCAGCCACAAAGGTACGAATACCCAAAGCCAAAATTACACTCAAGATAATCGTTCTGCCTAGTTCTCCAATCCACGATCCTTCGTTGTCTTGAGGAGAATTCTGCTCTGGCACTTGATTTTGGACTCGCGACATAGATGCTAAATCTTTTGTTTAGGGGGTAGTAGGTTAAAAACGTAAAGTGAAAAATGTTGCTTGTTAATCGGATCTATAGAAATTGTATTCTCTCTATTATCAGTTATCAGTTATCAGTGACCAGTTATCAGTGGTAATTGGTAGTCTCTTCCCCAGCGACTACGCGGCTCCGATGCGGAGGACACCTCGCCTGGAACCCGCTTCCCGACTCCCGACTCCCGACTTACGACTTACGGCTTCTTTATGTCATCTACTTCTAGCTTACTCATTCGCCACGCTCGTATCCTGTTGCCCTCTGGAGAATTTCTCTTGGGAGATCTTCTGACTCGCGATCGCCAGATCGTTGAAATTGCCGCAAATATTGCCACTCCCAGCGACGCAGCCGTGACGGAAATTGACGCAACGGGTTTAACTTTGCTACCAGGGGCGATCGATCCGCAAGTCCACTTTCGCGAACCAGGACTAGAACATAAAGAAGATTTATTCACCGCTAGCTGTGCTTGTGCTAAGGGTGGAGTGACTTCGTTTCTGGAGATGCCTAACACTCGTCCGCTGACGACGACTCAACAAACGCTAGATGACAAGCTACAACGAGCTGCCCAAAAGTGTTTGGTCAATTATGGCTTTTTATCGGAGCAACGCTGAAAATCTCCCCGACTTGCTGACTGCTCACCCCACACCAGGGATCAAGATTTTTATGGGTTCGATGCACGGGGCATTATTGGTAGATGGAGAAGCGTATTTAGAAGCAATTTTTGCTCGGGGCGATCGCTTAATTGCCGTTCATGCCGAAGATCAAGCCCGCATTAACCAACGACGACAAGAATTTGCCGGCATTCACGATCCGGCAATTCACTCGCAAATTCAAGACAATCAAGCCGCGCTTCTAGCTACGCAATTAGCACTCAAACTATCGAAAAAGTACCAACGTCGCTTGCATATTCTCCATATGTCTACTGCTGAAGAAGCTGAGTTATTGCGCCAAGACAAACCGAGTTGGGTAACGGCGGAAGTTACGCCCCAGCACTTGTTACTCAATACCGATGCTTATGAAAAAATTGGGACTTGGGCGCAGATGAATCCACCACTGCGATCGCCTCGCGACAATGAAGTTCTCTGGCAAACTTTACTCGATGGTGTCATCGATTTTATCGCCACAGACCACGCGCCGCACACCCTAGAAGAGAAAGCCCAGCAATATCCCAATACACCTTCTGGTATGCCGGGGTTGAGACATCTTTGCCTCTGATGCTGACACAGGCAATGCAAGGGCGCTGTACCGTTGCCCAGGTATCTCATTGGATGTCTACAGCTGTAGCCAAAGCTTACAAAATACCTAATAAAGGGGCGATCGCTCCAGGTTATGATGCCGATCTCGTCCTCGTCGATTTGAATAACTACCATCCCGTCAAACGGGAAGAATTACAAACGAAATGTGGTTGGAGTCCCTTTGAAGGTTGGCATTTAACTGGTTGGTCTGCCTACACCATTGTCGGCGGTCAAGTCGTCTACGATCGTGGCAAGTTAAATACTCAGGTAAGAGGACAAGCGTTGAGTTTTGGCGAGTAGTTGTTGACAGTTATCAGTGAAGAAAGGGTGTGGGTTGTGGGGTGTGGGGTGTGGGGTTGACTTGTGACTTGTAATTGCCCCCTCTGCTCCCTGCTCCTGCTCCCTGATAACCGCTTCAGCAAATTTACGGATATATTTCTTTAAATAGCCAAATATTAATAAATTCTAAAGTTCATATCAAATAATATAATACCGCGAACATACGGAGAACTTAAAAATAGGGAATGTCAGGAGTTTACGACATCAGTACATTTACGGTGGTAGCTCTATAGAGCTTTATGATTTCCTAAGAATGTCCTTCATTTTGATGGGTTAACAATCCTCATTGGTAGCAGAAGATCGCTTTTTTGATTTACTTTTTTAAATTGAAATTATTGAAGGCGAGAACTGTGTTGAATTTACACTTAGCTGTGCTGCAATTATGGGGTTTGGGAACTTCTTTATTAAAGCTTTTAAGGGTTAGCAAAGTCAAACCCATGAGACTACGCCAAAAAATACTGCCAATTGTCGGAACTACTCTAGTTAGCCTAGTTGCCGTTCTTTACACTACCTCGTCTACCGTTTTACTTGGTAGCTTTATCCAGTTAGAGCAACAGGAGACTCGCGCTCGGGTTGAGCGAGTCCAAAAAGCTTTGGCTGAAGAAATTTTCCGAGTCAATCTGATTGCTACAGATTGGGCTGAATGGGACGAAACTTATGTGTTCTTTGACAACTCGAAGCAAAGCTATATTGACAATAATATAGATAATCTTAGTCTCACTAACGTTCAGCTAAGCTTAGCAGCTTTTGTCAATTCATCGGGGAAAATTGTCTACGGAAAATTTTCCGAGTCAACCTGTCAAAAATGCTTACCCGTTGGTAGCAATCTCCAGCAACATTTAGCTAGCAAGGAACTGTTGCGGCGGGGAGATAATGCGATCGCCGGATTAATTCTGCTCCAACGTACCCCAATATTAATTGCTGTCAGACCGATTCGCAAAACAGATCGGAGCAAATCGAGTCAAGGAGCCTTAATTCTCGGTCGCTATCTCAACCGCGATGCGATCGCCAGCATATCCGAACGCACTCATCTCGATCTCGATCTACGGGCAGTTAATGACGATCGCCTACCTGCCGATCTCCAAGCAGCAAGGACTGCTTTATTGCAGCAGAAAGTTTTGGTGCGTCCTCTCAACGAACAAACTATCGCTGGATATACTCTGATTGAAGATATTTACGGGCAACCTGCTGTCATTGTGAGCGTTAAAATGCCCAGAAATATCTACCATCAAGGACAAGCTAGCATTCGCTACTTATTTTTATGCCTACTGGTCGTTAGTTTGGTTGTCAGCGCGATCGTGTTGCTACTACTGGATCGATTAGTGTTTTCAAGGCTTTCTAGCCTTAGCAGCGATGTTCGCAGCCTCAGCACGGGAGATACCGTTTCCCAAAACATAGCAGCAAATAAAGATGAGTTATCGAGCCTAGCAGATGCAATCAACCATATGCTGCAAGCCTTAGCAGATTCTCAATACCAGCAACGAGCTAGGGAAGAACGCTATTACAAATACAGCAAGATTTTGACCGAGCTAGCTAAGCGACAAACGGCGGAAAATAGCGATCTCAACGCTCGTTTACGTGAAATTACAGCAGCAGCAGCCGATACTCTAGAAGTGGAATATGCCAGTGTGTGGGTGTACAGTCCTGGAGGCAGAAAATTGCAGTGTGCGGCTCTATATCAAAGCAGTACTGCTGCGTATACAACAGGGATGGAGTGGCAAGCGTCAGATTATCCTGGTTACTTTAAAGCCTTGCGTCAAGAGCGGGCATTAGCAACAGCAGATGTACGCACCGAACCCAAAACCAAAAAAATGGCAGAGCGATTTTTGGTAAAACTTGGAATTGGCGCAATGGTGAACGCACCAATTTACCTCAATGGCAGGATTGTGGGTATTGTCTGCCACGGACACAAGAAAACATCACGCCATTGGTTAATTGAAGAACAAAACTTTACAGCTTCGATCGCGAATTTAGTTGCTTTGGCATTATCAGCTTGGGAACGACAGCGATCGCAAGTTGCCTTACAGTCAGCCTACGACGAAGTAGAAAATAAAATTCGCGAACGGACTGGAGAATTAGCAGAAGTCAATCAGCAACTGCGCGCCGAAATTCTCGCGTGTCACATCACTGAGAAAAAACTGATGCATCAGGCTTCGCACGATCCTTTAACTGGATTGGCTAACCGTAGTTTATTCATGCAACGTTTAGATAGCGCGCTCGATCGCAGTCAACAAGAACATTCTTTATTAGCTGTTTTATTTGTTGATTTAGATCGGTTTAAATCAGTTAACGATACTCTCGGACATGCAATTGGCGATCGCTTGTTAATTGCGATTTCACATCGTCTGCAAGCCTGTCTGCGTTCAGATGATTTGGTAGCTAGATTAGGCGGAGACGAGTTCACAATTTTACTCGATAAGATCGAGAATACTAACGATGCCGTACAAGTTGCCGATCGCATTCAACGAGAATTAAACTTACCTTTTCACCTGAGCGGTCACGAGATCGATACAAGTGCTAGTATTGGGATCGCCTTTAATATTAAAGGATACGAACGAGCGGAAGATTTGTTGCACAACGCTGACGTTACCATGTACCGGGCAAAAACTACTGGTAAAGGACGTTATGAAATTTGCGATCGCAATCCGGTCGAACAGTCGGCGCGGCGATAATTTATTTCTCTACTCCCGATAATGCAACCCTGATTCCTAAAGCAATTAAAACTGCTCCCATGACTTTCTCTAAATAATCAGTCACTGACAACAACTTCTCTTTAAATACGGGATGAGACATAACGATCGCTACTGATGTATACCAAGCAAAAGTCATCATTCCCATTTGCAAACCGTACCAAATTTGAACGGGTATGGGTGTAAGCGGGTTAACGACTTGTGTAAATAAACTTAAAAAGAATAAGGTCACTTTGGGATTGAGAATATTGTTAATAAAACCCATTCTGACGGCTGCTAGCTTACTAAGATCTTGACGAGTCTGCGAGCGTCTATATTGCTGTTCTAGTTTCTGTTGTGGTTTCGCTATTAATGACTTATAACCGAGATAAATTAGATAAGCAGCACCTAAATATTTAATTAAAGCAAATAGAACAATCGATCGCGAGATAATAAAACCAATCCCAATTAAAGAATAACTAGCATGAACTAAAATCCCCAAAGTTAAACCGAGAGCAGAATAAATGCCCGTTCGTCGCGAATAAACTAAACTATTACGACAAATCACCACAAAATCTGCTCCAGGTGCAATAATCACTAGAAATTGTAAAATAGCTACGGCAATTAATTCAGGTAATAAAGGCATAATCTAATTGAAAGTTTCCCATGCAGGTAAGTTCAGCTATGCGATCGCGATCGCCTCGATGCATCAGTCGAATCTGGAGATAATCTAACGGCTTGTAATCTAACTTTTCTGCCCATTCAATTGCAACAATTCCAGGGACAAACTCTATTCCTTCCCAATAAATTTCTGGTTGTAATTCTGTAATTTCTGTTGGTTCTAAACGATACAAATCGAAATGATATAAAGGTATCCGACCTTCTAAATACTCGCTAATCAACGTAAAAGTAGGACTCTGGATTGGCTCGTTAATCCCCAAACCTGCACCAATCCCCTGCACCAAAGTCGTTTTCCCACTACCTAGATCGCCTGCTAACAAAATCGTACTACCAGCAGGCAAACAGCGCCCTAAACTAACACCAAGGGATCGCGTTGCTGCTGCATTTGTTAACGGAAGTACAATTGGCTCTCTCATTATTTGAGTGAGTAGTTATCAGTTATCAGTTATCAGTCGAGAGTGGTATGCGATTGAATTTTGAATTCCGAATTCCGAATTCCGAATTTTAACCTCATCCTCTCATCTTACTCGCCCGACTGTACCAGCGAAATAGCACTCCTGCCAAGCGCTGCGGATCGTGACGTACTAAACCTTGTTCGTCTTCATCCATCACGTTAGCAAGGATAATTCGTCGCTTTAATTGTGCTACTTCTTCGCGATCGAGAAAGACAGGATGAGAACTTTCTTGAGCGTAGCGGATTAAGCTAGTTTCTGAGGGAGATTGCTTTTGTACGAGTACAGCACTAAATAAATGTCGTCCGCAGGCGCGATCGATCGCGCGAATGTGATCTGCAACAGAATAGCCTTGAGTTTCACCAGGTTGAGTCATGATATTGCAGACGTAGATACAGGGAATCGGAGGACTACCCTTTTGACACCGTTTGGCGATCGCGGCGGCGATTTCTGGTACTAACAAATTAGGAATGATACTAGTGTAAAGACTGCCAGGACCAATAACAATAAAGTCTGCTTCCTCGATCGCTTGCAAGGCTTTGGGTAGTGCTGGGGGATTGGTAGGAGTGCAACCGAGTCTGATAATACTACCCTTAGCATGAGTGATATTAGACTCCCCTTCTATCCGGCGACCGTCAGCTAATTCTGCCCACAAACGCATATCGCTGAGAGTTGCTGGCAACACTTGACCCCTGACGGCGAGGACTTTGGAACTTGCCGCGATCGCCTGTTCCAAATCTCCAGTAATATCGCTCATAGCGGTCAAAAATAAATTGCCAAAACTGTGTCCGACTAATCCATCTCCAGCTTTGAAGCGATACTGAAATAGTTCTGTCAATAATTTTTCTTCTGACGCTAGCGCTGCTAGGCAACTACGAATATCCCCTGGGGGTAAAACGCCGATTTCGCGACGCAACCTTCCAGAGGAACCGCCATCGTCCGCTACGGTGACAACAGCAGTAATGTTAGCACTGTATGTTTTCAATCCCCTTAATAGCGTTGATAGCCCCGTACCACCACCCACAACCACAATTTTTGGTCCTCGGTTTAAGCGGCGATAGTTCAACAGTAAATCGATTAGTTCTTCATCGCCATCTGTGCGGAATACCTCAGTAATTGAACCTACGGTTCGAGATTGCCCCCAGAGAATTAACAAAAAGCCCAATAACAAAACTAAAGGACCGCTAATATAGCTAGGTAAAATAGTTGTAACCTTATTTAGGAACCCTTCAACTAATTGAATTGCATAAAAAATTGGTGTTAGTTTAATCCAGATTGCCAAACCTAAACCAACAAAACAGACTCCACTAGCACTAATTAATAACCAGCGCTTGATTGATAAACCAGGAGATAACCACTTAAACCATTGGTTTACGCGATAGGGAGTGACAGCGCGGGAGTCCTGCCGAAAATACTTGAGAATTCGTTTAGGAGTATTAAAAGGCATAACTGGATACGTGGCAGGTGGACATAACGCAGGTGAATCTGATGCAGGTGGATATGACAATGTATATCAGACGATCGACCAACTAGAAACTAACTCACTTTAGAGAACTTGCAAAAGAGAACTTGCGGAACAATCATAGCAATCTAGACATGGGAACGAGGTAAAAGGGTTCAGTGGGATCGAAACAACAAATCGAACAACGGCTGGAAAAACGCCTAGAAAAACGGATTCTGGGATTAGATCCCGGGCTAGCAATTTTAGGCTTCGGTGCTATTTGTACGCCAGTAGGAGATCCGATCGCAACAGCAACTTCATTAAAGTCTGCCCCAATTCCGACCCCAGCGATCGCCACTTCGGTCAAGTTGCTAGACTTTGGCATAATTCAAACTGCTGCTAAAAACGAGATCGGTAGCCGACTTTGTACGATTTATGAAGATTTACATACCATACTTCAAGAATGGCAACCGGACTTAGTAGCAATTGAAAAGCTGTTCTTTTACCGCATGGCTAGTACTATTTCCGTAGCTCAAGCACGGGGAGTTTTAATGCTTGTCCTAGCCCAGCACAACATCCCCTACATCGAGTTTACTCCCGCCCAAATTAAGCAAGCGCTGACGGGGTGGGGCAATGCTGATAAACGCGATGTCCAACTCGCAGTAGCCCGCGAATTAAATCTAGACTACATTCCTCAGCCAGACGACGCTGCCGATGCTTTAGCAGTAGCCTTAACTGCATGGTTTCAAGTGTAGGGATGAGGAGCGAGGAGCGAGGAGTGAGGGAAAGAGATTGGTGCGTGGGGTGTTGTGGGCAGAAGTCGAGGTTCCCTCGACATTAGAGCCGCGTTGTGGTGCGTGGTGAGTGGCGAGATCGGTGAATTTTGAATTTTGAATGCGTGAATTTTGAATTTTAAGTTGCTCCCTCACCTCCCTCAGCTCTCTTCTTCCCCTCACTCCTCACTCCTCGCTCCTCGCTCCTCGCTTGACGATCGACAAACTGTCTACTGTCAGAAAAACAAAAGTTGTTGCTCGGTAAGATATTCCTATACACGCTCTTGTCTTATGGTTTCACTCGCTCGTAAAAACCTGCTGGAAGATATTCCTCGCTTTTTGGTAGCGCAAGCAGGAATTATGTTCGCTGTGAGCCTGGTAACTATTCAAACAGGAATATTCAATGGATTCACGCGATCGGCGGCACAGTTAATATATAATGCCAATGCTGATATTTGGGTAACTTCTGATACATTAGTCCAGCCAGAACTCAGCTTGCCGCTACCAGCAACAACACTAGACCAAGCTCAGGAGGTGGCAGGAGTAGCACGCGCTGAAGCACTGATTTTTAAGAGTGCTGTTTGGCGACATTCTAGCAGCGATATCAATTTGGTGCGGGTGATTGGTTTCGATCCGCAAGGACAACTATTTAACCCCAACAATTTGATCCAGGGTAGTAGGCAAGCTTTGCAACAACCTTACACCGCGATCGCCGACACTAGCACGTTGCGATCGCTAAATGTTAGCAAAGTTGGCGATCTGGCAGAACTTGGTTCTCTACCAGTGCGTTTAGTAGGCTTAACTCAAGGCAATCGCTCGATTACTTCTAATCCTTTTGTTTTCACGTCTTTAGAAAATGCCAATGCTTATGCAACTGGCGGTCAGAATGCTAGGCTGTCCTGTAAGTTGCAGGCTGGTTCGGAAGACATTCAATGTACGAGCATACCAACAAATCAGAAACAAAGTCCTCAAGCTAAACCGCGTCAGCTAGCAGCTTCAGACACGATTTCCTTTATTTTAATTCGCGCTCAATCTGGGCAAGATCTGCAACAGCTCAAGCAGAGATTAGAAACAGCTATTCCCAATACCACTGCATATACTCAAGCTGAGTTGATCGAGAAAACGCAGCAGTTTTGGCAGCGACGAACGGGCGTTGGCTTTATTTTGGGGTTGGGTGCAACTGTAGGCATTATCGTAGGGGGCATCATTGTGGGTCAAATTCTCTATTCTTCCGTATCCGACCATTTGCGGGAGTTTGGCACGCTTAAGGCAATGGGGGCATCAGATTGGACTATCTATGGCGTAATTATCGAACAATCACTTTGGATGGCGGTTTTAGGCTACATCCCAGGTATAGTTCTTTGCTTTGGGGTCGGTGCATGGACTTTTGCAACGCAAGGTATAACGATCTTGATTACCCCTGCTACGGCGATCGCTGTGTTTGGCATTACGGTAGCAATTTGTGTCGGTTCGGCAATCTTTGCTATTCAAAAGGTAACGCGGGTCGATCCGGCAATCGTCTTCAAGGCATAATTTCCTTCTTCCTGGGGAGAGAAAAACTATTTACAATAACTATATACAACTTCATAGATGCTTCATTTATTCCGAAAGCTATATGGGGAGAAATAAATAAGGTAAGTAAAATACATCCATGTATTACAAAGTTTAATATTCTCCCTGGTTACTCCAAACTTTCGTGAAGTTAAAATCATATCGATTAAATATTTGCAATAATGACAGCTTCTTTAATCAATTTCGCCACTGCAATTAAGCCTTCAGTCAAGCACCGCAAAAGATCGGCGGAATCGAACTGTAGCGCAAATATTCCAGAATCCTCAGCCATTGTCGCCAAAGGCATAGAAATGGCATTTCAGTCAGGACAACAGCAGTATCCCGTGCTGAAGGGTATCGATCTCGAAATTCGAGCTGGTGATATTCAATTACTTATGGGACCATCCGGTTCGGGTAAGACAACTTTGCTATCAATCTTGGCAGGATTGCTCACGCCAACAGAAGGATGCGTTTACCTACTCGGCAAAGAAATTACTAGAATGTCCCGCGAAAAGCTGGCAAAATTTAGATTACATAATATTGGTTTTATCTTCCAAGGTTTTAACTTATTTCCGGCGCTGACGGCAGCAGAAAATGTCGAGTTAGTGCTGAACTATAAGGGTATTAATGGTGCGATCGCCCAAAAACAAGCGCGAACTTTGCTAGAACAAGTAGGATTGGGGGCGCAGGTGAATCAAAAACCCAGCGATCTATCCGGCGGACAAAAACAGCGAGTCGCGATCGCCCGTGCTTTGGCTGGTAATCCCAAATTGATTATGGCAGACGAACCAACGGCAGCTTTAGATTCTCAAAGCGGTCATAACGTAATTCAGTTACTCCGCAATTTGGCAAAAGAGCAAGGTTGCACAGTCTTGATGGTGACGCACGACCCCAGAATTATTGATGTTGCCGATCGCGTCAGTTATTTAGAAGATGGGATGTTAAAGCAGAAGTAGAAGTGGTAGGGTGCGTTATCTAACGTACCCTACTACGTTAATTCTCGAACAATTTGACGCAATACCTCTTCCACCGATCGCGGTTGCCATCCTAACTCTTTTCTCGCCTTGGTAGCATCGACACGGACGCAGCGATCGTAGACGTAATGAACTCGTTCGCGGCTGAGGGGAGGTTGCCATTTCAACAATCTGCCGATTGGATCGAGAATATTACCGACAAGCTTTACAAGAGATTTGGGTGCTTCCTTGGGAACGGGAATTCCTGACTCTTGGGAGATAATTTGAAACATTTCCTTCGTGGGCAAATCTCCGGCAGAGATAATGAAATGTTCGCCAGCTTTGCCTTTTTGGGCAGCTAAAAGCATCGCTTCTACCAAGTCATCGACATGAACGATACCCGTAATGCGATCGCCTCCAGCCCATAATTTCAGTCCGCCTTTGAGAAATTGTTTCAGTACGGGTCCGAAATGAGGATCGTCAGAGCCAAAAATTCCCGAAGGCATAACACTAACTACAGGTAAACCTTGGGCAGCAAATTGGTCGGCTAACTTTTGTGCTTTGTATTTAGTCACGTCATAAGCAGAGGAAAAGTCAGTTTGAGTGCGATTAAAAGTTTCGTCAATAACTTTTCCCTGAGTATCACCGTAAATTCCGACAGTGCTGCAGTAAACGACTTTCCCTACTTTTAATTCTTGGGCAACATCTAAGATGGCGTGGGTTCCTTCTACGTTGACCCGTTCCATCTTAGTTGCATCGACTATGCCCAATTCCACATAAGCCGCCGTGTGAAACACCACGTCTACACCAGCCATAGCAGCGCGCAGAGCATGGCGATCGCTAATATCTCCGTAAACTAGCTCTATGGGGCAGTCAGCCAGACGGGAAAGATCGCTAGACTTGCGTACCAAACCAACAACAGTATCTCCTCGTTGGGTTAAAGCACGGACTAAATGAGAACCTGTAAAACCGTTAGCGCCAGTAACTAGTGCTTTCATGAGTAGGGAGTAGGGAATAGGGAGTAGGGAGTAGGGGAAGAAGATAGTATTGAATCTTCTTTGTCCCCCTTGTCTTCCCCTGTTTCAAAAAGGGATCTAAAACACCTACAAAGCTTTCTCGTAAATCCGGTAGGTTTTGTGAATTTTACCACCAGCAGCCTCTACGAGCTTGCGAGAAGCAGAGTTGTCTTCGTAAATATGTCCTAATTCTGCCCGTTTGTAAGGCTTGCCTTTTTTGATGCCGCCTTGCATTCCCAAATAAATGAGAGCCAAAGAAACCATTTTGCGGCGATATTCGGGGAGAGAGCAAATGTAAATCACTCTCCCTTGGTCAATTTGGCGGCGATACCACAAGAATTTTAACGTGCCGAGCCAATCGAGTTTACCACCTAGATGCTTAAGGGCGATATTGTAGTCGGGTAATCCCATCCACATCCCCACCATTTCACCGTTGTATTCTGCAATGGGAAAAACATCAGGGTCGATCAGAGATTGAAACGATCGCGCTTTATCTAAAAACTCTGCTGGAGTTTGCGGTGAATAACTGTAGTTGTCGGTAAACATGCGCACGAGGAGATCGTAAACTTTCAGCGCATCTGCCTCAAATTCCTCACCCTTGGTTCTGATGGGACGAAAAGTTATGCCAGCTTTACAAGCGATACGATAAGCCTTTTCAAATTCCGTTGGTAAAGGTTTATCTAAGGGAAAGTTATACGTATAAGCGTCTTTACCTTTGTACCAACCATCCCGTTCGATAAACTCTGGGTAATAGGGTGGATTGTAAGGCATCAAAATCATTGGCGGGGAGTCAAAGCCATCGACTAAAAACAAACAGCCGTTGTGAGTTGAAAAATCGATTGGTCCCCTAACTACAGTCATGCCTTGTTCTCGCAGCCAATCACAAGCAACCTGGAGGAGAGCTTGAGCCACATCAAAATCGGGCATACATTCAAAAAAACCGAAGACTCCGACATTTTGACCTTCTTTATCAATCAACCGTTGATTCACAGCAGCAACAATTCTGCCGATTGGTTCTCCTGACTGAGATAGAGCGATAAATTGCTGTGCCTTACCATACTCAAAGAAAGTATTGCTAGGCAAGAATTGCTTGGCTTCACTACTGCGGATGGGGGGCACCCAGTAAGGATCGTTAGCATAAACCCTAGCAGGAACATCAAGGAAAAGTTCTTGTTCTGCTGGAGTCGTTACGGGTTTAATTTGAAACTTTGTAATCGTTTGCATGATTTACACAGCAGTGTCGAAAAAATTGTGCGATCGCTCTTGTTTGTAATCGGATGAAATACACGCTCCGTAGGAGCGCACAGCCGTGCGCTCCTACAAATATCATGGACGCAAGCAAAAATTATGTTTAAAAAAACGATTAAGACCAAAATACAGCAATGCATCCTGGTCTTAAAAAATTATCTAAGTTTTTAATAATTGAATTTGGAATTTAGCTCGTTTCGCTAGGCGCTGATCATGGGTTTGTAGATCGTATCCCGAATTGCTACCATTCCTTCTACTAACCGATCCATATCCTCTTCGGTGTGCAAGGCATTAACGGTGATCCGCAAACGTGGCTTAGCAATATACCAAATTGCCGATGCCCAGATGCCATGTTCTTGCATTAATTGACGGGCAAAGTATTTCGGATTGCATTCAGTGGGTAACACGACGGGGACGACGTTGGTTTCGCCCAAAGCTTCAAAATCATGCTTAGCCAAACGCGATCGCAAATATTTTGTTTTTGCTTGTAGTTGTTGTACCAGTTCGGGATTTTGGCGCACTTGACGAATGCTTTCCAAAGCAGCAGCAGCGGTAGGTGCGGGTAAAGAAATCGTTCCAATGGAGGTGGGAGAGAAATTCATCAACGGGATCAATTCAGCCACAGGACTGCTAATTGCTGCCCCAGCCGAAGCCGCAAACTTAGAAAATGTGGTCATAATCAACGGCACGATCCCCCGTGCGATCGCATTTTGAGGAGTCAACCCAAAATACTCGTAAATCCCCCTTCCCGTGTCTCCAATCGCGCCGCTAGCGTGCGCCTCATCCATAACCAGCACGCTACCTTCATAGTTTTGCAGCACGTCAAGCATATCTGGTAGAGGGGCAATGTCACCATCCATTGAGAAGACAGCATCGGACACTACCATGATTCTGTCATCGGGACGGGCATAGCGATATAGTTTCCGCTCCAAGTCTTCAGTATCGCAGTGACGATAGGCTTTGACGCGGACGCGGGGGCTGTGGCTGAAGACTTTGCCAGAGCGAGTCCCGGCATTGACAACAGCCGAGACAATACAGCCGTGGTTGAGTACGTCAGTCAGGATCAGAGTCTCTCTCGTATTTTGAAATCCGGGTACGGGAATGGCGAGATGGCAGAAAGCATCCATCAGGGCTTGCATTGCCATCCAAGCATTTAAAAATAGCTGGGTGTGGGGCAGATGCTTAAAGGCAGAAATCTCTGCTTCTAGTTGACGGTGTAAGTCAATGCGCCCGTTTAAAACTGAAGTTCCACTATTAGAAGTACCGTATTGCAAAATCGCATCAATTGCCGCTTGCTGCACGGCTTCGTTCTGTACTAGTCCCAATACATCATTGGTGCAGAATGTCAAGACATTTTGCCGCTTGCCCGTTGCTCCTTCTTCGATTTCAACTAAATTACCCTGACGGCGATGACAAATGAACTCGTCGGGGGCTAGCCCGCTGTCATATAAGCGCTGAACGTACTCTTTGACTACTTGCACGAATTTACTCCCCTCACCTGAAACTCCCAGATAGCTTTGTGCGTCTGGCTAAACATTATTAATATTTTCCCTGGTTAGGTAATTTTTAGACTATCCAGGTTCTTATCTCCTGCCGGATCGGGCAGCTTAATTGAGTCTATGAATAAGACATTTTGCCAGCACTATACCATTCATAGCGATCTTGCTGGCGATCTTTGACTGTATTGACGAGATAATTGCTTCATGCGATTGATAATAGATTAGCTTGACTCTACCCGACTAGAAGAGATCGCTTCCGATTAAGACAGCGATTCCTCCTGCTGGTTCCCTGAGAGTTGGGAAGACAGGGTTTTGCGGCAATATTGCTCGTATTGCCGCATCATGACTTTTTGCAGGGCAATAATTGCCGGATTAATCTCTACATAGCGTCGTTGGGGGTTGTTTGAATAAGTGCGTTGCTCGCTCTCCATCATTTCGATATCTTGATCGAGAAACTGGGAAAATAGAAAGCGCCAGACATAAGCAGAAATCAGAGGTTTGAACGGCTGCACCAACCACTTAGGTAAATTCAGCCGTAGAAACATCAAGGTAAACGATTTGGTTTCCGTTGCTCCCCAGGCGATCGCATCAGGTAAAGAGGAAACTCCCTCTAGAGAACTGTGGTAGTGAGGATATTGGTAATGGAGCGAGACAGTACGGGTTGTCACCTCATCACCGCGATCGCTTAAACCCAGAATTTTCGTCATGACTCCCTTGTAAGACACTCGATAATCGGCCTGAACCGATGATTCTGTCGTTTTCAAGCTAGTCAGCACGGGGTCAAACCAACCTTGGAGGTTTTTGTGTAAAAACCCGTGAAACACATCCATCGTGTTTTCGTTGCAGATGGTGAAATGCGCCTGGAAATGAGCCGGAATTGGAACCATCAGACAATCTGGGTCGTCAAATTCCGGTATTTCTGGTAAGGGAATGCTAGTTGCCAAACTCGCATCGCCAGGAAAAATCCAGATCAGATTGTATTTTTCGCAAACAGGATAACTGCGAACTTGAGCGCATGGTAGTTTGTGTGTCTCAGGGAGGTATGGGATTTTGACGCATTGACCTGCACCGTTAAATTCCCAACCATGATAGGGACATAATAAATGTTTCCCCTGAATTTGCCCTTTATGTAGAGCTACACCCTTATGCGCGCACGCATCATCTAAAGCATGAAGCTGTCCGTCCGTGTCGCGGAAAACAGCAATTGCTTGTTTCCAGATCGTTACGGGCATAATATGACCAGGTTGCAGTTTATTTGCCCACCCAACCGGATACCAGTAATCTGGATTAATCCCGATCTCGCGGATAGCATTCTGAACTGTCTGACTTGTTAAGGTCGTAGCCAGTTCCATGAATCGTTCCTCTCTTGCCTGATTCTGACAATATTTAGCTTTCTAGTGTCCCTTAATTCGGCAAAATTGTCAGCATAATTCCTGACAGCACGCCAACTGTCCACTCATACTAATAGGGAGCAGGGAGCAGGGAGCAGTTGTCAGTTATCATTAATCACTCCCGACTCCCGACTCCCGACTTTCTCAACATGCGCAAATTATCACTATCGTCAACAGTAGCTTTTGCCGCGATCGCCCAAAATCCTCAATTGATAATACTGATGGCGGCTGGCTCCCTAACTACGATGACTGGGGCAGTTTTCAACCCTGCCTTGGGGGAGATTAAGCACCAACTTCAGCTCGCTCCAGAGATTGGCGGTTATTTAGCAGCCGCTCATGTTTGGGCGCTGGGTCTTTTTAGTCTTCCCCTCGGAATTCTCTCCGATCGCGTAGGAAGAGTAAAGGTACTCATAGTTTCCCTGCTTTGCTATGCCGTCTTTGGTACTGCTGGAGTCACAGTAGACGATTTCCTCCCCTTAATCGCGTTACGAGGATGTTTGGGAATCGCTACAGCAGGCATTACATCCGCTAGCTTAGGTCTGCTCACGAGTATGTATGAGGGTGAGGAACGAGCCAAAGCATTAGGTTACGCCACGGGGACGCTGACGCTAGCGGGGATCGTCTTTCCATTGTTGGGGGGTGGAGTAGGCTATTTCTTCCACTGGCGATACATTTTCTGTCTATACGCGATCGGGCTACCATTAGCAGTATTGACAGCCAAGATTTTGCCACAGCCTGCCGAACGTACTTCAGTCAAAACACAGCAAGAGCGACCTAAACATAAACTATGGCAAGTTTTAGGGCGCTACCAAACAATTTGGTTATTGCTAACTCTGAGCTTGACATCAATCGTGATGTACTCGGTTGTCTTCTATACCCCGCAGTATTTCAAAGATACGATTAATGCCAACACGTTGACTAATAGCCTCGTCTTAGCTTCTCGCGCTCTGGGTGCAGCCATTATCTCTGCTTTTGGAGCCAGAAAGCTATCTCAATCGTTGGGTTTGTATAAAGCCACGGCTGTCGGCTTCATCTTAATGGCGCTGACACTCAGCACGATCCCATTTTTACGAGAGATTAGTTTAATTATGTTAGCTGCGGTCGGTTTTGGTGCTGGGTTTGGTCTGATCCTACCCAACCTTTACGATGCCCTAGCAAGTCTTGCGCCTTCCCAGTTGCGATCGAGCGTACTGTCAGCGGGGGCTGGAGCAGGCTTCATCGGTCAATCTTTCTGTCCGATTGTGTTAGGCTTTGTTGTCAAACATCACGGTATAGAAGCTGCTTTTTTTACGGCTGCAAGTGCTTCGATTGTCGTTGGGATGTTGTTGCTCTTATTTGGGAGCAGGGAGCAGGGAGCAGGGAGCAGGGAGTAGGGAGTAGGGGAAAGAGAGAGTCGCCCAGCTGAGGCAGCTGAGGGAGGAAGAGAGCTGAGGGCGCTGAGGAGATAAAATAACTAACGGGTCACTGGTCACTGTCACCCCACACCCCACGCCCTATTTACTACTAGCCACCAGCCACTAGCCACTGTCCCTATCTTCTGGTAATCTCACCTCTTGCTGTACCTGCAAGCCAGACAAGAAATTGCGGTCTTCGCTGATGTGAGGAAACTTGAGTTGGGAATCGGGAACTCCCCGTTCTATCTGTCGTTGACGGAGGATGGCAAAGCTACCAGGAGCCAAAATTCGCAGTCGGGGTGGCGGAATCGGATCTTTGCGGCTAATTTCATAGTGGGTATTTGCTGCTTGTAATTTGCGATCGCACTCATTTAAAAAAGCTTGCGGATCTTCCAGCTTATAGCCATGAGCTAACTCAATGTTGATCAGGTAGCGAGCAGGAAAATCATTTTCAGATAAAGTCATACAAAAATCTTCTAGTAATAAGCCGAATTCTTGTTGTACGGCTTGCATTACCTGAGTTGCATGAGCTTCTGTTGTCTTTTCTGTTGTAGAAGAAATCAATCCTCCCAGGCGGTGGCGAAATACGATTAACGGTGCTTGCTCGTAGAATCCGACGACTTCGATCGCATCGCCAATATCGTAGCGATAAAATCCGTTATAGCTCGTAGTCAGAATGCGATACCGTTCTCCCGGTCTGACTTCGGTAGCAAGTAGCGTTTTAGGCTGTTCTTCTTGCCACTGGTCTTGAGGGATAAATTCAAAAAATCCGCTTTCTATGGCTAAAATACTGCTATCGTCGTCGAGTTTATGGTAGATGCTAAACATCCCTTCGGCAGAAGAAAATACTGCACCGAAAATTGGTGTATCGCCAAAATAGGTGGGGAATCGCTGAAAGTAAAAGTCGGACGTACCTCCACGGGCGCAGGCGACAAAAGACAAATTTGACCAGGCGAGATGAGGGGTGAGCTTACCTTCCGACTGGAGAATTTCCCGTAATTCCTTGGCTCGAACTGGATTGGCTGATAAGCGCTGCTCTAATGTCAGTCGTAGTTCCGGTTCTACTTCTAACCAATTGGCAATGGTTCCTGTTTCGATATCGTGGATTAAGTCTTCACCAAATTTTTCTAAATAGTTGCAGGTACGGAGGATGAGCATTGGAAAGTTAGCTAACATCCCCCGCATTAAAGGATCTTGTAAGGCAAATAATAAGGCGAGATAATGACGGGCAGAGCTATCTGTGACTTGGAGAGTCTCGTAAGGTTGAGCAAAAAATTGCTCGTACAACCACTTATCCATGCTGAGGACACCAGCACTAGCGGGACCGTAGGGAATACCAGCACTGGTACGTCCCCATTGTTGAGTAGAATTTGTCAGGAGAATTTTGCCAAACTGTTGCCCTCTAGAACGTAAGGCGGCGGTGAGAAAACCCATACTGGTTAGGGTAGCTTGACGAGTGATGTTTTGCGATCGCCTCGTCGTCGGAATCATTTTCTTTTTCCCCGTCGAACCACTCGTTAGCGTCAAGTACACCACCGGATCGGCTGTTAGAATGTTTTGCTTGCCGTTGGCAATGCGCTCCAGATAACACTCGTAGCTGGAATACGGTAAAATTGGCACTCGTTCGCGAAAGCGATCGACTGTTTTAATCTCACCGAGCTGATATTTCCTACCAAATTCCGTATCGCGATGAGCTTGTAACAAGCGCAATAAAAACCGTTCTTGTACTTCTGCCGTCCGGCGAGTTTTTTTGATAAAGTTTGCCTTTGTCAAATCTGTAACAGCATTTAAAGCGGACAGAACGAGATTGACCATTCAGCTTTCTCAACTCATCAAATACTGATTCAAGCAGATTAATTGTGTTTAGAATATGACAATTTTGTGGTGTGCAGTCATTTGTCATTTGTCATTTGTGAGTGGCTAGCGACTTGCCACTCACTACTACTCACTGCTCCCTGCCCCCTGCTCCCTGCTCCCTGTCATTAATTGACAACTGTACTTCCCGTTCCACTTGCAAGCCAGCTAGGAAATTGCGATCTTCGCTGATGTGGGGAAATTTTAGTTGAGAATCTGGTACTCCTTTCTCTAATTGCCTTTGCCGCACGATCGCAAAGCTGCCAGGGGCAAGAATTCGCAGTCTTGGCGGGGGAATTTGATCGTTGTTAATCCGTTTGACGGCGTAGGAAGTGTGAATTGCACTCAGTTGACGGTCAAAGCGATCGAGAAATTGCTGCGGATTTTCTAATATTTTTCCAGGCGCAAGCTCGATATTCACCAAATAATATGCGGGAATGACATCATCCGATAAGGTAATACAAAAATCTTCTAGAGGTAAGTCAAATTCTTGTTGTAATACCTGCATGACTTGAGTAACATGAAATTCAGTAGTTTTTTCTGAGGTTGAAGACAGCAAGCCACCGCGCCGATGGCGGAATACAATCAGTGGTGCTTGTTCGTAAAATCCGACGACTTCCATGACATCGCCAATGTCGTAGCGATAGAAGCCGCTGTAGTTACTCATCAAAATTCGGTAGTAGTTTCCAGGTTTGACTTCGCTAGGTAGTAGTGTTTTTGGTTGTTCTACATCCCACTGATCTTGAGGAATAAACTCAAAAAATGCACTTTCGATCGCTAAAATACTGGCATCAGAATTTAGCTCTGGGTAAATGCCAAACGCGCCTTCTGACGAACAACAAACCGCGCCAAAACCTGGTGTCTTGCTAAAGTAAGCAGGAAAGCGCTCGAAGTAAAAATCTGAAGTCCCGCCTCTGGCTGCGACTGTGAAGGCAAGATTCGACCATACAGCTTCGGGGGTGAGTCTACCTTCTGCTTGCAAGATTTCTTGTAGTTGCTTGGCGCGGTTGGGGTTAGCGACTATTTGCCGTTCTAGTTGTAACCGCAATTCTGGTTCTAGTTGCAACCAAGGTGCAAGCATTCCTTTGTCAATGTCGCGAATAAAATCTTCTGCATATTGTTCTAAATAGCCGCAGGTGCGGAGGATCAGCATGGGGAAGTTGGCAACTATTCCCCTTGTATCGGGTTGTTGTAGCGCAAATAGCAGACAAAGATAATGGCGCGTCAGGCTATCGGCTGCTTGCAGTGTCTCAAAGGGATGAGCAAATATTTGCTCGCAGAGAAATTTTCCCATCCGCAGGACTCCAACGCTAGCGGGACCGTATGGAATTCCACCACTGGTACGTCCCATCAGTTGAGTCGAGTTAGTGGCGATCGCTTTACCAAATTTAGAACCCCGTTGTCTTAATGCCGAGCTGAGAAAGCCAATACTAGTTAAGTTGGGACGGCGCAAGGAGTTTTGAAAGCGTTTGGTGACTGGGATGAGCTTGTGCGCTCCTGTAGAACCACTCGACAGGTTAAAAAAAACAACGGGATCGGGGGTGAGTATGTTTTGTTCCCCTTGGGCGATGCGATCGCAGTAGGGTAAATAGCTACTGTAGGATAACGCGGGAATACGCTGGCGAAATTGCTCGGCAGTTCTAATGTCTTTAAATTCATACTTTTGCCCTAGCTCTGTCGCCTGATAAGCTCGTAGTAAATCTCGCAGAAATCGCTCTTGTACTGCTTCAACTTGGCGCGTTTTTTTAACAAAGTTATCCTTTGTATGCTCGGCAACAGTTTGCAACAGTGGCAGCAATAAATTCGTCATTGGCTCCTCGCACCTTTTGTCTGCGTTATTATAAATAATAATTAGCTTACATAATTATTTCGAGTGCGTTTTGTGTTGCGATCGTACACATTTTTCCATATCTTAAGATATTTTCAAATATCAATACATACTTAAATTAGCTTAAAAAAGTATCTTTTTCTTTTTCCGATGGGTAAGTTATAGAAATTACGTCTGAAATTTTCTATGCGTTTAACGACTAGCAATTTGGCTGACAGCAGAGCTGATAATACAACATTCTCAATTATACGGACAGCTCTATCGTCGATATCCTCAGAGATATTTTTTGAAAAATATCAAAAAACGGGAACTCCAGTAATAATAACTGGATTAAAAGTAGATGACTGGAATATAGATTATCTCTGCGAAAAGTTAGGTCAGCAAGAATTTCTCTTTCGCTGTTACGGACGGGAAAGATATCAACAAGATAAACGTACTTGGCAAAACATTGACAGTGGTGTTCCGCTCAAAACAATGTCATTCACAGACTATGCAAAGTTGTTGCACAGTCATGAGGCTCACGAAAAAGATATCTATTTGGCTAAATGTTCGCTGAAAAATACAAAGCTGGTAAACAATTTTTTAAGTAGTATTGGCGAACAACTAGGTTTAACGAAACCTATAGGTAATATTAATCTTTGGGTAGCACCTGGAGGGCATTTAGAGTGCCTACACTACGATACGCTGGACGGCCTTTTGATCCAGTTGTATGGGACAAAAAAAGTCTTACTATTTCCACCCAGTCAGACTTATAATTTATATCCATTTTCAATATTTGTCCATTTACTGCGCGGTTTAGAACTGCGGGCTTGGTTTAGTACGGTATATCCAGAAAATCCAGATTTCGGAGCATTTCCCAAACTCAAAAGAGCATTAGAATTCAAACAAGAAGTTATATTAGAGCCAGGGGAAATGCTATATATCCCTATGGGTTGGTGGCACGAAGTCACGGCATTAGGTAATGAAATGGTGTGTTCTGTCAATCAATTTTGGGGTGTGTACCCTACCTCAAGAGCAATTTTTTCTTGGTGTCGGTGGCGAGTGATTTTTAGTAATATGTTGGCAATACCTTACTTGTTAACTAAGTTTGCGATCGCTTTTCTGAGTCAAAGCAGACAGCAGCAGATAAAACAGATTTTTTATCGGTTTTGAAAACTCAAATGTAGGGTGTGTTAAGTAATGCACCCTACATTTGAAATGCATTAGTAAAATAAGGTAATAATAATTGCTTTTTGTACCAATTTTTATAGGTAAAACGCAGCACAAAAGGAGCTGAAATTATTATCAGTACGATTCCCCAATGCAAATATTCAGGAAAATTATAATTTGTCGCTATCTGTTGACTGGGAAAGAATAATTCTAGAACAATCGTGGCAGCATTATTCATGGCATGAGCGATCGCAGGTACGATTAACGTGCGAGTTTTGAAATAAAGCAGTGTCATCAAAATTCCAAAAACTGCTGCACCGAAGGGAACAATATGACCTAAACCAAAAATTATTGCAGAAACTAATGTTGCTGGCAATATTCCCCATTTCGTTGCCCACCGATGCATGAGAATACCTCGAAAAATAAATTCTTCTGTAACGGGAGCTACTACAACTAAAGAAATTACATTCAATAAGTAAGCAAGAACTGGTAAAGCCGAAGTACTAGCAGGGGGATCTGGCAACCAATTAATCAAACTTACAGTGAATGAGGGCGAAATTAAAGATAAACTAAAAAAAAATAGTTGGTCAATTCCCCGCGTGAATAGACAGATAGCAAGGGCGATTCCACATAAAGATAGCCAGCGATCGCAACTTGGTAATTTGCCAATTAAATGTTTAGGGTGAATGGACAATTGATGAAATCTATGTAAAATCCAGACACTAAGTAAAAGTACCAAAAGATAGTAAGTGAGATGGGAAAATATCGGAACGTCAATATACCAGTCAAAAAAGAGTATTAATAACCCAGAAATAAATATAAACTCAACAATAAAAATTAAAGATAAAATAAATATGCTGCGAGTTTTAAATTTCAAAAAGGGATCGATCGCTGGTAAGTTAAGCATAGGACTCGATTTGATATGGTGGAATTAATCTATAGCAATTCAAATTAATTTGCGAACGCTTTCCGCGTAGAGACGTTACATGTAACGTCTCTACGCGGGCTATATAACTATTTGATGTAATTAACTTAAATTTGCGATCGCATTCTTTCTTGAAAAACATGACAGCCGCACGTTTAACCATCAAAGAACTTACCGAAGCAGTGGGGGGAAATTGTACTCCTCGGATGGTACGACACTATCACCAACTCGGCATTTTGCCACCCCCAGAGCGATCGCATAGCAATTATCGCCTCTATACTCAGGAAAACGTGCAACAGTTGCGGCGGATTGTGGCACTAAAACAGCAAGGCTTTCAACTTTCCCACATTCGCGAACTCCTCAAAAGCGATGCTGCTACAGAAGTAAAAAATCTAACACATCAATTACAACAACAATATCACTCGGTGATGCAACAAATGGCGCGATTGCGGCAGACAGCGACGGCACTAGAAGGACTGCTCGGACGCGATCGCTCCTGTCAAAACCTGCAAGCAGAGGCGATCGCGCAGTTACGCTTATTAGAAGTGGAAAGCCAAGACGGATTGGGACAGTTAGAACAATTGTGGGAAAATTGGGATGCAGCGACTCACGCTCACCCAGAAGAATTTCAGGAATCTTTGCAACAATTATTACCCGATCTCTCCAATCGTTCGGAGATTGAAATCGATTTGCTGTCCAAACTGGTGCTTGCTTGCGGCGATGTCAGTTTAGTTAATTTTATCCGTGTGGGTAAAGGGGCGATCGCGGCGGCTCGTCATGCCCTCACTCAAAGCTGTGAGATTGTCGGCGATGTTACCCCTGTAGTTGCGGCTTGCGATCGCACCCGCTTGTCTCATTTAGGTTGTACAGTTACTACCTTAATCGCCGATCCTCACGTTAGCAGCGTTGTGGAAGCCGAGCAAGCTTTTTGGCATCAAAATCAATGGCAAGAACAGCTACAAAAGTTACCACCAGGCTGTATTTTTGTCGTGGGATACGCCCCATCAGTACTGATTGCTGCTTGTGATGCTATTGCCAAGGGACATTTTCAACCCGCTTTAATCATCGGAATGCCAATTGGGTTCAGCCATGCCCCATCTGCCAAACGTCGCTTGATGCGTTCTGGTATTCCCTACATTACGATTGAGGGGACAATGGGCGGCGGATTATTAGCGGCAGTAGCCCTGAATGCTTTAGTTGAATCGACAATTGAGAAACCGGATTGTCATTGTTATTTGGGGGAGTCGGTAGGGGCGGGTTGACCAAAAATCTCTGTCAAAACAAAGTTGTCTGGTGAACCCGCCCGTACGGGAGTTGGCAAAGGGTGTCGTGTAGGGGCGGGTTTAGCCCGAAATTCACAGCCACGGCAAGAAATCTTTCCTCAAAACCCGCCCTTACAGAGGTCATAGCGAATTGCGTAGCTTGCGAGTATCGTAGGGGTATTGCGAATTGCGAATTGTCTCCATCTACAAACGATCTGCCGCGATCGCAGCACCAACTAGCCCAATGTCCGATCGCAGGACGATATGCACGGGAACGTTTTCGAGTAAAGGTCGCATCCGTCCCTTACTGGTGAAGGTGCGGATAAAAGTACCTTCTTGCATCAGGGGGAGAATTTTCGCAGCGATGCCACCAGCAATGTATAACCCTGCATATGGTAAGAGTTTGAGGGCGAGGTTTCCTGCTTCTGCGCCGTAAGCCTCAACAAAAATCTGCATTACCCGTTCTGACAAGCGATCGCTTTTTTCTAGGGCGGCTTTGGAAATTGCGGCGGCTGGATCGACGGTTTTTTCTTTCTTGCCAGCTTGTTTTTCCCAAGCTGCTACAACTTGGGCAATTTCTGGCGATTCTTTCACGTTTTGGCGATCGCGTAAAAATTCGTAGATGGCGACAATTCCTTGTCCCGATACCACTCGTTCTACTGAAACTCGTTGGATGTCGTGCTTGTCCAATAGATATTTCAAGAGGTGAAAGTCTAACTCGGAACGAGGCGCGAAATCAGCATGTCCGCCTTCGGAACTAAAGACATGGTAAATGTCGCCTTGCTGAATTAAAAATCCCTGCCCTAATCCCGTTCCTGCACCAATTACCGCGATGGGCGTACCTGTTTGGGGTTTACCTGCTTGGAGAGTGTGTAAATCTGATTCCTGCAAACCCAATATACCGTAACCAACAGCGGCGAAGTCGTTGATTAGGGAGATGGACTCGATCCCCAATTCTTCTTCTAGCCTGGATGCTTCTAGCAACCAAGTCAGGTTGGTTAACTGTACTGTATTGTTGACAACTGGACCCGCGATCGCAAAACAAGCTTTTTGCGGTAAGAGTTTTTTGCCTAACTTTTCCTCAGATGTGGCTAAAAACTCTTGGACTATGGGCGCTAAATCTGGATAGTCGCGACTGTTATAGCGTTGTTCGTAAAGAGGTGTGGGTGTTGCTTCTGTTGTCTCCACCAGACGCAAGATCGTCTTCGTGCCACCAATATCTCCTGCTAACAGTATTGTCATAGTGATCGCTTTAATGAAATCGAATAATTTTTTCGGTTTTACTTAAGTGAGATGTGTCACCATTTAACTCCATCACCCAAGGTTGTTCTGGAGCTGGACGGACAACTTTCACTAAACAGCATAAAGCAGCGTTAACCTCTGTTTGAGCCGTTGCGCCTACCAGACCCATTGTTGCACCTACTACAGATGCCCCATGTCCTACCAACAGAATATCTTTGGAAAATTCTTCTGCTAATAACCGAGCCGTTTTGCCAGCCCGTTCTAGGGCAACTTTTCCAGTTTCGGGATATTCTGCCGTGACGCGAGAAGTATAGCTAGTGTCGATCCTGGGAAACATGCGGGTTAAAACTTCTAGGGGCGCTCTTTTTGGCGCTTGTGGCATCCAAGCAGGATTGAGCCATTCGCTCAAACCAGATTCTAAGTTAATCGAAAGACTGAGGGCTTCTGCTACGTAGTTAGCTGTTTGCACCGTGCGCAAAAATGGGGAAGCAAAAATATGACTGATATTTTCTCCCTTCAGCCGTTGCGCCAGTTGTTGAGCTTGAACTTTACCATCTTCAGAAATCGGTGGATCGAAGGGTCGTTCTGCGGAGAGAAACCACTCAGGATTGACAAAATCATGACGATTAGCGTGACGAGCAATCCAGACAATTTGAGTCATAGGAGACTATTCCAAAGCATAGAATTCGCAGAATGCCAAACCTAAATATAAGCAAGTTAAAAGTCAAAAGTCAAAAGTCAAAAGTTAAAGGAAACAGGAGACAGAAGGAAACCAATGATTTAAAACACGGATTTCACCCGCGCCTTATGCGCTTACCACCAATTGGCTCCTAACTTAAACCCAACCAACATGAAATAAGAAACTGGTAACTGATTACTGGACACTGGTCACTGTTAAAAGGCGATCGCCGCCTTTTTGAAACTGATAAGCTACTTGTCTAATTTCTACTTTACACCCTTGCTTTTGCATTTCATCCATAACTGGTTGCAGCCACGGCGAAATTTCTCCTGAAAATTGAACTAATAGTGGAAAAATTCTGACTTCTTTTGCTACTCGACACATTTCGCTAATTGCTGCTAAGTGAAAATCCAAGGAAAGATTATCGGAATAAGTGAATAAGAAATGAGAACATAGCGCTAAATCGAACTGATGCGAATGAAATGATAGGTGAGGTAATTCATCTATAACATATCTACCTTGTTGCAGTCCCAAGGGAAAATCGGCAATAAATTTATTCATCGCCGCTAGTCTAATTTTTCCCAATTCTTCCGGCGACTGAATATCTTGCCAAACAAAGCGATCGTAATGAATTTTAGTTCCGTCAATAATGGTTTGATAAGTCTCCTGTACTCGTCGAGCAATTTCTGCCGCAGTAAATTGATAGATTGGATCGCCAGAAATTACGCTGTATCCTTGTTGCGCCATTTCTGCATTAAAGCTAGCGGGACCACCACCACAATCCAGAATGTTTAGTTTTAGTTCGTTAGGTTTGAGGTCGAACATCCTTACGTATTCTTGCATCGAGCGCCCCCAAGGGACGACATTTTCTAGTTTAAAAGTCATGTTTGCATGTACTGGCTCAAACGCTGCTCTAATCTACCTAATAATGTATCTACATCAGAAGCAAGATGCTCGAAACAAACAGGAGGAGGAGGTTCGATTTCAAATTGAATTAACTTAATTTGTCCGTTACCAATACCAAGAATTAAAACTTGTTTTTCAGGATTATGAGCATCAATAAATCCTAAAATTTCTTGGATCTGACTGTTGACGCGATCGTTTAATTTTCCAATTGCAGATTTAGGACAAAAGATAAAATGCGGTGTCGGTTGGATGTCGATACCCAAGGTGTCATCGCTGGCTCCTTTTTCCAGAAATAACCCCCAAGATAGCGCTGCTAACTCTTGTTGATTCTCCTTAACAAACCAATCTAATTGCTGTCGCCATTGTCCATCTTGTCCGACAGGTTGAGGGCTACCAAATGAGAACATAAGTCGTAAGTCGTAAGTCGTAAGTTGTAATTATCTTAAGCCGGATTGGACGCGCCAGAGCGTGGCGTAAATTCCTCCACGTTCTAGGAGTTGTTCGTGGGTTCCCAATTCGATCAGTTTGCCATACTCCATGACGTAGATACAATCGGCATTGCGGACAGTAGAAAGGCGATGGGCGATCGCAATTGTAGTTCTATCGACAATAATTCGTTCGAGCGATCGCTGAATAGCTGCTTCTGTTTCGTTATCGACGGCTGATGTCGCTTCATCCAAGATTAAAATTGGTGGGTTCTTTAATACTGCACGGGCGATCGCAATTCTCTGTCGTTGTCCGCCTGATAATTTTTGTCCCCTTTCCCCCACAATTGTTTCATAATCTTGGGGCAGTTGCATGATAAATTCATGCGCTTCTGCAACCTTTGCCGCTGAGATAATTTTATCTAGATTGGCATCAGGACTACCATAGGCAATATTCTCGGCTACAGTACCGTGAAATAAGAAGACATCCTGACTAACTAAGCCAATACAAGCGCGTAAATCTCTCAATTTTAAATCGCGGATATCGATCCCATCTAAAGTAATCGTTCCCGATCGCACTTCGTATAATCTGAGCAGGAGTTTAACTAAAGTACTCTTTCCCGAACCCGTGGAACCAACAATCGCGATGGTTTTTCCGGCAGGAATCTGCAAAGATAGATTTTCAATGACGGGCGATCGCTCGTAATAAGCAAAGGTAACATCTTTTAATATCACCTCTCCTTTGACCTTATGAATTGGTAAAGCAATATCTCCAGTATGAATATCAATCGGAGTATCGAGTAAATTCATCACTCGATTTGTAGAAGCCATTGCCCGTTGATATTGGTCGAAGGTTTCGCCTAATCTAGTCAGGGGCCACAATAAACGCTGAATTAAAAAGATCAATACGCTGTACGTTCCTACAGACATTCTGCCCGCGATCGCCTCCATGCCTCCAAATAAAAGTAAAGCGGTAAAACCCGCTAAAATAATCATCCGAATTAAGGGAACGAAGGCAGCAGACAGCGAGATCGCTTTTTTATTACTCTGACGATAGGCTTGACTTTCCTCCGCAAGTCTGCTTGATTCATAGGCTTCAGCAGTAAAGCTTTTGATCGTCATGATTCCTGACAAATTATTTGCCAGCCTTGCATTCAATAAGCTAACTTTTTCTCGCACCTCTGCATAACGCGGAGCCAAAAGTCGTTGAAACGCTACCGAACCCCACAAAATAAAAGGCATGGGTAACATCGCCATCCAAGCGACGCTAGGAGCGAGAATAAAGAAAGCCCCGCCGATAATTAGAACCGTAGCGGTAACTTGGATAATTTCATTAGCGCCATTATCCAAAAATCGCTCTAATTGATTGATATCATCGCTCAAAACTGACATCAATCCGCCCGTACTGCGTTCTTCAAAATAGGCGAGTTCTAATTCTTGCAAGTGGTTGTAAGCATCGAGGCGGAGTTCGTGTTGAATCCTCTGCGCCAAATTACGCCACTTCCTGGCATAGGCATATTCAAAAATTGATTCTAGTATCCAAATAATGACCGTGAGGACGGAGAGAATCAGAAATTGAGTAAAAACATCCTTAACTCCCCAACGGGCAATAATTGAATCTTGACGCTGTACTACCACATCAACAGCAACACCAATCAATGCAGGTGGAGCCAGATCGAAGATTTTATTTAAGACAGAATAGAGAGATGCCAGCCAAATCTGCCCCCGATAGTGGCGAGTGTAGGTGAGTAAGCGTTTGAGGGGATGTTTGGGTTGAGAACTAAACCTTGGGGAAGATTTGCGTTTTGGCGATCGCCTTAATGCCTGCGGCTGCATTATATTTGTTTACATCTGTGGGTGTATATTCCACGATAGCGTGGTGAACGGTGCGTGGTGCGTGGTGCGTGATGAATGGGGTGTAGGGTATGGGGTATAGTGGATTGTTGACTGGTAACAGGTCACTGGTTACTGCTCCCTACTCCCTGCTCCCTGCTCCCTTATAACTATTACAGCCAATTTCCCACTAAAACATAAGCTGCCCAGTAGCCAGGACGACGGTAGTTAGGATAATTTTTCATCAGATTCAGTTGGGCTTGACGTAGGGCTTCGGCACGGGTGAGTTGAGTTTTGGTGAGTTGTTTGTAAAATTCACCAATAAAAATAGCCGTCGCTTCATCGTCAATTTGCCACAGAGAAGCTAAGGTACTCCTAGCCCCAGCCCTGACTGCAATTCCCGCCAGTCCCAGGGCAGCGCGTCTGTCTCCTGTAGCAGTTTCGCACGCGCTGAGGACGAGTAATTCGATCGCATTCGGACGGCGACGATGACGCGATCGCAATAAGTCATCAAATTTCCTGACGTTAATTGGTCCATCAGCGGCGAGGATAAATGTATTCTCGGCTTGAGAACTGAATTGACCGTGAGTCGCTAAATGAATTACGTTGAAGCTAGTTGAGTCGATCTTGGTTTCTAGGCTCTTGCTAGTAAAGGCGCGATCGAGTAATTCGGCGATCGCGACTCCGGCTTGTTGAATTAAATTAAATTCCAACCTGACAGCGGGTAAGGGTGGAAAGGGAGAGTTAGCAGGAGGAACGCTAAGTCCAGCAGTTAAGGCTTTGAGATTGGCTGGAGAGATAGGCTGAGGGTTGATGAGTTGCAAACCTGGACTAACGGCGATCGCGTATTTTTCTACCAGATATTGCTTACCATCAAATAATGCAGACATGGGAATATTTCGCAACGCCCCATCTGGGACGAATACTAGGGTTTTGACTCCGCTTTGTTGCAACTCGTTGGCAACAGGTTGGATCAGCCAACTATATATTTGTTGAGATAAATCTCTGACATCTTTGGTACGATCCGGCTCGGTCAGCGATCGCTGCAATCGTTCTACCGTTTGCTCGACCTGAGTTTGTGGCTGATGGATCGTGTAGTGGCGCAGGGGTTGCTGGGGAATTTTGAGAATCACTTCCAGGCGATCGGGTAAAATAATTGGATAAATTACCGCTGCTGTAGGATTATCCCGATCCACCACATTATCGATCGCTACAGGTTGGGCTTCGATACAGGCTTCCCGAAAAAAGTTATCTAGTTCCGCTAACTGCAATGCTTCGATCGTTTCGCGTGCCTGGGCGAGGTTTTGCTGAGGAGTTTCGCCTGACTTTTGCCCAGATAACAGCAAAGCAACGAGTTCTCGATAGATTGGTTCTACTTCATCGCGAAAATTAAATTGAATTTCTGGGTTGACTGCAACGAGATCGTTACGCAAAGATTTTAAAGTTTTTACTGCTTCTCTGTAGGTGGCGATCGCCCCTGGAGTATCTCCCTGCGCTCTCAGTAAACGTGCCAATTGCCATTGCCAGCGATAAGTAATATCCGGTGCATTCACTGCCTGAGATAAGATTAAAGCCTGTTCGGTCAGCTCTTGAGCGCTTTGCCATTGCCGATTTTGCTCGTATAAACTACCTAAATTACCTACTGCATAAGCCTCAGCTCGTCGATCTCCCAAATTGCGAGATTGGTTGACAGCATTTGCTAGTAATTGGGCAATTTGGGTAATTGGTAATTGGTAATTGGTTGTTGACGGTTGACGGTTGACGGTAAACGCTGGCGCTACACTCCGTGAAGACGGTTGACGGTTGAGTGTTGTTTTTTCTCCCTCAGCTCCCTCAGCTCCCTCAGCTCTCTTCTCCCTGCTCCCTGCTCCCTGCTCTCTGCTCCCTTGTTTCATCAAACTTTGAGCGAAATCAATTTGGGCATATACTGTTTTACTACTGGGGGGGATGGTAGCAAGCAGAGATTGAATTTCGGGAATGAGCGATTGGGTAGTAGAATCTTGCGTGTCTACTAATAGGCTGAATTGGTTAAGTCTGGCTTGCAGTTTTGCGATCGGCGCGATCGCGGTAGTAGCAGCCTGTTGATAGTAGGCTAAGGCAGTTGGATTGTCTTTTTGCGATCGCGCTGTATTGCCAAGGCTAAATAGGCTAGCCGCAATATCTGACTGTGAGTTGAGTTTTCGCGCTAAGACTAAACTCCGTTGCAATACTTGTTGGGACTGTGGCAAATCGCCTATCGATCGCAGTAGGTTCCCCATTTGGCGAAGTCCGGCAGCTTTGAGTGGAGAATCTGGGGTAGCGCTGAGGCGGCGATCGGCTAAGGTTAAGGTTTCTAAAGCCCGACGATACAGCCCCAAGGCTTGCAGTGCTTGACTTTGATTTAGTAAACTACGGATGACCCCAAGGCGTAGAACTTCGTTCTTGCCGTAGGCATCGCCTGCTCGTTCGTACATAGTAGCGGCTTGTTGCCACGTACTTAAGGCTGATTCTGCTTGTCCCAATCCCAATTGCAGGCTGGCTTGGGTATTTAAGGCTTGAGCGAGAATTGGCAGAATTCGGGAGTCGGAAGTCGGGGAAGTGACTAGTGGCTGGTGACTAGTGGCTAGAGAATTTTGGATTTTGGATTGTACTTCTCCCCCAGCTCTCTTTCCCCTGCTCCCTGCTCCCTGCTCCCTACTCCCTTGCAACGCATCAAAACTAACAGCGATCGCCTGTTCTGCCTGCTGCCACTGTCCGAGTTGCTGATAGGCTAGTGATAAGTTGCTGGAAGCGATCGCGAGATTGAGCCGATCTCCTTTGGCTCCATAGTTTTGCGCTGCTTGTTGCCAGATTTTCACTGCTTGGGCAAATTGTCCGGCTGTATAGAGTTCTCTGCCTTGTTGCAATAATTGTGCGCCATCACCACTGCTTCGTGTTGGTTGCACAGCGATTTCTGGAGCGGATGGAGCTGCGATCGCCGTTCCAGGGAGGAAAATTAATAATACTGCGAGGTAAGTTTTTGAGATTGACATTGTTATTACCTCTCACCTCTTACCTCTTGCCTCTTGCCTTAAAATAAGCTGTAATTCACCGAAAAATATACGCCGTTTTCTTGCCAGGTGCGATCGCGGTCTTCAATATCTACTAAGGGAATACCCCAATCTAGACGAGCAGTTACGGTGTCTGCTAGTTGAAAGCGCAATCCTAAGCCTACAGATACTAAGGTATCTTCGTCTTCAGGCGGAGTCAAATCTTCAACCGATCGCCCAGCCTCATTCCAAATCGTGCCAAAATCGACGAAGGGCGTGACTTGCAGCGTTAGTTGCCGTTCGGGAACGCGATAAACTGGAATGCGCAGTTCTGCCGAAGCAAATAAACCACCATCTGATAGCAGTGCATCTTGACGGTAGCCTCTGACGCTTTCGAGTCCACCTACGCCAAATTGTTCTAATGGTACGAGCGGATCGTCAGCAATTTGGATATTTGTACGGAGTAAAAATAAAGTATCGGGAGCCAGCAACCGTACCCATTGCGCTTGTCCTTGCCAGGAGAAGAAGCGGCTGTCTGGATCGTTACTGTTAATCGTAGCGTCGAACGCTCCCACACCTAAATTGAATTGCGATCGCGCTGCGATCACTTCTCTCGTGTTACGTTGCGTCCACTCTTGAAAGAATTGTACGGCTGAGATGCGAGTATCTCCATCTTCATCTGCGCCTGGTGAGAGTAAAGAGGAAGGATAGCCAAACTCTTCTAAAACATCAGAAGAAATTTCGCTTTCGCGTCGCGCTGCCGTCAAACCGAGGGCAAATTCGCGATTGGGAGATTGTAATATAGGTTGACGATAGCTGAGTTCAAAATAGCGGGAATTACCATCAATTTCGAGGTCGTCGAATGGAGGTTCGATCACGTTGCTGTCGGTAAATCCAACATTCAAGCTTACCGTGCCATTTTTAGCGTTTATCGGGATTGTATAACTGCCGTCTACGCCGTTGCTACCGTCGGTATTGCTATATGCAAAACTCAACCCATCGCCAAATCCAAGTAAATTCGCTTGATTCAATTGCACCCGTCGCCGGAAGCTACCAACACTAGGCGATCGCCCGTTATCTAAGACAATTTGTGTATCAAAAGTATCTGCTTCTTTCACAGTGACATCTAACACGCTCGTACCTGCACGAGTCCCTGCTGAAAGTTCGGCTGACAGGTTTTGAATTAAGGGATTGAGTTGTAGCAGTTGCAAAGCCTCTAACAGGCGTTGTTGGTTCAAGGGTGTGGCTTGCGGAATGCGATCGCGAATGTAGCTAGGTCTTAATCGCCGCGTTCCCTGTATGTTAACTGCTTCTAATCCCCCTTCGACGACTTGAATTTTCACTACGCCGTCTTGAATAGCTTGGGGTGGAATTAAAGCTCCAGAGGTAATATATCCTTTATCTATATATAGTTGCGTAACGGCAGTACGGGCTTGAAATAGTTCGGCAAAAGACAGCGATCGATTTTGTGAGGGAGTTAAAACTTTCTCGAAATCTTGGGGGCTAAATACCGTACTGCCAGTCACCTCAAACCGTTTCACTGTGAGTTTTTCTGGAATTTTTCCCGGTACTGGTGCGGGTGTGGGAGGTGCGTCAGGTGGCTGTAATAAATCTTCTGGTGGTGGTAAGGGAGTGGGTGTCGGGAGTTCTGGAGGCGCGGGTTCGGGGCGCGGAATTACATCTTGGGACGCGGTGGCGGTGCAGGGAGGCGGGGGAGCCTGGGCTATTGGGAGTTGTGCTTGTAAGTTTGTCCGTGCAACAACCGCAGGATCGGGTCTAGCATTAATACTGGAAGTCAGTAAACAAAAACTAATGCTTATACAACCAATCCCTCCCGTTATTTGGATGAGGAGGGATGCAAAACTATTGTAAAATTTACGTTCCATTACAGCTATTCGGTCTAAACCAAGGAATATTAAGCGTATCGGTAGTAACAGCAGCGGTCAGTACGACCTCACCATTAGAACCTACCACCCACCCTGTAGCTTCCACAAGTGGGGCGGGATTAACTTTATTGGAAGATTCTGCGGGAATCGGGAAGCGTCGGGGCGAGTTTAGCGAAAGATTGACGGATGAGGCAACCGATCTTGACTTCATACCCGCCCGTACAGGAGTCGAAATTGCTTTTGACTTTTGACTTCTAACTTTTAACTTTTCCGTGATGCCCAAATCTGCCAAGATGGACTCGCTTCTGGTTGGAAGCGTAATAAATTATTGTGTTTTGTAGTACGCCGTTGAAAACCTCAAGCTTAATGAGAATGAGCGACGAAAAAATAGGAAATTAAGTCGTGCAATTCTCAATAAATTAATCATTTGTGAACGGCGTGTTTCAATGTAGTGCAAGGCATAATAATTTATTACGCTCCCCTTCTGGTTGCTTCAGCGGGAGTTGGGGGTAAGCCACCTCGTCCGGTGATGGTAAAGCTGCTTTCTCCTGATGCTATGCCTCCACTTGCAGAACACCCTTGAGCTACCAAACCGCTGACATCAACGACATCTGCTGGTAAGATAACTAACTCAGCGCTGGGGTCTACATCTGGTCTTCTAATTTCTACTATTCCATTAATGCCGCGATCGGATGTGGCATCGATCGTACTATCGGGAGACACAAAAAGTCCTTGGGTTGTAATGCTGATATTACCACCGCGACCATCGACAGCTTTAGCTGTAATTTTGCTTCTTTCTGCTAGTACTAGATTGTCTGTATCAACATTTATATTGCCACCATCGCCTGCACCTTCAGCACTCGTAGAAATTTCACCATTATTGCGTAATGTAAGTAAGTCCAGGTTTTGTAAGTTTATATTTCCACCGTCACTGCTGAATTTACTAGTAGCCGTAAGTTTGCCACCATCTTCTACATGGATGGAGTTAGCTGTAACTTCTAAGTTTCCTGCATTACCTGTACCGAAACTGCTGACACTTATTTCCGCCTCATTCCCAATCGTCAAACTTTTTGTATTAATTCTCAGATTTCCAGCAGCTGCACCACCTTGAGCGATCGCACTTAAGGTACTCGGAGAACCATTTTTTGTAGTCCCCGTCAGCTCTATAGATTCAGATGCATTGATAGTGAGGTTTCCTCCTTTGCCTGTTGCTGGTACGAATTGGTTGAGAGTTAGATCGAAGACAATCCCCTCTGATGCTGTGGATATTTTTGCTCCATCTCTGACAATTAGTTTTGAAGTATTAATTGTTAAGTCTCCTGCATCTCCAGCAGCAGCAGTTGCACTAGATAAACTACTAAATGCCTCAAAATCATCAATAGATAAAGGAAAACTACCAATTATTTGTACTGACTCTGATGCATTAACAGTTAATTTTTCTCCAGCACCTGTAGCAAAAGTAGAAGTGAAAACTTGCGCCCCTTCTCTCACAATTAAATTTTTAGTATTGAAAGTAATACTTCCTCCATTTCCTGTTCCAAAAGTTAGAGTAGATATTACGGTATTTACGCCTACCAATTCTATATTATCTGAGGCATTTATCGTCAAATTTCCTGGCTGTATTTCTTGTCTATTTATAGAAGTTAATCCATAATTGTTAATTTGAATTACCTTACCTTGAAGGTGAAGATCGCCATTACTTTCACCACTGACATCTAAATAAGGTATGTTTGCAAAGCTATTTAACTCAATATTTTGAAAATTTTGTACCTGCTCGTATCCCAACTTCCAGCCTTTTTCGGTGGGATTGAGATTCACTAAACTATTATCGAAAACACTGCCTAGTTCAATTCGTCCCTCTGCTGCTGTCATATTTCCACCCTCTTGTAAAATACTACCTCCTACAAGTGCTAATGTTTTACCTGTCACTACCTGTAAACCAGCAGGAAAGCCAAAGTAATTTACTGCTCCGTTGAGAGACGCTTGAGAGCGGTTAACGATCGCGCCAGAATTGGAACCAAATTGCAAGCCGATCGGCGTATTAACTGTTAGTAAGGGCGTAGTTTGAGACTTGTTAGCATCGAACTGAGTGCTATCGGAAAAAATAATGCTACGCGCTGTACTGGCGAGAAATGAACCGCCAATATTGAGCGAGGCATTCGTGCCAAAAATAATTCCATTTGGATTGATTAACAATAAGTTGGCGCTACCGTTAGCGGCGATCGCGCCATCGATATTAGAAGCAGTAGAGCCAGTCACGCGGGTGATAATATTTTCAATATTCAGACCGTTATTGAAGCGCACTTCACCATTTGCTGGGATAGAAAACTGCTCGAAGCTGTGAAATAGATTTTTGCCTCGGGCTGCTCCACCTTCAATTTGAGAAGTTAGAGGAGTAGTTTGGTTGACTGATGAGCTTTCAGCACCTAATGTATTGTCGGGAACAACCTGAGCTGAAATTCGATCTTCAGTGGCGATCGCTCCACTAACGGCTACACAGCACGCCAGCCGTAGCCGCCAACCCCAACTACTCCTACTTTGAGCCATTTTCAAATTTACTCAGACATCGACATACTTAAGAGCATATCTGAGTATGTCAGACAGGCAATAGTATGACTTAGAAAAACTCGCTGGTCGCAGGAATACTTCTAAACATACCTGTAGCTGCATCACCCAATCCACTTCCCAGGAGGTGGCGCACAAGCTTGGTTTGGGGGGCAAGGGCAAAACCAGGCAGTGGTTCGGAATACACTATCTGGTGAGGGTGCTGGCAACACGCTGGAATTTGGACGACAATCGCGATCGGATGATGTTTTCTCAAAAAAATTGAATTCTATGGAAATATTTTTAGTGTCTAACACGCCATATTTTTGAAATATCGTATTTAGTGAGGACAATATATCTTCCTGATTGAGAAGTGCCATTATTTCTTGTTGAATAGCATCGTTGTCCATTGTGCTTCTCCTAGAAAACTCTATTTTGTAAGCAATCGGTTGACCGCGATCGCCCACAGCTAAATTTCAATACAGAAGAAATAAGTTGAGTTCCCGAAATCTGTCAATAATAGTACTTTTGTGCTAAATCGAGCGATTTTTGAAATAGTTATGCTGTACAAGCGATCTGATGCTTTCAGGCGGGAAGCAAGAAGCTGAAGCTTGGCAATTATAAATTGCCGCTATCAAGACTCAACCCATCTGCACGGGTTTCAACTGTAGTTTTCCATAAGTCTGCGCTAACAGACTTTGTTAATGTAGCTACGGACTACATTTGCCCTTTCTCAGACTAGAGTTTCCTGTTTCCTGAAAATAGTTGGCAATTCCATGCACATCTGGGCAAGTCGGACTTAGTATTGACAAAAGGAACCTGAATCCACACGCTCAGCCCATGCAAACCCTGGAAAAGACAGAACCCAAACTCGCCCAACTCAAAACCCTCCTGACAGAGATTAACGACATTGAGTCGGCTGCTTCCCTTCTTTATTGGGATCAAGCAACATATATGCCTCCCGAAGGCGCAGCCGCACGGGGAAGGCAATTAGCCACGCTAGCGCAAATTGCCCACACCAAATTTACCGATCCGCAAATCGGACAACTATTAGAAGATTTACGCCCCTACGAACAAAGCTTAGCCTACGATTCAGATGAAGCCAGCCTGATCCGCATCACGCGCCACGACTACGAACGCGCGGTCAATATTCCCCCTGCTTTTACAGCTAAGTTTTCACAACATACGGCTGAGTGTTATGAAGTTTGGGCAAAGGCAAGGGCTACAAATGATTTTGCTACAGTTGCGCCTTATTTAGAAAAGACATTAGAACTGAGTCGCGATCGCGCTAACTTTTTTCCCGGGTACGAGCATATTGCCGATCCACTGATTGCAGACGCAGATTATGGCATGACAGTCAAGAGCGTGCGATCGCTATTTACTCAACTGCGTCAGGAACTCGTCCCCATTGTCGAAGCAATTGCTTCTCAACCCGTAGCTGATGCATCTTGCTTGCACCAGCATTTCCCCGAAGCCGAACAACTCGATTTCAGCTTAAAAGTTATCGAACAACTCGGTTACGATTTTCAACGGGGACGACAGGACAAAACCCTACACCCCTTCATGATTAAATTCTCTACAGGGGATGTCCGCATCACCACCCGCGTGCGCGAAAACGATTTGAACGAAGGGATGTTTAGTACAATACACGAAACCGGACACGCACTCTACGAACAGGGGGTGAGTCGGGCATACGAAGCTACGCCACTAGCGGGAGGAACTTCAGCGGGAGTGCATGAAAGTCAATCGCGGTTGTGGGAAAATATGGTGGGCAGAAGTCGTCCTTTTTGGAAATGCTTTTATCCCCAGTTGCAGGAAACCTTTCCCCAACAGTTAGGAAAAGTTGACTTAGAAACATTTTACCGAGCGATTAATAAAGTCGAGCGATCGCTCATTCGCACCGATGCCGACGAAGTAACGTATAATCTCCACGTCTTGATTCGTTTCGACCTGGAATTGCAGTTATTAGAAGGTAAATTAGCAGTTCGCGACCTTCCTGACGCTTGGAACGAACGTTACAAATCCGACCTTGGCATTACCCCACCCAACGATGGTATTGGCGTTTTACAGGATGTCCACTGGTACGGTGGCGCGATTGGCGGTGCGTTCCAAGGGTATACCCTCGGTAACTTAATGAGCGCTCAATTCTTTGCTACTGCAACGCAAGCACATCCAGAAATTCCTCAACAAATCGCCTCTGGTAACTTTACCACCTTGCACGACTGGCTGAAACAAAATCTCTACCAACACGGTCGCAAGTATACGGCAGCGGAATTAATCCAACGGGTGACTGGTAGTCCCCTGCAAATCGAACCCTTTATCAGCTACATCAAACAAAAATTTGGCGAATTGTATGGAATTTAGGGAGTCGGTAGGGGTGGGTTTAGCAAAAGATCGTCAGTTAAGGCAATAGATCTTCGTTCAAAACCCGCCCGTACGGGAGTCGGGAATAGGGAAAAACGCCCCTCACCAACTACCAACTACCAATTACCAATTACCAATCACCAACTACCAATTACAACATTCTTGGGGAATTTATCATGTCCGAACTGCTGCAAGCTGTTCTCGATAGTGAAGAAAGAAGCGATCTGCGCCAGTTTTTTAGCGAGATTCGCCATCAAGATAAGAAGTACTTGTTGAGAAATGACATTTTGATGTCGTATGTCGAGTATTGCAATAAGTACCAAAAGTCGGCTGAATTTTATAGCGGTTCTTATCTGGGTAAGCTCATTTACTATACCCAAGAAATCATTCTAGAAAATGGTAATCTTTGTTTAATTATCCGCCAAAAAATTGCCAGTCAAGAATTCTACCGAATCACAGAAGATTTGATGGTAGAAGTGCTGACGATACAGGAATTACTCGATGTTCGCGATCGCTTTGTCAACCGCTACCATCCAAATGAAGGGGATATTCTCGAACTCGATTTTGGACCTTTTTACGACTACACTCCAACCATTCGCGACCCGAAAAATATTGGTAAGGGGGTACAGTATCTCAACCGCTATCTTTCCAGCAAATTGTTTCAAGACCCCAGACAATGGTTGGAAAGCATGTTTAACTTCCTCCAGGTACATCAATATGATGGAATTCAACTGCTAATTAATGGCAGAATTAAGTCCCATCAACAATTATCCGATCAAATCAAAAGAGCGATCGCATTTGTGGGCGATCGCCCCAGTGAAGAACCCTACGAAAATTTCAAATTTGACTTACAAATGATGGGGTTTGAACCTGGCTGGGGAAACACGGCGGGGCGAGTACAGGACACTTTAAGTATTCTCGATGAATTGATCGATTCTCCCGATCCGCAAACCCTGGAAGCTTTTATTTCTCGGATTCCGATGATCTTTAAGATCGCCCTTGTTTCGTCCCACGGCTGGTTCGGACAAGAGGGAGTTTTGGGACGACCCGATACAGGGGGTCAGGTGGTATACATCCTCGACCAGGTAAAAAGTTTAGAAAAACAGTTGCAGGAAGATACGACCCTGGCGGGTTTGGACGGGATGAATGTGAAGCCGAAAGTGGTCATTCTCACCCGCTTAATTCCTAATAGCGATGGAACTCTTTGCAATCAAAGATTAGAGAAAGTTTATGGAACGGAAAATGCTTGGATCTTGCGCGTCCCGTTGCGAGAATTCAATCCTAAACTGACACAAAACTGGATCTCGCGGTTTGAGTTATGGCCCTACCTAGAAACTTTCGCGATCGATGCTGAGAAGGAATTACTAGCAGAATTGCATGGAAAACCCGATCTAATTATCGGTAACTATTCTGACGGTAATTTAGTCGCATTCTTACTATCGCGACGGATGAAGATTACTCAGTGTAATATTGCCCACGCGCTAGAAAAGTCTAAATATTTGTTTAGTAATCTGTACTGGCAAGATTTAGAAGATAAATATCACTTCTCGCTCCAATTTACTGCCGATCTGATTGCCATGAATGCGGCTAATTTTGTCATTAGCAGCACCTACCAAGAAATTGTCGGAACTCGTGATAGTGTCGGGCAGTATGAATCCTATAAGTCCTTTACAATGCCAGACTTGTACCACGTTGTCAACGGAGTCGAACTATTCAGCCCTAAATTTAACGTGGTTCCACCTGGTGTGAATGAAAGTTACTACTTCCCATATTCGCGGATGGAAGACCGCGTACAAAGCGATCGCGAACGGGTAGAAGACCTATTATTTACCTTGGACGACCCCGTTCAAGCTTACGGCAAACTTGACGACGCCAGCAAGCGTCCGATTTTCTCGGTAGCCAGGTTAGACCGGATCAAAAACTTAACTGGTTTAGCTGAGTGTTTTGGTAAAAGCGAAGCATTGCAAGAACATTGCAATTTAATCTTAATTGCTGGGAAATTGCGCGTTGAAGAATCGGAAGACAACGAAGAGAAGGATGAAATTGTCAAGCTTTACAGCATCATCGACCAGTACAATTTGCATGGCAAGATTCGCTGGTTAGGGGTACGCTTGCCTAAATCTGCTTCTGGGGAAGTTTATCGGGTCATTGCTGACCGTCACGGTATTTTCGTGCAGCCAGCGTTATTTGAAGCTTTCGGCTTAACTGTATTAGAGGCGATGATTTCTGGTTTACCGACTTTTGCTACTCAGTTCGGGGGACCGCTAGAAATCATTCAAGATAAGGTAAATGGTTTCTACATCAACCCAACGCATCTAGAGGAAACAGCCGATAAAATTTTGGAATTTGTGACGAAATGCGAACAAAATCCTAATTATTGGTATGAAATCTCCACGCGGGGAATTGACCGAGTTTACAGCACTTATACTTGGAAAATTCATACTACGCGCCTGTTATCTCTGGCACGAATTTACGGTTTCTGGAATTTTATTTCCAAAGAAAACCGCGAAGACTTGTTGCGTTATCTTGAGGCTTTATTCTATTTAATTTATCGTCCAAGGGCGCAACAATTACTGGAACAACACATGCATCGTTAAATTTGTCGGGTGCGTTAACAACGCACCCTACCTTACTACTGCCAAACAAAAACTTTGGCTTCGTAAGGACCAATATCCAGCAGCATATCTTCCCCAGATTCGAGGTCGTAATTACCCGTCCATTCGTGCCATTTTCCAGCAGCAGGGAAGTTATCGACGCGATATCCAGCTAAAAAGTTTTCTGAGAAATTAGCAATAACAACTACGCGGGAACCTTCATCGTTCCAACGAGTGTAAGCTACGACTTTAGCTTCTGGATTTTCGTGGAAGAAGTCGATATTTTCCGTGTAAAGTGCGTGGTTGTGCTTGCGGAGGTTAATTAATCCTTTGTAGTATTCAAATAAGTTGCGATTGAGATCGTTGCCCAGCAGTCCCCACTCGATTTTGGCAGATTCAGTTGTTTTCGGCTTATATTCGCCAAACTCCTCACCCATCCAAATTAAGGGAACGCCAACAGCTGTCATTAATAAGGCAACTCCCAGTTTAATTCGTCTAAAGGCTTCTTCGTCAAAGATTTGGCGATCGCCAAACTCTACCATCAAATGGTTGTGGTCGTGGTTGGTCAGGTAATTGACAACATTAGTTGCACCCATGAAACCCTGACGCTTGCAGTCAATAACATCTTTGAGTCGTTCTAAATCGAAGGTGTCACCGCAAATGTGCGCCAAAACATCGTGATAAAAACTATCATGCCAGCAACCATCCATTGGACCATCTACATTAGTAATGGATGTTGTTTCGGGAATGTGTTCGGCAACAGTATAGAAAGGCTTCATGCTAGCTTTTTGCTTGGCTTCATTTACTATCCAATGCATGAAGTCGTAGTTATCAATTTGCCTTGCAGCATCGAAGCGAATGCCGTCAATATGATATTCTTCTACCCAAAATCGCACGTTGTCGCCAATAAATTTCCGTGCTGGATAAGTTTCTAAATTTTCGTCGTAGTGTTCGTAATTAAACTCTGGTCCCCAGTTATTATCAGGGTCGCGGGGTTCGTGATGATACCAATAATCGTGGTCGATTTGAGTGAGCGGACTTTCTGCTTCTGAGTGGTTGTAAATCCCATCCATGATAACGCGAATGCCTTTTGCATGGCATTCATCGATCAGTTTTTTCAATCCTTCTGTAGAACCGTAGCTGGATTCTGTGGCGAAAAAGTGACGGGGATTGTATCCCCAGCTATGATCTCCAGGGTATTCTTTGACTGGCATCAATTCAATTGCGTTAACACCAAGTTCGCACAGGTAGTCTAACTTTTCGATCGCATGTTTGTATTTACCGCGTGCGTGAGGGTCGTCTTCACCACCAGAAAAATCGCCAACGTGCATTTCATATATTACCAACTCGCGATCGCTCGGTAATGGCTTGTCATCGTGTTGCCATACATAAGTATCCAGAATCCGCTGTCCATCTTTTACCCGCACTACTGCATTCTGCGTTGGGTTATCGATATCTGTAGCATAAGGATCGATAACATCTACCCATTGGTCGGGTTCAAAGAACCAAGATTTAGACTGGACGCGAAACTTATATTGATATACGCCATCTTCTAATTCAACTTTTGTCCGAAAGTACCCGTCTTTACCTTTTTCCATCGGTATCTCTTCCCAATTGGAAAAGCAGCCAATTAGCTTCGCACCTTTGTTATATGGAGCAAATAAAGTAAATTCTATTGGGCTTGCCATGATTTTTTTAATACAGTGACGAACAACCGTATTGTCTTACGCGCAAACAGAGTTTGAAAATCATTCACGGGATAGAAGATAAGTTAATCTACCTTCCTCCCCAAGATATACGAGCGAATGATTCTTTTCAGGCAAGTCCCAAAAATTGATGAATTAACTGAGTGTTCGATCGCATCTCTATCAAGTTTATGAAAAATCTCAATCCTATCTCCATCAACTGTACTTCTTCAGATATATGCCTAGAGCTAGAGTTTGAAGTGGAGCGCGATCGCGCTCCAAAATATTTGTTAAGATATGTGTAGTTGTTAATACAGACTTACATTTTATTTAACTTTAAATTTTCATTATTTAGATAGAACTGTGTTTTGTCTTGCGGTAGAGGGTGAGTAAACTGTAACAAAGCTAACCTAAAAATTAGGAAAGGAAATAGTTGGAGCTTTCCCGATCTAAACCAAATTATTTTCAGCCAAATTATGGCGCTTGTACTGAATTAAAATTTCAGATGATGCGGCTAGAATAGACCTGATTTTTTCTAAAAATCCTATGCAGCTAGAATCCCTAAATAAAAGTTACAAAAGTAACAATATACCTGCGATCGAATTTCCCTTAGTCTTTTCTAGCTTTAGAAATGGATTGTGGCTGTTTGGAATTCCTTCCTGGTTATTTGGTATTGTCGATCGCAGTTTTGCCGCTTTTACTGATGGATATGTCTCTTCTATAGAGCTGGTACACTTATTTACAGCTTCTTTTTTCTTACTAGGCTGGATTTATCTCAAACCTGAAGAAAGCTCAAATATTGGTGGAATTGGTGCAGTCAGAAGTTATGCAATTGAGGCACGAAACTCTATAGATGAGTATAGCTTACACGCGACCACAGCTAGAATGTCAGAGCTGCAAGAGCAACATGTCATTCGTCAAGAATATATCTTACCCTTTCATTACATTTGCCAAATTTACCATCTTTTAAATCTCAAGCACTTAGAGACAATCCACCATTTCAGTCTTAACAACCTTAAAGTGATTGGAGTTAGTCAAATTCAGCCGACACAAAGCGGGGGAATGGTAAGATTTCAAACTGTGTTAGATTCACCTGCTAACGTGTTACGAATTTGGCGACAACCAATAGTCGAAGTAGGATTAACTCTACATACTCCGTATACGGTAGAGTTGAGTATTCCGGTTTATAACCAGCGATACATTACAGTTTTGTTCAACGTCATTCCCGTTGGTGCTAACGAGCATAAGCTAATTATCGATATCTACAGCAATCTCAATTGGCCGCGACCGTTATTGCAAGTCGTGTTGCATTTTGCCGCTTGTTTGACTTTGTTTGAAGATTTACCTTATTTGCAAAGAATCGCCCAGAAAAAAGTACATCATCTCGTCAATCTCAAAGGAATCTCCGAACGAGATACGATGTGGTTGTATCGAAGATTTGTGAAATTACATGGTGCGCGTCAAGTACTAAGCTTACCTGAAGCAAAGGCTTAAATATACGTGTTAATAAATCTCTTTCCAAGCTGCTACAGTACTCTTCCCGATTTCGCTATCTACAATTTCTCCGCTTTCCGTCACCAATCGAATGCCAATATTTTCACTTGGGGAGTTTTTCAAGGCAGAGGCTAAATCTGGTTTGACGCGAAACCTACTATTATCTCCTTCTAGTTGAAAAACGCGATCGCCTACTTTGATATATAGATTGGCAATTCCCAAAGCTGCGTTTGCGGTTAAACAGTCTCTACTGATACGATGGTCAAACCAGCCATGTCCGAAGCTACAGTCGCGATCGCTATAAGCTAATAAGAAGCGTACCGAATCATTCCGCCAGAGGCTAACGACTTGTATTCTGGCGTTAGTATTTAGAATGCGTCGATAAAAGAAGTTTTTATCGAAAATACCCACATACTCTCCCTCAAACGGATCGATAATTCTGACAGGTTGCGACCACGGCACATCAATCCCTGGATCTAAAGCTGCCGATCGCACGATCGGGAGTTCTTGGGAAATCGCAGATGGAATAGAGATATATACTGTAGCGATCGCTAGAGACGCAAAACATAATTTGACCGCTTGACGCTTCAGCGAACGTCTAAAAACGCAAGTTAGGCTGATGGAAGACATAGAGTAATACCAGAAAGTAAGCTATTTTCACTCTAGTACTTTCATTGTAGTCTTCTCCTTCTTCATCAAGCTGAACCATTGCCACCGATATCAACTTAGTACAAGTTGTCAGTTTTTCTATTAGGGTGGGCAATGTCCATCTTACGCTTGAGTTTCACTCAAAAACTATAATTTTTAAGCTATCTCAACTCGTAAAATTCGACCAGATGTTTTGTATAAAGGTACTAAGATTGGAGTTAGGTATTTCAACCACCACGGTTGCAAACGGTGGGGATATTTGGCAAATTCGGTTAAATAATAAATTTCCTCTTTAACTCTAATTCCTGCATTCCAAGTTTCTAGTTCTTGAGAATTGTCAATTCCCCAGCTAAATTGAGCGTTGGTTTTCGATACTGTATCGTGAGCTTGAGTATTCTTTGCTCGTTTAGAACTCAGCACGTCAAAAAGCATCTCAGATGGAGAAAAATGCTGGTGAATCTGCTGAAATAAGGTTCGTACTTCCGATCCTGTCAGATACATACTAACCCCTTCCATAACCATTAATACAGGTCGATTTTCTGCTCGATTAATTCTAGAAATCCATGCAGCATCTAAAAGCGAACTCGAAATTAACTGATAGCGATCGCTCGGCGCGACTAACTTGCATTTAAGTTCGATGACTTCAGGAAAATCCACCTCATACCATTGCACCTCACCGTTATCGACACGGAAAAATCGCGTGCAAAGTCCCGCACCTAAATTCACCACAATAGCTTTAGGATGAGATTGTAGAAAATTTGAGACAGCGCGATCGTAAACTCTGGCACGAATAGCACAACCTAGTTGGGATACCCATCCTTGACTATATTTCTCAAAGTCATAGTCTAACTTTTCGGCAATTTCTACTGCTTTTTCATCCTTGAGGATAGCATCTGAGCGCAGCGTTTCTATGGAACGGGCATATAGTGTAATTGTCAACGTTTCAGCCACACCTGTGAGTTTAGCTGTCGATTCTTTTACTTGACTCATAATCTTTTTGATGCTGGAAAGTTGGCTAGAGCTTTCGCGATCGCAAGTTTCAATCTATTCAAATTTATGCTGACATTGACGGCAAGCATGACATGGCTGAGTTCTGGGTTCAAAGTCGCGACAGCCAATTGCTGCTTCCGTACAGGCATTTATTGGGTTTACGGTGCATTTGAGCCGATAGTCGTTGGTAAAAAAGGCACACCCAGAACAGGGAATTTGATGTAGTGTTTTGATGCGATCGCTGGCTTTTTCAATGGAAAAGATAGCGCTCACACAAGCGCCAATTGTCATTACCCAAGCACAACAAGCAAGAAAAATTATCATTAACACTGAATTCCTATAGTTGATGTCTTGTCACGAGTGAGCTGCATTCCAAGATTTTTTGGAAATTGAACCCAAATAGACTGAGACAAAGGCAAATGAATTTTACGTGTCAGCCAGAATCTGGCTCACCGCACTTTTGGAATATTCAAATTTTATTGATAACTAGTTTCAATAAATCTGTTATATATAAAACTTAACACTTACCAACTGAACTCATACTGATACCATGCCGCTAAAACTACAGACGAGCTTCTATAGCCGCCCTTGGAAGGGGGATTGGGGAATCTCTTCTGCCTAGTCACAAGTAAATCAGTATAAGTCGCGCGTGCCAAACTCCAGCGATCGTAACAAATTAGGCGCTACAGCTAACTGTGCGCCTACAAACGTATTGCACTGAAATAAGAAAACTATTCCGGTCGGTGGATAATTGTTTCCATCACCCGGCGCTTTGTTCTTGGCTCAATACCAAATATCCGCAAATACTCATTTTGATATTCAGACAAATTGACTTCGAGCGCAGTAATTGCTTCTGATTCACCTACAATACTTTGACCGCAACTCTTCCAAGAATTAGTCCGAAATCGGCGTTTATCTACGTGTTCGATACCAATGTGGTAGCCTTGCGCTATTAAATTTCGTACTTGCTCCAAAGTTTGTAAGCCAATTTGAGTTGATATTACCTCATTGTGACGATTATTATGAACTGGAGGCTCGTAAGATTCAACTGAGTTGACGACTCCACTACTAGCTTGGGGCAATTGAATACTTTCATTGACAAATCGATTCCCAGATTGCCAAACAGGAAGAGGCGTTTGTGTAGGTGAATAATTTTTTACTGGATTCTTTGCGGATTCTGCACCATTACCAGAGGACGAAGTTTCAATTTCTTGCTGCGATGATTTCGGTTTTTCTGGTGGCGCTGGAGGAGTATATTCTCTAAAATACCTGTTTCCATCTAAAGCTCGATTATACTCTTTGACTAGCTGAGAACTCTGTACTTGTTGCTGCTCTTTCACCATCAAGTTACCCATGTCAATCAAACGGGATAGATTGAATTTGGGCTTGCTAAATTCCGGTGGTCGATCGGCACTATTTACAACTCTTCTCGATACCTGCTCTATACCAATTTTGAAGATAAAGTCGCGAATTTGCTCGTCGTAAATTCTAGAACGCAGGGCGCTAAAGAAATCGACTGACTGGTTGGAGAAAGTATCAACTAACTGCTCTATCTCCCGTGATGAGAGTCCGTCATCTGAATAAATTCCAGCAACGATACCGACTTTATCACTGCGATCGGGTTGCCAGTAAAATTTTTCCATCCTACCATCTCGAATTAATGGCGCGTATAGAGTGGAAAAATCATTACCTGTAACAATAATTGGGACGCGATGTAAAGGTGTTTCGTCGTAACTACCAGGTAATTGTACGTTAGTTGGATTATCCGCAATATTCATCAACGTAGCGTTTACCAACTGAGTATTCACCGTATACTGAGTGCCTTCATCAAATCGTCCTGCGCCTGCATCGAGATCGTTAATCATGATGGCGCACATTTTACCCCGCACGCGGATCAATTCTGCTGTCTCTCGATAGCGCAGACGCAGCAAACGCGAAGGATCTCCAGCATCGGGGCTTTCCAATTCACCACCAGAAATATGAGTAATTTCTATCCCCATCTTCTCGAATACTAAATCGCACTGAAAAGATTTTCCCTCGCCTTTACGCCCGTGAACGCCTAAAATCAACGGTACGCGAATACCAGGAATATTTAAATAATTCTTGGTGATAAATACAGCGATTTTTTCGAGAAAACGAGGTGCAATGTAGTAATTCATGAATCTATCAGATAGGTCGAGCCGCTTAATTTTATCTTAAGTTTTTTTTGGTTGTTGCGATCGCTTTTTCTCGATCTACTTAAGATTGCTGCTGTGCAAGTTTTCTCACAGCATCTATGTCTAATTGCAGTTGTTCGGCAATCTGTTCTACTGTTAATCCTGCTTTCAACAACAGGGGTACTGCTGTCAGTTTACCTTCTGCTCGACCCTGCTCAAGACCTTCCTGCACGGCTTCTTGATAAACCTTAGTCTGTTTTAGTTCGTTCAGCCCCAACATCGCTTCAATTTCCTCCCTACTCAAGTCTGGAAATTTATAAACGAATACAGTTTCTAAAACCAATGAGCTGCAATAAACTTAGTCCCAAAGATAGATTTTCAGATTCACCTAATTCATCTAAATAAATTCGTTGAAATTGGGGACTAGATGCAAATACTCGGTAATGTCTGGGTAAACCTGGATCTAAGCTGCGTCTGGTAAAGATTAAAATAGCTTGCCAGTCATAAACTGGTTGGTAGTAGAATAGGCTGTCTGTTTGCAAGTTGCGATGCCGAAGGCGGTTTGCGAAGCAACCATCGCATTCAAAAAATCCATAAAAGGAGAGGTAGAATCTACCCCTCCTTTCAAAACACTTTAACTATTTCTAGTTTTTAGTAGTATCTACTGCCACTGCTGTTGGGTTTGTGAACCAAGAAGCTGAGGATTTGACACTGCTTGACGTTATCGAAACCAACGATCCGAATATAGCAGTTGGAATACTGAGAACGGCAGGCTTGAACTTCATTCAATACTTCTTGAGTGCTTCCAGCTCCAAACAAAGGCAACTTCCACATTGTCCAATAACACTCTGTTGGTTCAGAGGTTTCGTTGAACTCAATTGCCGGAATATATCCTTGACTGAGAATGTACTGAATTTGTCGATTAATTTGAGCGTCAGTTAGAGGCGGCAAATAAGATAAAGTTTCGTAGCGCCGCTCTTTTGGTAGGGTTTGCATGGATTATCTCTGTGGGTTGCTGAAAAGTTGATGATTGTCATTTGTCATTTGTCATTTGTCATTTGTTGTAGAAATAACTAGTAACCAATAACTAATGACGATTTAAGGACTATCCAGATTGGTTTCTGGGGTAGTTTGAGGCTCAGAATCAAGGCTAGGATTTGTTTCTAGTTGCGTAATCCGCTCTAGATGCTGCTTGCGGTGTTGCATGTTGGCTTGCTGAATCCCAGCACGTACCATCTCAGGTAAGAAATCAGCCACTTCCTCCGCTAAATGTTCTCTGACAGTCATGATTCGCAATGCCAAATCTGGCTTTTCTCGAAACAAATTTTCTATGTACGCTTCGCCGTCCTGTATTCTGTCAGTCGCAGAAAAGCGATGCAGCCATAGTGCCAGAGGAGGGTTAGTTTCACCAATTTGCGCCAACACCGTTCTTACTGCCTGATAAGTCAGGTAGCTTTGCAGCGTCTTGGCTGTGTCCTTCGCAATTCGCTTTATATCCATGCTTGACCCCAGCCTTTGTAGAGTTATGAGGTATGAGTCGCGAGTTTTGAGTATTCTAACTCACTCACCACTACGCAGCTAATGTCGGCGAGGTGTCCTCGCCGCCCGCTGCTTCACCACTCACCACTCACCACTGATTAGAGGGTATCAACTGCCTTGAACTCGAACTTGATTTCCTTCCACAGTTCGCAAGCAACAGCCAACTCAGGCGACCACTTAGCAGCTTCGCGAATTACATCGTTACCTTCGCGGGCCAAGTCGCGTCCTTCGTTACGAGCTTGAACGCAAGCTTCTAGAGCTACGCGGTTAGCAGTTGCACCAGGAGCGTTACCCCAAGGGTGACCGAGCGTACCACCACCGAACTGCAAGCAGGAATCATCACCGAAGATTTCTACTAGCGCTGGCATATGCCAAATGTGGATACCACCAGAAGCTACTGGCATTACACCAGGCATGGAAGCCCAATCTTGAGTGAAGAAAATACCGCGAGAACGGTCTTCTTCAACATAGTTTTCGCGCATCAGGTCAACGAAGCCCATTGTGATGCCGCGTTCGCCTTCCAGCTTACCTACTACTGTTCCAGAGTGTAGGTGGTCGCCACCAGACATCCGCAAACACTTAGCCAATACGCGGAAGTGAATACCGTGGTTTCTTTGACGGTCGATTACGGCGTGCATAGCACGGTGAATGTGGAGCAACAAACCATTATCGCGGCAATACTTCGCCAAAGTAGTGTTAGCTGTAAAACCACCAGTTAGGTAGTCGTGCATGATGATTGGAGTACCGAGTTCTTTAGCAAACTCAGCCCGCTTCATCATTTCTTCGCAGGTAGGGGCAGTAACGTTAAGGTAATGTCCCTTAACTTCGCCTGTCTCTGCTTGTGCCTTCTCAATTGCTTCTTGGACGAACAGGAAGCGATCGCGCCAACGCATGAAAGGCTGAGAGTTAATATTCTCGTCGTCTTTTGTGAAGTCTAGACCACCGCGCAAGCACTCGTATACAGCCCGACCGTAGTTTTTTGCCGATAGACCGAGTTTGGGCTTAATCGTACAACCCAATAGCGGACGACCGTACTTGTTCAGTTTGTCGCGCTCAACTTGGATACCGTGGGGAGGTCCTTGGAATGTCTTCAGGTATGCGACAGGAATTCTCATGTCTTCCAGACGCAGAGCTTTAAGGGCTTTGAAACCAAATACGTTACCTACAATTGAGGTCAACATATTGGTAACGGAACCTTCCTCAAATAAGTCGAGAGGATAAGCAACAAAGCAGAAGAACTGGTTATCTTCACCTGGTACTGGCTCAATGTAATAACAACGACCTTTGTAGCGGTCTAGGTCGGTTAACAAGTCCGTCCATACAGTCGTCCACGTACCAGTGGAGGATTCAGCAGCTACAGCCGCGCCAGCCTCTTCTGGAGGGACTCCAGGCTGAGGGGAGACGCGGAAACAAGCCAGAACGTCTGTATCTTTAGGAGTGTAATCGGGGGTGTAATAAGTTAGTCGGTAATCTTTAACCCCTGCCTGGTAGCCCGATTTGGTCTGGGTTCTCGTTTGCGCGTAAGACATATTTTTCTTCCAAGAGTCAGTCTCTTCCACTCGCCAGTTGGGAAGTCTATTTCTTGCCAACTAGCTCGGTTTTTAACAATATATCAAGAATTGAATTAGTTAAAATTTAAATGTACTGTACACATTTATAAAAATTTATTATTAAACTTGTATTTTATTAATTTTTTTGTTACAAAACTGCCGAATGTATCTGAAATAGTGTCTAGCAGGGAGCAGAGAAAGAAAATACTTCTCGCTACCCACAAATGACAAACGACCAATGACAAATGACAAATTATGCCAATCACAACCCAGCAACTAATTCAATGGAAACAACAAGGGCGGACAATTGTTGCTCTAACTGCATGGGATTACACGTCAGGGCGATTATTAGATGCGGCGGGAGTGGATTTGATTTTGGTGGGCGATTCTCTAGCAGTGATGCTGGGCTACGAGACTACAATACCCCTGACATTGGAAGAAATGTTACACCACGCTAAGGCTGTGCGCCGAGGCGTGAAACGAGCGTTGGTAGTATTCGATTTGCCGTTTTTGACGTATCAGGAAAGCTTTCAGCAAGCAATGCATTCGGCAGGAAGGGCATTGAAAGAAGCAGGGGCGCAGGCTGTAAAGATTGAGGGCGGACATCCGGCGATTATAGAAACTGTATCACACTTGGTACAGGCAGGAGTTCCAGTAATGGGACATATTGGTTTGACACCCCAATCGATCCATCAGTTGGGATTGAAGCAGCAGGGAAAGACACCCACCGCCGGAGAGAAACTTATTGCTGAGGCGATCGCCCTTGAAGCAGCAGGAGCCTTTAGCATTGTCTTAGAACACATACCATCCGATTTAGCCGCACAAATTAGCCACAAGCTGACGATTCCTACTATAGGTATTGGTGCTGGTTCTGAATGTGACGGACAAGTATTAGTCACTTCCGATGTGTTGGGCTTATCCGAACGACAGCCGCCCTTTGCCAAAGTCTATGTAAACTTAAGTGAAGCGATCGCTCGGGCAGTGCAAGATTATGCTGCTGAGGTAAGAGAGCATAAATTTCCATAGGAATTCTTTCTATCGATCGTATGGAAACTAGTTATGACCGTGATTTTGCAATGTCTCTACCCGATACTCCACGTTGGGTAGAAACTCGTTCGCTGTTGCTTTCCGGTGAAGGTGAAATTTTTGGCGTGGATGAAACAACAGGAAAACTAAATTTTATCGTTTGTAGCCCAACTCAAAAATTAATTTGTGTAGTTGGCTATCCCAACCAAAAAGCTGTAGAAAAAGCTGTTACTACTGTAGGGGAAGAAAGTACTATTATTGCAGCACCAGAAAGTAGTAACTATATTACTCAAGTTTTACCAAACTGGCGATCGCAATTAGCATGGCTGCATACACTCCCCGATTCTTGCAAGTTACCTGAAGTTCCTCCAGGGAAGGTACGCTTACTTTCTGCAGATGAAATTGGCAATTTAAAGCATCTACCACCGGAACTACAAACAGAATTAGCAATCGCCTCTGATGCTTCCCCAATTGCCGCTACCATAGCTGATGGTGTTCCAGTTTCGTTCTGCTACGCCGCCCAAACCGAAACTTTATGGGATATATCAATTGGCACATTAGCAGAATACAGAAATCGCGGCTATGCAGCTTTGTGTGTTGCTTATATGGTGAAATATATGCATCAAAAAGGTAAACAGCCAATTTGGGGTGCAGAAGAGTCCAATTTACCCTCGATGAAACTAGCAGCTAAACTCGGATTTATCCCCGTCGATCGCCTCATATTGTTGCACCAATAAGCTACCGTCGTATAGTGAGCTGAGATTTGCAAAATTATGGTCAATAGTAATACCGATAGGAGACAAGGGAGACAAGGGGGACAAGGAGGACAAGGGGACAAGGGGACAAGGGGACAAGGAAGCAATTCTAACCACCAGCCACTAGCCACCAGCCACTCACCCGACTCCCGACTCCCAACTCCCGACTCCCCCTTATTAGGCTTAAATCAAGCCCAACTAACCGCCTGGGTACGATCGCAAGGACAGCCAGCATATCGCGGACAGCAGCTATACGATTGGATTTACCACAAAGGAGCGCGATCGCTATCCGAGATCTCGGTTTTTCCTAAACAATGGCGTAATGATATAGCCGATGTTTCAATTGGGCGATCGCAAATTCATCATCGCACTGTCGCCCCTGATGAAACTGTCAAATACTTACTTCAACTTGCAGACAATCAAATCGTTGAAACTGTAGGTATCCCAACTGACAAGCGCCTTACCGTATGCGTCTCGACTCAAGTAGGTTGTCCGATGGCTTGCGACTTCTGCGCCACGGGTAAAGGGGGCTTTCGTCGCAACCTCGCCCCGCATGAAATTATCGATCAAGTTCTGACAGTCCAATCCGACTTTCAACGGCGCGTCAGCCACATTGTTTTTATGGGTATGGGCGAACCCTTGCTAAATACAGAAAATGTCGTGGCGGCGATTCAATCTCTGAACCAAGATGTGGGTATCGGACAGCGTTGCATGACTCTTTCTACTGTGGGAATTCCAGGGCGAATTCTTAAACTTGCTAAATACCAACTACAAGTTACCTTAGCGGTTAGCCTTCACGCCTCTAACCAAGCTACCAGAGAAAAACTCATTCCCAGCGCCCAAAAGTATTCTCTCCATGACTTACTGTCAGAATGCCGCGAGTACGTGCGTTTAACGGGTCGTCGCGTCACATTTGAATATGTCTTACTCGCTGGGGTGAATGATGGCATAAAACAAGCAGCTGAGCTAGCCCAGCTGCTACGAGGTTTTCAAAGTCACGTTAACCTAATTCCTTATAATCCCATTCAAGAAGCAGATTATCAGCGACCGAGTTCAAGTCAAATTCAGGCTTTTGTTAACGTCCTGAAGCAGCAACAGATCGCTGTGAGCGTCCGCTATTCCCGTGGATTGGAAGCAGAGGCGGCTTGCGGTCAACTACGGGCGCAGCAGCTACAGCCTTCATTGGGTTAATCCCCGGCGCATATGCTTCAATAACTTTTCCTGTACGAGCGCACGTCACCATGAGATAGTCACAGCTATTGCATTGCGTGCGCGTTAGTTCGCTACTTAATATATAAAATCTTTCTGCTTCGCTGCCACAGTTGGAGCATCTAATCTGTTGTTTTATTTGCATTTGACAAACCTTTTGAGCCTAAGAATTTTTAAGAAAGAAGAAATAAAAACTGGAAGGTCAATCGAATATATAGTTTGGAACGCGGGTGTTGAAATCTAGATAGTCGATCCAGCTAGGTTTTGTCCGAGACGGTCATCTTTTTTTCGTTCCGATCTATATTCTCGCAAGATTTCAGCTCAGTATCCATGCCACTTTTGGTAGAAAATATAAAAAGTTTTCGTGGACACTACTTCGATTTGCTGCGATCCCCATGGTGAATCCTTTGATTTTGTAACTTAGATAACAGTGTAAACAGACTTTCTAATGGCAGTGAGCGTTGACTCACTACTAAGATAATCGGTAAACCGATCCCCGAGTCCAATCAATAATTTGACTCACGATCGGGTTTTCTCCTATCAATTTTTAACCATTTATTAAGGTTTGGTTTCCATCGAGGGTTAGATTGCTGGGATACGATCCCCAAGCGAAACAGATAGAAAAGCGCTCGGCGTTTTTCTATCTACAAATTGTCAATTTATGTCAAATTAAATAGAAAAATTGCTCAATTTATGCTCTGAGGTGGGTGAAAATAGTTGTAAATTTCCCCTGCCAAGCGAGAACCGATACCATCTACTGTTGCCAGTTGCTCGATACTGGCTTGGCGAATGTAGTCGATCGAGTGAAAATGCGCTAGGAGTTGTTTCTGGCGATGGTAGCCCAAACCAGGAATTTCTTCTAGACGCGATCGCCTCATCTTGTCGCTACGCTGTTGACGGTGGAAACTGACAGCAAAGCGATGTGCTTCATCTCTCAGTCGCCTAAGTAATTGTACTCCCGATTGTTCCGCATCTGTCGCCAAAGGTTGAGATTCGCCTGGTAAAAAAATTTCTTCCCGTTGCTTGGCTAAGCTGACAACTCGCAAGTCTTCCATCAAGTTCATCTCTTGCAGCACAGCTACAACAGAAGATAATTGCCCCTTACCGCCATCAATCATCACCAAATCGGGCCAGTCAGGGTTTCCCACCCGCTGCATTTGCGGATCTTCCACGTATTTACGAAAGCGGCGTTGAATCACTTCCGCTAAACTGGCAAAGTCATCGGAATGACCAGCCGTAACTGTAGGATTTTTAATCTTGTAGTGACGATAGTACTGTTTGGCGGGTAAGCCTTCAATAAACACTACTTGGGATGCAACCGCATTGGAACCCTGAATGTGAGAAATATCGTAGCCTTCAATTCGATGGGGTAAGTCGGGTAAGTCGAGAATGGCGGCTAGATCTTCCATAGCTTGGGAGTTGCGATCGCTCAATTTTTGCGTTCGTGCCAGTTCGTACTCGGCATTTCGTTCTACCATCTCGATCAATTCTGCTTTCAATGCCCTCTGGGGATTCACAATCGTGACTTTTCGCCCCTTACGTTGGCTTAACGCTGTCGCCAGCATCTCCGCTTCCGGTAATTCGTGCTGTACCAGAATTTCTGTAGGAATTTCTACATCGTCAGCAGTTTCATAATGTTGTTCTAAGACACGCTGTAATATTGCCCTGGTTCTAATTGGGGTGTGGGGTGTGGGGTGTGGGGTGTGGGGGGGGGAAATTTCTAAATTGGGTGTGGGTAGGGGCGCATAGCTATGCGCCCCTACTTCGGCGACAAAGCCGAGGCGACCGACGAGTTGTCCGGCACGAATTTGAAATAACTGAATGCAGGCGTGCTTTTCATCTGCTGCCAGGGCGATCGCATCTCGCGAGATCGTATCATCAGGTAGCGATACTTTTTGATCGGCATTCAGCGACTTTAAACCAGCAATTTGGTCGCGAATTCGTGCTGCTGATTCAAAATTTAATGCTTCGGCGCTAGCTTGCATTTGTGCGGTCAGGACATCGATCAATTCCTGCGTTCGTCCTTGGAAGACCATCGCTACCTTTTGCACGGTTTTGCGATATTCTTCTGGTGAAATTAGTTTTTGACATACCCCTGGACAGCGCCCTAAGTCGTAATTGAGACACGGACGGTCTTTAAATAACGGTTGCGGGCGTTGGCGCAGAGCAAAGATTCGCTTTGATAGCCGTAGAATCGTTCGCAGTAAGTGAGTGTCAGTGTATGGTCCGTAAAACTTGTCTTCTTTTTTACCTTGGCGGCGATTGCGCGTGATGAAGATGCGGGGATATTGCTCCGACCAGGTGATACAGACGTAAGGATATTTCTTGTCGTCTTTGAGTAGAACGTTGAAGTAAGGCTGATTTTGCTTGATTAGATTAGCTTCTAAAGCAAGGGCTTCTGCTTCTGTATCGGTAACGATAAACTCAATATCGGCAACCTGTCGCACCATCATAGCGATCCGATCGCTCAGTTGCTTGGGTTCTCGAAAATACGAACGTACCCGCGATCGCAGTTTACGCGACTTGCCGATGTAAATAATGCGATCGCTGCTGTCGCGCATGAAATAAACCCCTGGTTCGGGAGGAATTTCTTTCAGCCGACTTTCTAAACGCTCTGGATCTCTTACCAGTAGTAATGTCTTTGCTGCTGTCACTACCCTCTAAACCCGCTTGCCTTAAGTCTCTTCCTCTGTCATCCTATCAAACTGGACGCAGAAGGGATTGAGGATTGGCGGCTGGAGGTTACAGACTTTAGTTGTACTCTCTACACTGAGGGTTAAAATCTCAATTCTCACCACAAGAGTTCGACTTTGCTTCCTAATACCTACTACTAGTCAGAGAAGCTCTATCTATTCCTCACCGCTCTTCTTACCTATTGATTTGCACCAAATTAATTCTAAAAAGAATATACTGATCGAATAAATTGACTGCCTTAGCCGAGTTATTTATATTTCTATAATAGTAAATATACTTTTTTTTTTTTCTAAAAGCGTGATAAATTATACACCAACTATAAAGTATAAATTAAATTTTGGTTGCCAAAGATGAAATTCTCACAGATCGGCTAAATTCTACATTAGCTGAGATTAAATTGGTTCTAGAAGTCAAAAACGATAAGTTATTTGAGGAGTTTGCTGCAATAGGCTGAGTTATGAATATAGAAGAATTTGAACTGAACTATCGAAACGGTATTGATAACACGCTCAATCAGCTTCAGACAGCTGTGTTGTTATTAGCACAGCTCGAAGATCGAATCACAGTTATTGGTCAGGACTTACAAAATCTCAGCCAGACAGTAGAGGAGTTTGTGACGCAACAGCGCGATGAATGATTTCAGAAGGGGTTCTACGATCGCTGTAGTTCTTCCTCTATTGCCTGTTTCAAATCTCTCAAACTGACTGGCTTGACAAAATAACGCTTTGCACCTAGCTTCAAAGCTCGCTGCCGGTCGGCTTTGAAAGCAAAAGCAGAAACCACAATAACTGGAATACTTTGATAGTCTTGTCTGCAACTCTTTTGTTCGAGTAAAGTATAACCGTCAATACCTGGTAACTTTAAGTCCAATAAAATTAGTTCGGGTCGAAAGTCAGCCAAAGCTTGAAAAAATCCAGTGCCATCCGCTAAACCCAAAACCTGGTATCCACAAAAAACTAGATAATCTTCCAACATCTGTCGATTGAGATAGTTATCTTCAACCAATAAAATTCGTTTTGGAATAGGGTTGGCTGGTGCAACCGATCCAGCGTTGCTCACTTGTGTAATTAAATAACTGTTGTTGCTTGTATCACACTTCAAAGTTTTATATTGAAGACCAATTTAAAACAAAACTGAATTTACACTTGCGACTAGTTATCACTTAGCTAGTTATCATTCATAATAATCAAGCACAAGTATAATGGCAAATTGTCACCAAGCGAGCAGTTAGCGAGTGTCGGAAGCAAGCAAGGGTGCAATTACCAAAATTTTCTAATCTTTACTCTAATCATTTAAGAATTGAGCGATCCGATCCACAGCCGTTTCTAAAACATCAGGCGATTGAACCAGAGCAAAACGGACGTATCCTTCACCAGATTTACCAAAACCAGCACCGGGAGAAACTGCAACTCCAGTCGCTTCTACTAATTGGGTGCAAAAGCTGACAGAATCACTATCCCAAGGTGCAGGTAGTTTTGCCCAGATATACATGGTTGCTTGAGGGATGGAAACTTGCCAGCCAATACGATGCAAAGCACTCACAAAGCGATCGCGGCGTTGGCGAAAAGTTTCTACCATTCTTTGCACTCCAGTTTGGTCGCCACTCAAAGCAGCGATCGCCCCATTTAATATTCCTCGATATTGATTAAAATCGACTGCGGCTTTCACCTGGCGCAAAGCTGCAATCAGTTGAGAATTACCGATTGCATAGCCGACGCGGAAGCCTCCCATGTTATATGACTTAGAAAGGGTAAAAAACTCAATCGAAACGCTTTTCTCTGGATCGGCTTGCAAAATTGAAGGAGCTAGGAGCGAATTCGGAATTTGGAATTCGGAATTTGGAATTCGGGAATTACTGCTTCCCGACCCCTGTACGGGCGGGTTTAACCAGGGATTTGTTTGCGATTGCCCAGGTGTCTCTATAAAACCCGCCCCTACGACTCCCGACTCCTCATTTTCTGCAAATACCAAATCGACATAGGGGAAATCGTGGACGAGGACTAAATCGTGTTGTTGGCAAAAGGCAACTGCCTCTTGGAAGAAGGAAAGGGGTGCGATGGCGGTGGTGGGGTTGTGGGGATAACTCAGTACCATCATCCGCGCCTGTGCTAATACCGGGGCAGGAATGTCGGCTAAAACAGGTAAAAAATTATTCTCTGCCAGCAGGGGCATGGGATAAATTTGACCGCTAGCAAGGTAGACTCCGCCAGCATGGGAAGGATAGCCAGGATCGAGGAGTAAAGCAAAGTCTCCTGGGTTGAGTATGGCTAGAGGTAGATGGGCTGTCCCTTCTTGAGAGCCAATTAGGGGCAGAACTTCAGTTTGTGGATCGACAGCAATACCGAATTTTTGCTCGTACCAGCGGGCTGCGGCTTGGCGAAAGTTTTGAGTGCCGTGAAAAAGTAAGTATCCGTGGGTTTTGGGGTCGTGGAGAGATTGGGCGATCGCTTCTGTAACGTGCGCTTCTGCGGCTAGATCGGCAGAACCCAGGGAGAGGTCGATCGCATCTCGCCCAGCTAATACTGCTCTTGCCTTTGCCCGATCCATATCGGCAAAAACATTTGCTTTCAAGCACTCTAAACGATTGGCAAACTGCATAATTTTTTGGGGAGTAGGTAGAGGCGGACAGCCGTGCGCCCGTACAAGTTTCTTATTGCTGCAAATAGGTATCTAACATATCGGTAATTTTTTGTTTGCTCAGCGCTCCTTCGGAAGCAGCAATGACCTCCGTACCGTGAATTAAGCGCAGGGCAGGGACTCCTTCTACTTTGTACAGCTTGACTGTAGCAGGGTTAGGATCGACTTCCATTTTCACGACCTTGAGGCGATCGCTATAGTTCTCAGCGACCCAATCAATAGCAGGTGACATCAATCGGCAAGGACCACACCAAGAAGCCCAGAAGTAGATCAATACGGGTCGGTCAGCTTTTACAACTTCTGTTTCAAACTCTTTGTCTGCGATCTGAATTGCGTTGCTCATGTGACTATTCCTTAACAGCCTCTTTTACCACTCAACTATTATCAGTTATCAGTTATCAGTGTAGAGACGTTACATGTAACGTCTGTACAAAGTTATCAGTTATCAGTTATCAATGACCGATCGCTACTGACCGATGACTAATGACCAAACTGGTTTAAACATAAATGCCCAGTTTTCCAAAAATTCATCGGTTGCAGGTGTAGTACTCATAGTATTCTATCTAGCCCTTTGAATTGTCTTGGCGATCGACAGTGATTCCAGAGGATTTGTATGAGTTTTACTGCTATGCGACGAAAATGGGCTTTGACTGCGTTAGCGATCGCTATTGTCACAGGTGTAGGCAGAACTAGCAGCGCTCGAACTGCACCAGTAACACCAACACCTTTATTCGAGCGAGTTGCCAGTTACAGTACGACGATCGCGGCGAATCAAAATCCAGCAGACATATATTATCCCCAACAGCCTCCTAAAGAGCAGGGGCGACAGCGATTTCCCGTTGCCTTACTGCTGCCAGGAGCAAATGTTGATAAGTCTAGTTATAGCGATTTCGCCAGAATTGTCGCTAGTTATGGGTTTGTTGTAGTCGTTCCCAATCAACAGCGATCGCTGCCTCAATTTGGATTTACAGGGCTGCTGCCGGATACTTCTCAAATCGACGCGGTTTTAAACCAAATTAAAATAGAAAAGTCCAACTCCACACCAATTGCGAAGATTGTCGATCCTCAAAAGCTGACATTACTCGGTCACTCTGCTGGTGGTGCTGTCGGTTTATCTGCGATCGGCAACTTGTGTATTATTCCTGTTACGTGTGAGGGTTCCTTCAAACGTCCTAAAGAGCTTGTAGGTGGGGCATTTTTTGGCACAAGTCTGCGCGACCCAGCAACTCAAGAGTATATTCCCATCAAAAATGCTGGTATTCCGATTGCTCTGATTCAAGGCGATCGCGACAGTATCGCTTTACCACAAAGGGCGCAAGCTACTTATGCCAATATTCAATCTCCTCCCAAAGCTCTGATTACCGTTTCAGGTGCCAACCACTACGGCATTACCAATACCAATAATCCACCAGGTCCAATTCCCGACTCAAACAAACCACAAATCGAGCAATCGCGGGCAGTCGAAACTGTAGCGCGTTGGAGTGCGCTGTTTTTACGGGCGGAGGTATTGGGCGATCGCCAAGCTTTCCATTACGTGTACAAAACAGGAGACGCTCGCGATCGCCATGTCAGCGTCATCAGCAAACAGTGAACGGTTATCAGTTATCAGGAGTCGTAGGGGCGGGTGCGCGCAAATAGATAAACAACTTCAGCCGGAAATCTAGGCTCAAAACCCGCCCGTACAGGAGCCAGGAGTCATTTTAAATTTTAATTTTGAATTTTGAATTTTGAATTCTCCCCTTGTCTCCCTTGTCCTTCATTGCCAAGATTTACAATTGATCCAACTGTTTTTTCAAGTCTTCTAACTCTGCATCCACAACTGGATTTTTGGCAGCAGTTGACTGCTCGTTTGCTTGTGGTAGAGAAGGTTGATTTGATGATGTTGCTGGACCTAGAGACATTTGAGCTTTTAATGCTGCTAGTTCGTCATCGACATCGCTACCAGCTTCTAATGCAGCAAATTGGCTTTCTAGATCGTTCCCAGCTAGTTCTCCAACCGCCTGCGCCCGGGCTTCTTGCATCATGACTTTTTCTTCCATCCGCTCGAAGGCTGCCATAGCACTGCTAGTACCTAAGCGTCCAACTGTGCCTTGTAGTTGTTCCTGCGCTTTAGCAGCAGAACTACGTGCTTTGAGCATATCTTTTTTCGTCTTCGCCTCAGAAATTTTACTTTCCAAAGCAATCAGGTTGCGCTTGAGGGTATCAATTTGAGTGACTTGTCCATCTAAAGTAGCTTTGAGCGTATTTGCCGTTTCAAGATAATTTTTCTTGCGCTCTAGGGCTTGCCGAGCTAAGTTTTCATCGCCTTTTTGCAAAGCTAGACGGGCGTTACGATCCCACCTTTCTGATTCATTTTGGTTTTGTTTGTATTGCTGTTCGGTACGTTTCTGGGCAGCGATCGCTTGAGCAACACCTTGCCGCAACTGAATTAAATCTTCCTGCATTTCTAGAAGCGCTTGCTCTAGAATTTTTTCTGGATCTTCTGCCTTGCTGACTAAATCGTTGAGGTTAGATTTGACAACCCTGCTAATCCGGTCAAATAATCCCATAATTGTGCTTTTCCTTCGGAGTTCACGGTTTGAGTAGTAGGTAGCGAGTGCTGGCGCAGCACGAATGATTTATGTTTGCTCAAAGCAAAGTTAATTCATCTCTGCTTTTATTCTTAACATATGCCCTATATACAGTTATCAGTTATCAGTTATCAGCGACCGACAAAGCAGCAAACAGTAAAACAGTGCATATTAAGTAAGGTATTTTGTTATAGCCAGAGCTTGTGGATAGTCGGTCACTGCTCGCTTTTCGGTAATTGCGGCGGGGGTGTTTGTCCTGAAAGTTGTGCTTTCATATTGGCAAGTTCAGAATCGATGTCGCTGCTGGCTTCTAGGGCAGCGAATTGTTTTTGCAAGTCGTCGCTACTTAATTCGGCGATCGCCTCTGATTGGGCTTCTAGTTGCAAAACTTTTTCTTCCATCCGCTCGAACGCACCCAGAGAACTAGTTGTATTTACACCCCCTAGCACTTCATTCAGTCTTTGAGTAGCTTGCGCCGATCGCGCCCTAGCGATATACATATCTTTCTTAGTCCGCGCTTCAGAAATTTTGCTCTCCAGTGTTTGCAAATCTTTCTTCAGCCTGACGACGATATTATTTTGCTGTTCGATTTGGGCTGTGAGGGCAGTAGCCGTGTCTTGATAGGATTTGCGGCGCGTCAGTGCTTCCCGTGCTAACACGTCGTTCCCTTGCTGTAGGGCAAGTTGAGCGCGACGATACCATTCTTCAGAGTTAGACTGAGCTTGGTGAGCCTGTCTTTCGGTGCGCTTTTGGGTAGCGATCGCCTGTGCTACAGCCTGTCGCAGTTGAACTAAATCTTCCTGCATATCCATGACCGTTTGCTCCAGAATTTTTTCTGGATCTTCCGCTTGCCCAACCAAGGCATTAAAGTTAGCGCGAATAACTCTGAGGATGCGGTCAATCAATCCCATGACAGCTCTCCATTCTGATGAACGACTTAATTGGTGTTGTTCTGACTTAAAGCTAAATTCCTCCAACCCGTCACTGGCAAAAGCTAAATTGCTCAACGACTAATTTAGTTAGAGTATTAAACACATGGTATCGTACCTTCTTACCTGAGATTCAGTTAACAGTTATTAGTTATCGATGACTCAGGCGAGAGGCGATAGAGTTTCTCCTCTGCTCCTCTGCTTCCTTGTCCCCGACTTCTGAATTCTGACTTCTGACTTCCGACTTCATATGTCCCTCAATCCTTTAGGCAATATACTAAACTCCATCAAACAGGAAAGTCGCTGGCAAGAGCAGCCGCTTCAAAGGGTATTAAAGTGCTGGGTTGAGGCTGTTGGGGCAATGGTCGCTACTCATACTCGCCCAGTTTCCATTCAAAGACAAGTTCTCTGGGTCGCGACTTCTAGTGCTGTCTGGGCGCAAGAACTCGCTTTCAGACGACAGCGGATTTTAGAGAAGTTAAATGCTCAATTACCGCAACCTTTGCTAGATATTCGCTTTTCTAGCGCTCAGTGGCAGCAGCTGGCAAAACAGGATTCATTAATTGGCGATCGCACTTCTTCTGGGTTAGGGTGCGATCACCCGAGTTGGGTTGGCAACGATTCAGCCGCAAAGGGCGATCGCCAGCTGCGCTTTCGCCATCCTCAAGCAGCGTTTAGACACTGGACTGAAGTTACACAAACGCGATCGCGTCACTTACCCTTATGCCCCCAGTGTCACTGTCATACACCTGTAGGCGAACTGGAGCGATGGGGAGTTTGTTCGATTTGTGCTGTCAAGCAGTGGTAGGAATTGCTGCTGGCATTTCATCAAAAGCTACTCTTATTAGGATCTTCTTTCACTATTTATTTAAGTCCTAAAATACCTCTAGAGACAGAGGCGAGATTATTTGTAGTAAATTTACTGTAGGCTAAAATTCTCTCTTCAGTTTCGCGCTTTTAGAGCATTTTTCTTTGTGAAAGTCAATGTAGGTTTTACGAGTTTAAGATTTTCTTCCGATTGATCCCCAATTGTTTTGGCTTGAATTTAAGTAGTTATTATTTGAGCCTTCTGGGACAAGTCTAAATAAATTCTAAAGTTATTTTTGGCTTTGAGATCGCTAGAACCTAGAGTGATTCTTCAGTTGATGCCTCTGAGTCCCTAAAACCCTAGAGGCAAAATAAATGCTGTAGACCCATCCACAACAGCTACTTATATGACCAGCTGCAATCCTGCAACTTCTGCCTGTCGTTATTGTCAGCACTACCAGCCAGAAGGACGGCGAGGAGGTAAGTGTCAGATTCTCGAAGTGCCAGTTCAGGGCAATTGGAAAGCTTGTAGTTTAGCTGTAACTGCTTTTGCTTCCAATTGGGATAGTTTAGTAGAAGAAATGATGTCTTTGACTTCTGCTTCAGTGCTTGCTGCTGCTCCTGTCGCAACTACTCTCAAACTGCCTGAGCCTGAGTTACTAGAAACAGAGTTCAGCCACGTTCGTATTCAGAGACAGCAACAGGCGTTACTAGCATAGTTGTATCTTTATGTAACGCTCTTTCCGCTCCTAATTTAATTTAAAAAAAATTCAATCAATCATTTTAAAACCTACATCGCATCCCAATTTCAGTGATGCGATTTTTTAATTGAACTAGATTAAAAGTTGTAGAGACATAGTATGGCGCGTCTCTACAACTTAAGATTAAGGCAACCAAGGATATTGGCGAAAATCTGGTTGGCGCTTTTCTAAAAATGCCTGTTTGCCTTCGGTTCCTTCTTCTGTCATGTAGTAGAGTAAAGTGGCATTGCCTGCCAGTTCTTGCAAGCCTGCTTGTCCGTCACAATCAGCATTGAAAGCGGCTTTGAGACAGCGGATTGCCAAGGGGCTTTTTTGTAAAATTTCACTTGCCCATTGAATTCCTTCTGCTTCTAGTTGTTCGACGGGAACGACGCAGTTAACTAAACCCATTTCTAAGGCTTCGGTAGCAGTATATTGACGGCAGAGAAACCAAATTTCTCGTGCCTTTTTTTGTCCCACAATTCGCGCTAGATAGCTAGCCCCAAATCCACCGTCAAAACTCCCGACTTTGGGACCAGTCTGTCCGAATATGGCATTATCAGCGGCGATAGTGAGGTCGCAAACGACATGTAGGACGTGTCCCCCCCCAATCGCATATCCAGCTACCAAAGCAATGACAACTTTGGGCACAGAACGGATCAAGCGTTGTAAATCTAGGACATTTAAGCGGGGAGTTCCTTCATCATCGACATAGCCAGCTTTACCCCTAACGCTTTGGTCGCCGCCCGCACAGAAGGCATATTTACCATCGGTATGAGGTCCAGCACCTGTGAGAAGAATAACGCCAATATTCCTGTCTTCCCTCGCATCGCAAAATGCATCGTACATTTCAAAGATAGTTTTGGGACGAAAGGCGTTGCGCTTGTGGGGACGGTTGATGGTAATTTTGGCGATTCCGTCTGTTTTGTGATAGAGGATGTCTTCGTAGGTTTTGGCAGTTTGCCAGTTAACTTGCATGGGTTTAAAGTGCGATCGCATTTTATCGCTTGAACTATGGCTTGAAAATTTTATCTTAGTATCTGGCGTTAGCGGAGCTAAATGAAGTTATCGCGCTTACTCCCTAACACCAGTGTCGAATGTTTGGTAAATAGTTTTCAAACGAACCTGTATTAAAGACAACTTCACAAGGTTGAATGTATCCGGTACTGAGGGCGGTTAGTAATGGTAGAGTTTTGCCAAAAATCGCAATGACCTACAAACATAAATATTCTATGTTTAAAATGATACATAGTATACTTACGCTCGATCTTACGTGAATAGTAACTAAAAATGCCAGAAATGCCATCGGATAATCCTCAAAATCAGGAAACGCCTCCCGAAGAAATGTTTCAATTCCTATTTCAAAATGCTTTTGACTCTATGAAAGCATTTACTGAACCAAACAATTTCTCCCAAAAATCTTCTACAGAAGAGTTACAAGACACGCTCAAACCAGAAAATACTCCTGAAGCTACTCTACAAAATGCATTAGAACAAGTATTAGAATATGTCAAGTGTAGAAATTCCATAGAGAAATCTACAACATTAATTACAGAACTTACTCCAGAACAAGAAGCTTTAATTCCGGTATATCAAGAAAAGTGGAAAGAGATCGCATTTTCTACCGAACGTATAGATCGCCAAAAAGCTGCTGAAGCAGTGAAGGCAATATATAAAATAGAGCAAGCTTCTCCCAAAGAGCCAGAAATCATTTTTTTTGATAGTCCTCATGGAGCTACAGCAGCATTAGATGAGCTACTATCAAACCAATCATTAAAAATTATAGGAAATCAACTTTTATTTCAGCTTGAAAATCAAATTGTAAGTCAATTAGACGATCGGCTTGAAATTCAAATACGTCAGCAACTAGCTAGTAAATTTAAGCAAGTAGTAGAGCTTTTAAGGGTGATGTTGTCAATTTGTTGTTTGTCCCTAAATTGGTAGTCCAAACTCATAGCAATTGATGAATAGACCAATCACTAAATCGTGCATCTCCTCAGATTTGGAAAAACAAATAGTCCTACGCGCAAGTCGCTTGATTCTAGTTCTGAGTCGAAGATGTTTGCGCTCAATCCTTTGAGTCTTCCGTTTACCCACTTCATGCATTTGTGCTGGTAGATGTCTTTGGTAGGCACCCCATGCATCAGTACAGAACTTTTTGATACCAAAGGGTTCAAGTAGCTTTTGAGTTGAAGAAACACTTCATCCTTACGCCTACCGAATACATACGCTAAGACCTGACCAGTTCGGCGGTCAATTGCATGCCATAACCATCTGGGATTAGTTTTCTTGCCTACATAACTCCACATTTCATCTAGCTCGGATTCCTCAATCCCAAGTTCTGATTCAACTTCTACTTTTTCAAATATTACCTCGACTTGCTCTGGCTGGAGTTGGCTTAATAGCTTTTGGTTAACGGGTTTGAGGTAAGCGTTTTTTTTAATTCCCGAATAACTGTTGAGGTGCTGATACGCAAAACCCTGGCAATATCTCTTACTCCACTCCCATTGAGTGTCATCTCCACTATTTGCTGCTTTACTTCTCGGTTCCGTCCAGGGTAAGCAGAGTTCAAGCTAAAAGTCTGATATGGGCATTCTGGTTCCAGACAACGGAAGCGTTGCTTGCCATTAGTTGATTTTCCATGCCTAACTACTTCACTACTTTGGCAATGGGGACAACGAACCGCCACTAAAACTGTCATACTAAACTAGCCTACTCCTAGATTTTGCTCCTTTACTCTTAGTCTATCCACAAATCGATAACATTACCCTTTTAAGTAGTTTATTAGCTAAACAAATACCTCTCCGCAAACGGGGTAATTTATCCTACAGCATTCCTTGTTATTCATCTTCTTCAGGAATAGTTTCAGAACTCTATCTAGATTTTTGTTTCTCTATTTTAAATTGCACTTGCGATCGAGAAAAATGGTCAGTGTTTCAATCTTTGAGTCAACATTGCGGCTGGATTTATTTTTTTGAAGAAACTTGTATTATTTGCGATCGCCCCAGTAAAATCTTATTTGATAGCGAAGGGCGCATTCATGGTGAAGGAAAACCTGCGATTCAGTTTGTTGACGGATTTAGCGTATATGCCTACCACGGTGATTGGATTCCTGAAAAATATGGAAAAATATCATCTAAAGGATGGCAGTCACAATGGTTGTTAGAAGCAGAAGATGCAGAATTGCGGCAAGTTCTGATTCAAGGAATCGGTTACACGCGCATGTGCCAAGAATTAGATGCAATCCAATTAGATACTTGGCAAGAATATACTCTATTAAAAATCAATCTGAATGAAGAAATTGATAGATTCTTTTGGACGATAGAACCTCACAAGCAGCCAATTCACTTTGTAAAAACGACAGATTCCAGCACGGGTAGCATTCATATAAGGCGCGTGTCACCTGATATTAACTCAGTGAGGGAAGCAATTCATGCGGTGGATTGGACTACAGATTCGGAGGAATTCAGAGTCTAAACTTAAAGATATTACTTAATACCAATTTACTTTTTGACTACGGCATAAGAGATCCCCAACCCCCTTAAAAAGGGGGGCTAAGAATTGCTTTTTTCCCTTGTTTAGGGGGAGGTAAGAATAATTTTCCCTTTTTTTAAGGGGGATTAAGAGATAACTCTGTTTTTTCAAGTTCCCCTTGTTAAGGGGAATTATAAGAGTCTACGTTTTAGAAGTCCCCCTTGTCAAGGGGGATTTAGGGGGATCTCCGTTTTAAAAGTCCCCCTTGTTAAGGGGGATTTAGGGAGATCGTTAATCCTGCTTCATCCAACTAAACATGGCACGTAAATCTTTGCCAACTTCCTCAATTGGATGTTCTGCTTCTTGACGGCGCGTGGCAGTAAATCCTGGTTTACCAGCTTGGTTTTCTAATACAAATTCCCGCGCAAATTGACCGGATTGAATTTCTTGCAAGACTTTCTTCATTTCTGCTTTGGTCTGCTCGGTGACGATGCGGGGTCCGCGAGTATAATCGCCATATTCGGCAGTGTTGGAAATGCTGTCGCGCATTTTTGCCAAACCACCCTCTACAATTAAGTCAACAATTAATTTGACTTCATGCAGACATTCAAAATAAGCCAACTCTGGTTGATAACCAGCATCAACTAACGTTTCAAAACCTGCTTTAATTAACGCACTCAAACCACCGCACAATACTGCTTGTTCGCCAAATAAATCGGTTTCTGTCTCTTCTCTAAATGTGGTTTCGAGAATACCAGCGCGAGTTCCACCGATACCTTTAGCGTAAGCCATAGCGCGATCGCGAGCTTGTCCGCTAGCATCCTGATATACGGCAAACAAACAGGGTACGCCTTGTCCTTGTTCGTATGTCCGCCGCACCAAATGCCCTGGTCCCTTCGGTGCAACCATGACGACATCTACATCCGCAGGAGGCACGACCTGAGCGAAGTGAATGTTGAATCCGTGGGCAAAAGCTAAGACTTTACCTTCTTTCAAATGCGGGGCAATTTCTTGTTGGTAAACGCTTTTTTGCACTTCATCCGGCAGCAGAATCATAATTAAGTCTGCTTTTTGTGCTGCCTCAGCAACTGGATATACTGTTAAGCCCGCAGCTTTTGCTTTTTCCGCTGACTTGCTACCAGGATATAGCCCGACTATGACATTTATACCACTATCTTTGAGATTGAGGGCGTGGGCATGACCTTGCGAACCGTAGCCGATAATTGCAACTGTTTTCTGCGCTAATAAATCTAAATTGGCATCTGTGTCATAGTACATCCGAGCCATAAAAGTAACTCCTTGGGGGCAAGCATTAGAAGACTGCAAACTTTCTATAATACCGCAAGAGTGGCTAATAGTTAATAGTTGATGGTTAATCGTTCATTGCAATTAACAATTAGCCATTAGCCATTAACTATTTGGGTTGATGATGTTCGTGCCAGTGACGGGCAATGTCGATGCGGCGACAGATCCAAACGCGATCGCGCTGCTGAATATAATCGAGGAAACGTGCTAAAGCCGCAGTCCTACCAGGTCTACCGACAAGGCGACAATGCAACCCAATACTCATCATTTTGGGGGCTGTTTCTCCCTCGGCGTACAAAACATCAAAAGCATCGCGCAGATAGGCAAAGAATTGATCGCCTGAATTAAATCCTTGCGCCGTCGCAAAACGCATGTCGTTGTTATCTAAGGTATAAGGAATGACGAGATGGGGTTTACCGTAGTCATGCACCCAGTAAGGTAGATCGTCGGCGTAGCTGTCGGAGTCGTAGAGAAACCCGCCTTCTTCTACTACCAACTTGCGCGTATGCGGGCTATTTCGTCCCGTATACCAGCCGAGGGGACGGCTTCCCGTTGCTTGGGTATGAATGGCGATCGCTTTTTGTAAATGTTCTCGTTCCAAATCCTCGCCAAAATATTTATAGTCAATCCAGCGATAGCCGTGGCTGGCAATTTCCCAATTCGCTTCTTGCATGGCGGCTACTGCTGCGGGGTTGCGTTCTAACGCCATTGCTACCCCGTATACCGTAACGGGAATCCCCCTTTGCGTAAACAGCCGATACAGCCGCCAAAACCCCGCCCGACTGCCATATTCATACATCGACTCAATATTCATGTGCCGCGCCCCTGCTAGGGGTTCTGCGCCAATGATTTCTGACAGAAAGGCTTCAGAAGCCATATCTCCATGTAGAATGCAGTTCTCTCCACCTTCTTCGTAGTTAATGACAAATTGAACCGCTACGCGGGCTTGTCCTTGCCATTGGGGATCGGGAGGGGTACGACCGTAACCAATTAAATCGCGGGGATATGGTGTAGGCATTGTGTCTGTGTACTTATACGAGAAATTTCAGCGGAAGCGATCGTCGTTATTTTCAACGATAGTACTCGCGACCTAGAGAAAAAAATCGGCAAAATAGAGGGAGCAACGATTTACACCAAACTAAAAAATACTAAACAAACAACCTCCAAATGAATGTTACCCCCACACCGCTAGAACCAGATGCACTAGAACCAGAAATCCTAGAACCAGCTACATTCAGCCACGTTCCTGTATTGAGCCGAGAGTTAATCGCTGGTTTGGCAGTGCGAGCGGGGGGACACTATCTAGATGCTACCGTCGGAGGTGGGGGTCATAGCAGGCTAATTTTGCAAGCTGCGCCAGATGTGAAGCTAACAGCACTCGATCGCGATGCAGCCGCGATCGCCGCAGCCCAAACTCAATTAGCAGAATTTGGCGATCGAGTACAATTTTTACGGAGTAATTTCGCGACTTACACCCCTCAAAACGCAACTTTTGATGGTATTATCGCCGATTTAGGTGTAAGTTCTTACCAATTTGATACAGCGGCAAGAGGCTTTAGTTTTCGCCATGACGCACCCCTAGATATGCGCATGGACGATCGCCAATCGCTGACAGCGGCGGAAGCGATTAACACCTGGGATGAAAAAAAACTAGCAGATATTTTCTTTCACTATGGCGAGGAAAGATTTTCGCGCCGGATTGCGCGGCGGATCGTGGAAAAACGCCCGTTTCATACGACGACAGAACTAGCTGCTGCGATCGCCTCTGCTGTTCCTGGTGCATATCGTCATGGAAAATCGCGTTCTCAGACGCGCCAAAAATCGATCCACCCTGCTACCCGCGTGTTTCAAGCATTGCGAATTGCTATAAATGACGAACTAACCTCCCTAGAAAATTTCCTGCAACTAGCACCAACTTGGCTCAAACCAGGGGGAAGTATTATCGTGATTAGTTTTCACAGTTTAGAAGATCGGATTGTCAAAAATGCCTTCCGAGCGTCCGAGCTATTACAAATTATTACTAAAAAACCACTCATTGCTCAAACAGATGAACTAGCCCAAAATCCTCGCTCTCGCTCAGCTAAGTTACGAATAGCAACAAGAAGAGATGGTAATGGGTAATGGGTAGTTGGTAGTTGATTGTCAGTTGTCAGTTATCAGTGAAGAAAGGATGTGGGGGAGCCAGTGCGGTCTTGGGGTTCCCCCCATGAGCAACTGGCGCTATCTGGGTGTGGGGTGTAAAGATTTTAAATTTTTTTCTCCCTCAGCAACCTTGCGCTCCCTACTCCCTTAGCTTGATTTCCGATGCGATCGTTCACAAATCCTTCACATCTTTTGCCTAAGCTCTAAACTAATTGGAGTCAAGAGCTACAAAATGCAGGTTTGATGAGGGATATTCAAACTCCGCGATCGCATACAAAGGAAAACAAGTCATATGGATTCAAACTGGAAACATAAAACTAAATTTCCGCTTCGTTTATATCTCAAACAACTATTTTTTGGTTCTCTAGATAAAGTTATTCTCAGCCCTACTGCTTTTTGGTATACGTACCAGCTCGAGCTTTTAGAAAAATGTTGGCTACAAGATATAAGCCAGCAATTAGAAGACTATTTATATGATAATTGGGACTTTTTTTTAATTGAAAACCACTGGGACTTTTATTGGATGTATCAAGTAGAACGCTGTTGGGAACGAGATTGCATAGAATTTTTAGAAAATTGTTGGCTGCAAGAAGAATAAAGCCAAAAGTTAAAAGTTACAGGTCAAAATCGAGGAGACAGGCGACAAAAGACAGAAGTTATGACTAACCACCGATTGTTGGTCACTAATAACTACTCACTTCCCAATAACTACAAATTGCCCAAGAGGAATGAATTAGAATGAGAATTCTCAAAGTTCAAACATTGCGGGGTCCAAACTATTGGAGCATTCGCCGCCATCAACTAGTTGCTATGCAGCTAGACTTGCAAGAATTGGCAGAAAAACCATCTAATGAAATTCCAGGTTTTTACAAGGGGTTAGTTGAAGCACTACCCAGCTTAGAGGGACATTTCTGTTCTCCTGGGTGTCGCGGCGGCTTCCTAATGCGGCTACGGGAAGGCACGATGATGGGTCATGTAGTCGAACACGTAGCCTTAGAACTACAAGAACTAGCAGGAATGCCAACAGGCTTTGGACGTACCCGCGAGACGGCTACTGCTGGGGTTTATCACGTTGTATTTGAGTACGAAAACGAGAAAGCCGGACGCTATGCAGCCCGTGCTGCTGTAAGGCTGTGTCAAAGTATTGTGGATCTGGGATACTACTCCAAATCGGAACTAGAACGAGATCTTCAAGATCTCAAAGCACTTCACCAAGATGCGGCTTTGGGTCCTAGTACAGAAGCAATTATTCAAGCAGCAGAGGCGCGAGATATTCCTTGGATGCAACTCGGGGCGCGTTATTTAATTCAACTCGGCTATGGCAAACGGCAGAAGCGCATACAGGCAACTTTAAGCGGCAACACGGGTCTTTTAGGTGTCGAACTTGCCTCTGATAAAGAAGCTACTAAATATATTCTCAGCAATGCTGGCGTACCCGTTCCTAGAGGTACGGTTATCAATTATTTTGACGAACTAGAAGATGCGATCGCCTCTGTTGGTGGTTATCCCATTGTTATCAAACCGCTAGACGGCAACCACGGTAGAGGCATTACACTCGATATTCAAACTTGGGAAGCCGCAGAAGCCGCCTATGATGCAGCCAAAGCAGTTTCTCGCTCCATTATTGTCGAGCGCTACTATCAAGGGCGCGACCATCGCGTAGTTGTAGTTGATGGTAGAGTTGTCGCAGTTGCCGAACGCATTCCCGCTCACGTTGTGGGAGATGGTAGGAGTACGATTGAGGAATTAATCGAAATTATCAATCAAGGCCCCGATCGCGGCGACGGACACGATAATATCCTCACCCGCATTCAGCTCGATCGCAATAGCGATCGCCTCTTAGCACAACAAGGCTACAGCTTAAATAGCATTCTAGACCGAGATGAAATTTGCTATCTACGAGCTACAGCAAACCTCAGCACTGGTGGTATTGCTTGCGATCGCACTGATGAAATTCACCCGGAAAACATTTGGCTAGCGCAACGTGTAGCAAAAATTATCGGTCTAGATATTGCCGGAATCGATATTGTTACCCCAGATATCAGCCGTCCTTTGCGAGAAGTGGGTGGCGTAGTGGTAGAAGTGAATGCCGCGCCTGGTTTTCGGATGCATACCCATCCCAGCCAAGGCAAGCCTCGCGATGTCGCGGCAGCAGTCATCAATATGCTGTTTCCCCCAGGTAAATCCAGCCGCGTTCCCATCCTTGCTGTCACCGGAACCAATGGTAAAACCACAACCACGCGCTTACTTGCCCACATCGTCAAACAAACTGGTAAGACTGTCGGCTACACTACCACCGATGGGACGTATATCGGCGATTGTTTAGTCGATAAAGGCGATAATACAGGTCCTCAAAGCGCCCAGTTAATTCTACAAGACCCCACGGTAGAAGTTGCCGTACTGGAAGCAGCACGGGGCGGAATTTTGCGCTCTGGGTTGGGATTTGATGCCTGCGATGTCGGAATTATTTTGAACGTAGCTGCCGATCATTTAGGAATTGGCGATATTAATACAGTCGAGCAACTAGCTCACCTCAAGAGTGTCGTTGCAGAAACCGTATTTCCCCACGGTTATGCTATTCTCAACGCTGACGATCCTTTAGTTGCGGTAATGGCAAAACGGGTGAAAGCTCAAATAGCCTACTTTTCACTCAACCCAAATAATCCCATCGTGCGAGAACATACTCGACATGGCGGCTTAGCGGCAGTGCATGAAGACGGTTATTTGTCAATATTGCAAGGAGAAATCAAACTACGACTCGAACAAGCAGTCAACGTACCGCTAACGATGGGCGGACGCGCCAACTTTGCGATCGCCAATGCCTTAGCTGCGAGTTTAGCAGCATTTACCCAAAGAATCCCCTTGGGACAGATTAAAGCTGGATTGCAGACATTTCAACCATCTGCCAGCCAAACCCCAGGTAGGATGAATTTATTTGAGTTAGGCGATTATCACGCATTAGTTGACTACGCCCACAACCCCCATAGTTACGAGGCATTGGGTAGCTTTGTCCGCAACTGGCAAGGAGAACGGATCGGCGTAATCGGGGGGCCTGGCGATCGCCGCGACGAAGACTTCATTACCTTGGGCAAACTCGCCGCCGCAATGTTTGACTTTATTATCGTCAAAGAAGACGACGATACGCGCGGTCGTCCCCGTGGCGATGCCGCAGACTTAATCGAAAAAGGCATCCGCCAAGCCAATTCCAACTGTCGCTATGAATCCATTTTGGAAGAGACAAGAGCCATTAACACCGCTCTCGACATGGCTTCCCGTGGTAGTTTAGTAGTCGTCCTCCCCGAAAGCGTCAGTCGTGCCATTCGTTTGATTGAATCTCGACAAGTAGGGGCGAGGAGCGAGGAGTAAGGAGCGAGGGAAAAGAGTGATGCGTGGTGAGTAGTGTGAGGTGTGGGAGGTGTGGGAGGTGTGGGAGGTGTGGGAGGACACAAGGGAGAATTTTCTCCTTGCTCTCCCCCATCTTCCCCCCTCTCCCTTATCTCCCTTGTCCCCCCTTCGCCCCCTAATCCCCACTCCCTACCCTTCGGGAACGGCTTCGCCGAACGGTCGTGGGGAAGAGCGAGTTCCCCCCCTTGTCCCCCTTGTCTTCTTATCCCCCTTGTCCTTACCCTAACCCCTAATCCCTAACTCCTAACCCCTTAGTTATGACCTCTCAACCCGCCCTTCTCGTTCTTGCTGACGGTACTGCTTATCATGGTTTATCTTTCGGTGCTACTGGTACTACCATTGGCGAAGTCGTATTTAACACTGGCATGACTGGGTATCAAGAAGTCTTAACCGACCCCAGTTATCGCGGTCAAATTGTCACGTTTACCTACCCAGAATTGGGAAATACGGGCGTAAATCCTGAAGACGAAGAATCCGATCGCCCCCAAGTTAAAGGTGCGATCGCCAAAAATGTCTGTTACCGTCCTAGTAATTGGCGCTCTACGGGCAGCTTGCCTGACTACCTCAAACAGCACAACATCCCTGGAATTTACGGCATCGATACCCGCGCCTTAGTCCGCAAGATCCGCGAAGTAGGATCGATGAATGGTGCTATTTCTACAGAAATCCTCGACGAAGCAGAATTATTGCAACTCGTCCTCGCTGCCCCCAGTATGGCAGGATTAAACTTAGTCAGCGAAGTTACCACACCCACTGCTTACGAATGGTCTGGAACCACTGACTCTGTTTGGGAATTTAAACCCGTAGCCCCAAATGGGAAGACTCTCACAGTTGTTGCCATTGACTTTGGCATCAAACGCAATATTCTGCGGCGACTAGCGAGTTATGGCTGTCGCGTCATTGTCGTTCCTGCTAATACGCCACCAGAAGAGATTCTGAAATACAATCCCGACGGCATCTTTCTTTCCAATGGACCTGGTGACCCCGCCGCCGTTGCCGAAGGATTTGAAACGACAAAAGCCCTACTTTCAGCCCAGAAACCAATATTTGGTATTTGCATGGGACATCAAATACTAGGTCGGGCATTAGGGGCAGAAACCTTCAAGCTAAAATTTGGTCATCGCGGTTTGAATCAACCTGCTGGCTTACAAAGGCAAGTCGAAATTACCAGTCAAAATCACGGCTTTGCACTTGATGCAGATTCGATTCCAGCAGATGTCGAAATTACTCATCTCAATTTAAACGATCGCACCGTAGCAGGGTTGCGCCACAAATCCCTACCCCTATTCTCAGTCCAATACCACCCTGAAGCCAGCCCTGGTCCCCACGACGCAGATTACTTATTTGCCAAGTTCGTCGAATCCATGCGTCAGTCGCGTACTGTAGGGGTGTGAGAAATAGGGTGTAGGGAGAATTCGGAATTCCGAATTCCGAATTCATGCGTGAATTTTGAGTTGCTCCCTCAGCCCCTCAGCTCTCTTCCCCTGCTCCCTGCTCCCTGCTCCCTAGTCGGAGTAGCCAAATACTTAGCGATCGCACTTACCATAGTCCGAGGACACTGGGGAGGCATAGTCTGCCGAAACGACTGATAATAATCTTGACGCGATTCTTCAAATAGACACCGCAGTTCCACCAATGGATTCTCATGGCGATCGACACGCAAATCCAAATAAGGATAAACATCTCGATGCACGACATACAGCGCTGCCGATTGCCGTCCTCGCTTGTCTCCCCCAGCCGCCTCGCCAGCTTCCAAAGCATGTAACAGGCGATCGCAAAACTCCATTTCCGCCCTAGCTTGATAGGCATCTGCCATCGCGACCAAAACTTGTTCGCCTAATAGCATATTTCCGGCGACAGAAAAGTAAGGATATGTCAAGTGTCCTGCCCAACCAACGCAGTCTTCACCCGTCCACGCTGCCGTATGACCGTGACGATCTACCAAATGTAGCTGACGCTGATGGCAATTGAGATCGTCTTGCAGTAACAGATGTAAAGTATCTTCAGCCGAAACTCCATGTTCTAGCAATTGCAGGCTACAAATGCCTAATAGCGGGTTAGTTTGACCCTGAGTCGCGATCGCTCCTACAGTTGCCTTAGCATGAGGTACGAGCGCCCCTACAGCCAGATGCTTAGTTGCCACTGCCACCCCAGTCATTTGCGTTGCCGAATCCCAAGCCACAATTGAGAAGGTCATAAATTCCAGAGCGCCCGAATCGTCAAGACACGTACATGAATGTTATTCCCAGATAACATTTATTCGCGATCGCTTACTGTTTTGGATTTAACAATTTGTAGGAAATGGTAGTTGGTCATTGGTAATTGGTAGTTGGATGGTGAGTGGTGAGTGGTAAGAGATCGTTCTCCCTCTGCTCCTGAAGCCCTTCTGCTCCCCTGCTCTCTGCTCCCTACTCCCTGCTCCCTCTCTGAAAAATCAAATCCAACCTTTGCTGTGCGGCTTGTAATGCCTCGGTAGGGGTGCTTTTCCCTAATAAAACAGCTTCTAACGCCCTACCTAAATTTTCTGACAAGCGACTGTAACCAGGAAAAATCGGACGCGATCGCCCGTATTTTGCCTGCGCTAAAAACACTTCTACGGCAGGCTGTTTTTTGATGAAATCTTGATATTTCTGGCTTTCCCTTGCCTTCATATTGACGGGTAAATACCCCGTACCAATTGCCCAATCAGTTTGAAATCCTTCACGGACAACATACTCAGCAAACTTGAGCGCAGCTCGTTCGCGTTCGGGCGTAGACTTGAATACAAATAAGTTCTCTCCACCGATCGCAGTTGCTTGGCGATCGCCTTGAGGAATTGGAAACACGCCAAAATCTATTCCTGTGGTTTGGAACTGTCCCAGCGTCCAGGGACCAGTCAATTGCATCGCGACTTTTCCAGCTAAGAAAGCATCGATTTCAAATCCTCGTTCTGGTAAAGATAGAACGACAGAACCATCATCGACTAAATCGCGCCACAATCCCAGTGAGGCGATCGCACCCTTGTCATCTGCTATGTTTACATCTGCTGGTTGTTGGGGATTGTTACTTGCCAACTCGCCGCCACCACTCCACAGGAAGGGTAGCCACAGAAAGACGCTAAATTCCCCTTTTCCTAACGGCAAAAACATTCCGTGTTGGTCGATCCGTTTGTCTCCGTCTTTGTCAATGGTTAATTGACGCGCAACTTGACGCAATTCTTCCCAAGTTTGCGGTAACTGAGTAATTCCTGCGGCTTCAAATAAACTGGGACGGTAAAATACACCTACGTTATTTACCCCAAATGGCACAGACCAAGTATGTCCTTGATACTCCATCGTCGCAAACAGGCTAGGATCGATTTCATCCTTGACGGGAGAAGTTTGCAGCAGATCGTCTAGAGGACGAATGGCATCGAGTTCCACCAATTGTCCGGTTAGCGTCGCATTAAACCACAGTAAATCTGGCGGTGCATTTCCTACTACTGCTGCCAAAATTTTCGGTAATTGCTGTTCCGCTTGCCCGACATACAAAGATTCTACTTGAACGTCAGAATGCTCTCGATTGAAGCGATCTACCAGCGCTTGTAAAACATCTCGATTGTGTGGTGGATTGACTCCTTGCCACAGCGTAATTTTTGTCACTCCAGAATTGCTAGGTGTCGCCTGACATCCCACCAAAGTTAGGGTTATCACGAGTAAGAGGAGAAGAAATTTAGTTGTGACTAGGTAGCGATTGAGCAACTTCACTAGTTTTTTCAATTGACTTTTAAGTTTTATTGTCAAAATTTTAGTCTAGAATTGCCTCCTGTAGATAAACGCGGGTAAATAGGTATTTTTGATATATTGTCAGATATATTCTGAGTATATATTTAAGAATAATCATTGCGGATATAGGTGTAAGCCTTGCTAAAGGAGATACAGATGAAGATAGATAAAAAGATATCTTTTATTCCAATTTTATATGGAATTTTGATTGTCTATGCGATCGCCACTTTTTTACCCTTTGCTTGGGCGCTTTCTGCTTCATTTAAACCCTTGTCTGAAATTATTGCTGGCGGCTTGAACTTGTTTCCGCAAAACTTTACTTTAGAAAATTATCAAAAGATTTTTCTAGAAGAACCATTATTTGGTCGTTGGCTATTTAATAGTGTCGTAGTTGCAAGCACTGTCACTATTTTTAATCTTTTATTCAACTCAATGGCTGGTTATGCTCTTGCACGTATTCCATTTAAGGGAAATCAGATCCTATTTTTCAGTATCTTAGCAGTTTTAATGGTTCCAGCTCAAGTGACGCTAATTCCTAGTTTTTTAATTCTCAAATCTTTAGGCTGGCTAAATTCATATCAGGGATTAATTGTTCCGAATATTGTCAATGCGACTTTCATCTTTATGATGCGGCAGTTTTTTGTTAGCTTTCCCAAAGAATTAGAAGAAGCTGCTGCCTTAGATGGTTTGGGGTACTTAGAAACTTTCTTTCAGATTGTTTTACCTTTAGCTAGACCAGCTTTAGCAGCCCAAACTATATTTATATTTTTAGGTTCGTGGAATAACTTTTTAATGCCATTAATGATTATTTCCACCCCAGAAATGTTTACTTTGCCCTTGGGTTTGAATACATTCAAGGGACAATACATTAGTTATTGGAATTACATTATGGCTGCGTCTATGGTATTCACTTTACCTGCACTATTAATTTATGCCTTTTTTAATCGCTACTTTATTCAAGGGGTGACTTTCACGGGGAGTAAGTAGAGTGCGTTAATTAACGCACTCTACTATATATATATCTTTCTGCTACTTTCCAATAGCGAGAGAATCGTTTCAGATCGATGTAACCATCGTACTCAAAAAATGGCTCGACTTCAAAAACTTCTAGTTTTAGCGATCGCTCAATTTCATTGCAGATTGTTTCAAATCTGGGACTAGGACTATTCGCTGTCACAATTGAATCGGCATTATGTTCTTTGGCAAAAGCTAACACTTCTTTCGCCACATCACCTCGTCTAATCACAACAGGTAATTCCAACAAACATTCATAAATAAAAGCAATTCGTTTCAAACTTAACTGCCACTCCTCAATTAAAGCCTCATCCCAAACCCAAATTGCAGGCGAATTGGGATATTCTTGCAGTGCAGGATTTTTTGGACTCAAGCAATCTCCGTGTATCCAGATAATAGGTTGGTTCATGGTAATGGGTAATGGGTAATGGGTAATTTCCTAACTCCTGTACGGGCGGGTTTTGAACCAAGATTTATTGTCACAATCCGTGAATCTTTTGCTAAACCCGCCCCTACGACTTCCGATTCCTATCGCCTTTTTTTCCCGCGTTGCCAACTCTGACTATTAGGCTGCCGACTAAATTCTGCTTTGGGAAACAATCGCTGTTCTATTTGTTCGTAACCACCCTCAAAGTCACAATGTCCGTAGAGGGGACATTCGCGACAGTAAACTCCCTCAGTGTATCGTTCTAAGTTTTCGCGGTTAAAGAAATAGGGTTTGTGGCTAAAGGTACTCGCTACCCATTGCCAAGACATATTGTTACTCGCCGGATCGCCATCTAACAAGTGTTCGAGAAACCATATTGCCCCGACTTGCCAGCGGATGCGCCGCCAATGCACCATGTAAGCAGCCATCCACATCCGGGCGTGGTTGTGTAGATACCCTGTCTGGCGCATTTGTTGACTGAAACTGTCGATACAAACTAGCCCCGTCGTCCCTGTGGCGATGTCTTCTGGTAGTTTAGGGGCGTATTCTTTGGCAGTGTAACCAGTTTTATATTCTTCTCGATCTTCCCAAATTCCATTTCCTAATTTGACATATAGGCGTTGCCAATAGTCGCGCCAGCCGAGTTCGTTAATTAATTTCGTCGCTTCATCTGGCTGCTGAATTTTGTTCAGGACATATTTCTTAACATCAGCGAGACTCAAAACTCCATAACGGAGATAGGGCGAGAGACGAGTTACCGCACCCGTGAGAAAATTGCGAGTTTTGGCGTACCGGGCTGCATCTACTATTTGTAAAGCTTCTTCAGCCGCTTTACGACCCCCCACAGTTTCGCTGATATTATCATCTCGGCTAGCAGCAGTAGGAAATTGTTCTTTTAAGTAGGCTACCAGTTCTTCACGACTGGTAAATTCGCGTTGCATATCCTTCATGTCAGTTATCAGTTATCGGGAAATCGTAGGGGCGGGTTTAGCAAGAGATTCACGGCTGGCGGCGAGAAATTTTTGGTCAAAACCCGCCCGTACAGCAGTAGTTGCGAATTGCGTTCACGAAGTGTAGCGCAGCGTTTATTGTAAATCGCGCATTGAATTGTCTCCCTTATCTAAAAACAGGTAGGGTAAACCGAATTAGCGTTGGGGGGAATCTTTAGTTAAGTAAAGAGCGATCGCGTGGTTTAAGCCATTAAGATCCTGATTAAAGAACATTTCACCACAACACTGATTTAGTATGCGGGAACAAGGCACAATCAGCATCCACACTGAGAATATTTTTCCCATTATTAAGAAATCTCTCTACTCCGACCATGAGGTTTTCTTGCGGGAATTGATCTCTAACGCAGTTGATGCTATCCAAAAGCTGAAAATGGTATCCCGTGCTGGGGAGTATTCCGGCGAGATTGGCGAACCAGAGATTCAAATTGCTATAGACAAAGATCGCAAAACTCTGTCCATCTCCGACAACGGTATCGGGATGACGGCGGAGGAAGTCAAGAAATATATCAATCAGGTGGCTTTCTCTAGTGCAGAAGAATTTATTCACAAGTACGAGGGGAAATCTGACCAACAGATCATCGGTCATTTCGGCTTGGGTTTCTACTCTTCCTTTATGGTGGCGCAAAAAGTTGAGATCGATACTCTGTCTTACCAAGCAGGTGCGCCAGCCGTCCATTGGAGTTGCGATGGTTCCCCAGAGTTTATTTTAGAAGACTCATCTCGCAGCGATCGCGGTACGACTATTACCCTGCACTTAATGGAAGACGAGCAGGAGTACGTAGAAGATGCACGTATCAAGCAACTTGTCAAGACTTATTGCGATTTTCTGCCTGTTCCCATCAAACTGAATGGCGAGGTTATCAACCAGCAAAAAGCGCCTTGGCGAGAGTCGGCAAATAATCTCACCAAAGAAGATTATTTGGAATTTTACCGCTACCTATATCCTTTTCAGGAAGAACCCCTGTTGTGGGTACATCTCAACACTGACTATCCTTTCATCCTCAACGGGATTTTGTATTTTCCTAAACTCAGACCGGATGTAGATGTCACCCAAGGACAGATCAAACTATTCTGCAACCAAGTCTTTGTTAGCGACCATTGCGAAGAGATTATCCCGCGATTCTTACTACCAATGCGGGGAGTGATTGACAGCACAGATATTCCTCTCAATGTCTCCCGCAGCGCCTTGCAAACAGACCGGACGGTAAGGAAAATTGCCGATTATATTTCTCGTAAAGTCGGCGATCGCCTCAAGGAGTTATACCGCAATAGCCGCGAAGAGTATATCAAAGTTTGGCAAGATGTAGGTACGTTTGTCAAATTTGGTTCCCTCAACGACGAGAAATTCAAAAAACAAGTCGAAGATATCGTCATCTACCGCACAACCTATGAAACGCCTGTAGAGGCTGCGTCCTCACCTGCGACAGAAACACCAGCCGTCCAAGTGCAAGCAGAAGAGGGAGACGCATGGCAAGACGTACAACCAGCAGAATCTACTCCCGACTCAGGTACGGGCGTGCAGGAGAACGCCCCTACAACTTCCCCCTATACCACGCTGAAAGAATACCTAGAACGTAACAAAGAACGTCACGAGAATCGCGTTTACTATTGCACCGATGAAGTTACCCAAGCTACTTATGTAGAACTGCATAAGAAGCAGGGTTTAGAAGTCCTATTTATGGATTCCTTTATCGATACTCACTTTATTTCTTTCCTAGAAAGAGAGTATTCAGATGTTAAATTCTCTCGCGTTGATTCTGACTTAGATCAAACTCTACTTGACAAAGATAAAGCTGGGGAAATTGTCGATCCGACTACGAACAAAACTCGCAGCGAATTAATCAAGGAATTGTTTGAAAAAGCCTTGAATAAACCCAAACTCAACATTCGTACAGAAGCATTAAAATCTGACGATCCGCAAGGTACGCCCCCAGCAATGGTGTTGTTACCTGAATATATGCGCCGCATTCAAGAAATGAGTGCTTTTGTCCAGCAGCAAACAGCACAGTTTCCTGACGATCATATCTTACTAGTTAATACCGCGCATCCGCTGATTCAAAACTTAGTCAGCCTCAGCCAAGGTAGTATTATCCAAGGTGAAGGGCAGTCGCCAAGTGCCGAATTAGCTAATTCAATTTGTCAACACGTTTATGACTTGGCATTGATGGCACAAAAAGGATTTAATGCTGAAGGAATGAAATCTTTTGTCGAGCGTTCCAATCAGGTATTAACTCGCCTGACAGATCGCGCTACTAGTGGCTAAATTATCTCATGTTTTGCATTGAGCGACTAGAAGTCGCGGCTACACAAGCGAAGTCTGCCTTCGCAGACTCTAAGATAAATTAACAGCTCTTAAAACCCGCGTCGGCGGGTTTTGTCTGTGTAGTCGCGAATTTCATTCGTACATAAATGTTCGAGGTCGAGCGACCATATTTGTTATGATTACCGATATTTGGACTGTCATTTGGAAAGAGTGGCGCGAACTTTTATTTCAGCGCGGTAGCCTCAAAACAACGATTCTAAGTTGGCTACCTTTAATCTTAATATTCGGCTTGCTCATGCCGATTCAAATTGGTACATTTTGGGTAGACTCTCCCTTTACAATTGCTTATTGGGGTTGGCTACCAACTCTACCAGTTATGGCGCTTATTGCTGATAGTTTTGCAGGAGAAAGAGAGAGACATACTTTAGAAACTTTATTGGCAAGTCCTTTATCAGAAGTAGCAATTCTATTCGGTAAAATTATTACAGTTGTGATCTATGGTTTATTATTAACGCTAATAGTCTTACTAACAGGTTTGATAGCTGTTAATTTAACTCATAACAAAGGAGAAATTTTACTCTATCCGATAGGAATAACTTTAACTGGAATTGGATTGGGAATTTTGACAGCTACAGCTATGGCAAGTATAGGTGTCATTGTCTCTCTCCGCAGCCCCACAGTTAAACAAGCAGCCCAACAATTAGCTTTTGTTTCTATTGCCTTAACTTGGATTCCACTTTTGAGTTTGAGCCTAATTCCAACTCAATTACAAACAAGTCTTTTAAAGTCAGCTAAAAATACTAATATAACTCACGTAATTTTAATCGTTTTCTTGGTGTTGGCGATCGCCAATCTAGGACTCCTATTCATAGCAATCAAAAGATTCAAGCGATCGCGCTTAATTCTCGATTAGGTAGGTGCGTTAATTAACGCACCCTACTGTTTAACCAATGTCGGCAAATTTACGCGCAGTTTCTTAAACATTGCTTCCCGTGCTTGGTTAGCCAAAGTATCATCTAAAGGTGAAAGTGCAATTGATTCTTGGTATTTTTGTTTCAAGGCAGTTTGAATCAACCAATCAGCTAAAAATGGATTTTTAGGTAACAGGGGACCATGCGAATAAGTCGCGATCGCATTTTGATAAACTGCTCCTTCTGTACCATCTTCACCATTATTTCCTAAACCATATATTACCCGTCCTAATGCCTCTACTTGACTTAATTTTGTCCGTCCGCCATGATTTTCAAAACCAATTAAGTAGGGTGGTGAACCTGTCATTGCTACTAATTCCTGTGCTAACTTTTTAGCTGTCACTTCAATAACTAAATTCCCGATACAGCGACGCGCATTTAACCCGGGATGGATAGAAACAAAATCAAATAATCCCAGTCCCTCGATTCGTTGTCCTTCACCTGGTTCGTAGTAATGTCCTAATAATTGCGGCGCACCACAAGTAAAAATTCCTGGCGTACCAGTTTCGATTTTTTCTCGTAACGCCTCAGCTTTAGCACCGCGCAAATCGCGCATGACAATTTCTTGCTGTCTATCTTGTGCGCCACCACCGACGAGGATATCGACTTGGGAAAAATCTTGAGCCGTAGAATCTCGATCTAAAGGTAATATTTTTACCGTATAATTGCGCCATTCACAGCGGCGCTGGATACAAATAACATTACCGCGATCGCCATAGGTACTCATTAAAGTTGGATATAACCAGCCAATTGTAATTTCCATATTTTCCAGATTCATATATATTTCTTGCTCAATTCCAGGTTAAATAAAGGCTTTTATACTTCTCGATCTTGCTTACAACTAGCTGAGTATTGCGGAGATCGGGACAAAATTCAGCTACGTCTTTAGCAAATTTTTCAATATCTGTAGGTAGTCGTACGAATTCTAGACTCAAGCTACTTTTACTAGCAAATATAATTTCAAATTCACTTACTTCTTGCCATGATTTTAATTTATTAATTATGTCTTTAGGAGAAATATCATAATTCCACCCATTAGTCTGATGAATCTTAATAATATCCCAAGGTTCTTCACCCTTAAAAACTGCAATTCTTAACTCTGCTTGTGTGACATAGTTTAAAACTCTAGAAATATACTGGTTTAACCTGTTTTTCTCTGGAGTCAAACCAACTCGATTTTCGCAGCTTGTCAGATAGCCGTGTGGATTCAATAAGTGTTTTAGCTTGACAAAAATATCCCGATAATCTATATAAGATGGGATGATAATAGACAAGCCTTCTACTAAAAGATTGCCTCCATAGTTGTAGACTCCGTAAACATCTTGCTCAAATTCGAGATAGTAAGCTGGCAAAACTTCATTTACACAACTCAATTCGCTATCTTTAAGATACACCTCTTGTTTTAAAATAATTTTCTGCATTTTGACTTGATATTCTTGCTTAATCATCTCCAAAACAGACTCATCAAAATCAATTTCAGCAGCTAAATGTCTTTCTGTCTGAGATAAAAGCATAGTCAGTTATCAGTTATCAGTTCATTCCAACTTACGACTTACGACTTACCAATTACCACCTCTTACAAAATCTTTCTTCCCGTCAAAATCTCCCGCACTTCCAACATGGCAGAATATGTAGGCAAAATGTGTAAAGTCTCATTTGCTGGAGTTTGTGCTAACGCAGTCGCGATCGCCTCTTTTAAATCTTCCTTCACAACCAAATTCATTTTGCTATCTATCTGCGGCTGACTGTAACGCAAACGCAAAGCCATATCGTAAACGCGATCGCCACTGACTATTAAAGTCCCTCCTCGTTCGACTAACTTTTCTGTATCCACATCCCAAATCCACGAAACATCCGTACCATCGGGTATTCTGTCATTTAAAACCATCAACACAGGCGCAAGTTGATGCGATTCCTCTTTGATTTTCCTCTCGCTTACCTCATTCACTGCCCGAATTGTTTCATTCATCCCCACCGGATTTTTAGACAAGAGAATGCGGACGTGTTTACCGCGAACTTGCAACTCCTCAGCCCGTCCGAAAGCCGCCTGAAAGTTAGCTATAGTATCGCGGATTATCGCTTTATCTACGCCAAGTTGCTGTGCTGCTAACACCGCCGCTAGAGTATTGTATTTGTTATATAACCCAATTAAAATTTGCTCCCATTCCCGACTATCGATCGCCAAGGATGGTTTGCGAAAACCGCAGTTAGGACAGTTATAATCCCCCTGGTGTGAAAGATAAACCCCTTGATAAACCAAGCGAGTACCGCAACTGGGACAATAAATTGAGTCTACAGCATGGGGAATTTCATCAAGATAGTGTTCCGGTTCGCTCAGTCCGAAAAATAAGACATTTTGATTAAGCTGTTGACCCATGTCAGCCAAGGTAGGATCGTCAGCATTAGCAACAATAATCGTTTCTGAAGGTAAAGGTGCGATCGCTTGTCCCCAACGCCTGCTAATTGTATCGACTTCCCCATATCGATCCAGCTGATCGCGAAACAAGTTTAACGCCAGAATTAGCCGAGGTTGCAGGGGTGCTAACACCTTGGGAACGATATTTTCGTCTACTTCTAAAATGGCAAAATCTGCATCTAGCGAACCGATGGGGTTTGTGTTTTGTAACAGCGCTGTCATCAAACCATTTTCTAAATTTGCCCCCGCTGCATTGTGGACAACCCGCCAACCTTGACGTTCCAACATCGTGCGTAATAGCAGGGATGTGGTAGTTTTACCGTTCGTCCCAGCAATGAGAATCACTCCTTGCTTCACCTGACAACTCAGCAGTTGCAACAACTTTGGCTGAAGACGACGGGCAATTTCTCCTGGTAAAACGCTAGCCGCACCCAGACGTAGCGATCGCACCCCAAATGTCACGGTTTTTGCTGTCAATACAGCCGCACCCAAGCGCAGTCTATCCATCAATTGCATTTTTCCCACAGCTCGATCTCAATCCGGTTGTATTACTGTATTGTTTTACTGCCTTTTTGGGAAAAGAGGATGGCTGTTGTTGATTTTTAACGATCTGTCCCAAACTAACTGTAGGAAACGCAAACCAACTGTAGGGGCGCACAGCTGTGCGCCCCTACCAATACGTATCTAAATCCGAGATTAGCTATCCGAACCGCGATCGAAAGAGGAATTAGCCAAAAGATCTGATCGCGTGACTGGGGCAGCATAGTAACTAGCAATAATCGCTACCATAAACCACCAAATCGTGTTGATTTCAGGACGATACCAGACAGTATCGGCAATATTGTGAACCAGAGTTCCAAATAAAGCCGCGATCGCTCCAATTAACCAAAATGCTTCTCGACTGCCAGTTTGCCGCAAACGGCGCAGTTGTTGCAACCCTGAGTTGAAGGTGACAACTAGCAACCACAACAAGCAAGCTAAACCAACAAAACCAGTTTCTACGGCTACTTCCAACAAGATCGAGTAGGCACTTAGGGCATTGTAACGAGGCAATTGGTAAAGCGGATAAATTTTGTTAAAGGCAGTGTTGCCAGGACCGATCCCTAAAATGGGACGGTCTTTAATCATCTCAATCACTGCTATCCATACGTTGATGCGAAAATTGTTGCTGCTGTCACCCCGTCCGGCGAAGATACTCAAAAAGCGATCGCGGATTGGTTCGACAAACAACACTCCACCTACTAATACCAACGTTACACCACCGATAAGCAGTGGTAACGACCAAGTACGCCAAAAGGGGGGGAAATGGACGCTCAACACATACACCAATAGTACCAACACGGCAAAAATCGCTACGAGTAGTCCCATCCAACCACCACGACTAAAGGTAAGAACGAGACAGGCACTATTGACAAAAAACATTGTTAGTGCTAGCAACTTGGGAACCCAGCGCTGCCAAGCAAAGACAGCAACCAGACTCAAAACCACGGCTGGTAGGAGATAGCCAGCAAGTAGGTTAGGATTGCCAAGATAGCTGTAAACGCGGGTAATGCGGGTGAGATTAGATTGAGTATCTACCCAAGTTGCTAGAGCATTTGCCCCATAAAACCACTGCTGCAAACCGTAAATGCTAACAATCAGCGCTACGTGGAGGTAGAGGGTAATCAACCAAGAACGAATGCGGGGCGATCGCAAAATCCTCGCAGTCAAGGCAAACAGAACTAAATATAGCGTTAGCTTTTGCCAACCTATGAAAGCAGCGGCTTTGACGGGTGATAGTGCCGTAGCTACTGTAGAGATGCCCCAGTAAAGCAATACCAACAAATGAATTGGGGTCAGAGTATTGGCACGCTCTGGAGCATAACGTCGTTCGTCTGTCAAAGTCAGCAGTACCCAGAAGCTAGCACAAGCAAAGAGTAACACGCCAATTAGGTCATTGGAGACAAATGGCGCAAGCGCAAAGACCAAACTCACTAGTAGAGCTGCCAGAGCTTCCGACCATTGCATCAGCCAGCTACCCTGTCGCCAAGTACTAAATAGCCCGACAACAGAACGGTGTAAGTAGCTTGCACGTCGCCATTCTTGCAGCGGCAAGCTAGATAAAGTAAATTGCTGCCAAACTGAATTCATAAGCATGAGCTGCGGGATAGGGATTGGTCTATCTTAAGTCAACGTTAGGCTGACTTGACTTACCATAATTGCGAATTTTATTTGCCTTAGCTTAATACACAATGTCAGTCACAATTATCTCTACAAGTTTACGATTGTCATTGAATACATTTCTAGTAGTATCCATTAGTACTTGTAAGTTGCTAGGTGAATGCTGAGTTCTTTCAGTCACGCGCGATCGCTTTTCCACAAGTCTCTCTTGTTTCTCCCAAAAAGTCTGTTGGATTTCTAGAAATTCTCAAGGGCTACTTATTTCCACGCATTAGGGTTTTTTTCTAAAATTTTTCGGTCAGCTATAGCAAGTCTAAATTTATATCTACAGACGGATATGAATTATTGAAAAAGTCAACAATAATACATTTCGACTAGATGTATTTAAAGTATATTTATAGGTTCGCCAACCTGTCTCTAATTCCTTCTGAGTTCTTAAGCTATTATTTATGAAAAACACAGCGCATTTTAAATAATAAATCTCCCCGTAGCAGCAAAATAAAGTATCGCTACTAGCGAGAGGATATTGCCAAATTACTAATCATAAATCTAAAATCTTACCAAATTCTTAAAGGGTAATTGACAACCAAGTGTTAAACACGAAATGAAGTCAATTGACCGAAATTAATTCTGCAAATGTTCTACAAATATGAAACACAGCTTTTGGTTGCGAAAGAGCGTTCGACCAACTTTGCTTAGTTTTGCCACGATCGCAACAATATTATTCAGCCCAGCTGTCGTGCGGGCAGATAACTGGCAGGTGGTATTCGAGGATGAATTCAACGGTACATCTCTCGATCTGCTCAAATGGGATACTTGCTATTGGTGGCATTCGGGAAGGGGGTGTGCTAATCATGGAGCGCAAGAAATCCAATGGTTTTTACCAGAGGAAGTGCTGGTACAAAATGGAATCTTGCAAATACGCACTCAAAAACGCATTTGGAATGCTTACAATGCAACATTCCAGTACACTTCTGGCATGATTTCTTCCCATCAAAGGTATGCATTTCAGTACGGCTTTGTAGAAATACGTGCCAAAGTACCTAAAGGTAGGGGTTTTTGGCCTACGATGTGGCTTGCCGCAGAGGATAGAAACTGGCCTCCAGAAGTGAACATCGCGGAGTTTGTTGGTTCAGATATGAAAAGCGTGCTGATGGTCTTGCACTATATCAACGATCGAGGCAAGCCAAAATACTCATCTTTATCGTGGGGTAACAACTTTGATTTCTCAGAAGACTACCACGTTTACGCAGTGCTATGGGAACCAAATGCCATAATTTGGTACGTAGATGGGGTAGAGCGAATGCGCTATACAAACAGCGAAAATATTCCGCAAAAACCAATGTATATTTTAACGACTCTAGCAATTGGTCCAATTTGGACGAATAAGCTTCCAGATGACTCCACGCCGTTTCCTAGCTATTTTGACATTGACTATATTAAAGTTTGGCAACGCCAATAGGGAACATTGCTAAGGTTAACGACTGTATAACTTTTAAAGCCGATCGCATTTTGACTTCAGATGAAAGTGCGATCGCCTCAAACTGAATCAAGTTAAATTTCGGTATTAGCTTGCGCCAATGTTAGCTCGGGAAGACTGACGACATAACGATAGCCGGATTCTGGAGTCCCTAAAATATCAATTTGACCACCGTGTAGTTCTGCTAAAGCACGGCTGAGCAACAAGCGTAGGCTTTCACAAGAACGATTGAAGCTATTGACATTGACTAATTCTGTCTTGTCTTCCTCACGATCGTCATGTTCGTGCATTGACCTCTTGCTTTTTGACTCCTGCCTTTCATCGCCAGTACGAGCAGCATGAAAAGTAGAAATTTGTCCTAAGTAGGGATCGACGGGGGTTAATCCTTCTCCTAACCAAGGATGAGAGACTGAAATTGCTAGATTCAAAAGATTGCTTTGTCCCATCATTTCACCCACGCGATCGAGCGTAGAGTTACCTTTATAGGAAATGTGAATGCGGATCGCACTCCCACTTGTAGCAGCTTGAATCATACTCGATATCAGGTGGTATATCAGCTGTCTTACCTTGTCTTTATCCAGCACCCACATTCGACTTTTAGCAGGCTCCAGCGATAGTCGTAATTTTTGTTCTTTGCGTTTGGCGACCTCATCTAAGGTATTGAGTACCTGCTGGCAGAGCATTTCGATATCGACAGTAGTTAGATTGAGACTCAGGGAATATTCCTCTACAACTCCCAATTGAGAAACTTCATTAACTAGGGAGAGGAGATATCGACCGCTATTTTGAATAATTTCGAGATATTCTTTCTGTTTCGTCGTCAGAGGACCGTAAATTTCTCGTCCTACGACATTTGCCATTCCTAAAATTGATGTTAAAGGAGTTCTGAGTTCTTGGGTGAGCTGCTCTAGCAACTTGAGTTTGACTTGGACAATGGAAAGGGCTTCTGGTAAGGCAGTAGGAGGTGAGAAAGAGATTGCTGGTGCGGGATTGAGAATTTGCGGTGCAACCTCGATCGCCCGCTGCTCTAGTGGCTCTAACTGTTGCATTTTGAGCAGGCGATTGCGCTCGAATTCACTCATACTCCAACGAGCCATGAGTTCGAGAAATTTCATCTGTTGGATGCTGAAATTGCGGGGTTCTAAATCCATCACCGCGATCGCACCCAAGCATAAACCGGAGGAGTCAATCAATGGAACTTCCAGGTAAGCAAGAATACCGTAACGCTGGACTAAGACGCTGTTAGTAAAAGCAGGATGAGCGCGGGTATTGCCAACGTTAACGATTTGGCTCGTTTCGACAACTTGAGTGCAAAACGATTCGTGGATTGGTAACTGTCTTTCCTGCGCTAGTGGATTCATCAACCCCAAACGCGACAAACCCACTGCTGATTTAAACACGTGACGATTGCGGTCTAAAAAGCCCAAAATGCAGATCGGTACTTCTAGCAGGTGGGCAGCGGTTTGAGTTGCTTCCTCAAAAACTGGCGTAGTTTGAGCTTCTAACAAACCCAGTTCTAACAACGCCTTCATGCGCCGATCTATCATTGGATCTACGCCAGTATCCCCTCGACACACTAATTTGTTTTCTGGCTCCACCATTTACCAATCCACCTTACACTGCAAGAAAGCGATCGAACTGCAATATCAATGTTGTGCTGTATCTAACCCTGATTTCAGGGATATCTACTAGACTTAAGATTCCCGATTTTTATTCAGGATCAACAATTGGGAGCAGAAAGATTTTGCTAACTCTTAAGGAGTTAGTAATGGGTAATGGGAATTGGTAATTGGTAATTGGTAGTTATTGGTTGACAGTAGACGCGCTCCGCTACACTGCCTGAAGACAGTTGACAGTTGCTCTTTCTCCCTCAGCTCCCGATCGCTCTCTTGTCCCTACTCCCTGCTCCCTGCTCCCTGCTCCCTCTTCTCCCAGGCTGGATGGGAAAATAGTGCGGCGATCGCACGATTGCCGCGTAACTGATTTGACAAAGGTAGGTGTCCTATGGGAGCGTCAAGGCTCCAAGTAAATCCATCAGGGTAGCGCGTCCAGGTGTTACCGTTTTTCCAGCCAATTTTTGCCCATAGTTTTTCCCAGTTTTTGCCTAAAGTTAACCAGAGTCCTCGCTGCACGGAAAAGCCAAATTTTCCTTCGGAGTAAACTGACCAGAGGGTATCGACAGTTTGCAAATCGAGAATGGGAAATCTTTCGACTTCTGTAAAATATAGCCACTTGCGCTGTACGGCAGTCGCGCCAGCCAGTTCGCAAAGTTTTTGTAGCGTCACGCGGTCTGCTGCTTGGAAGTCTCCCTCAATCAACAATTGTTGTAGGGAACTGTAATCGATATTAGATTGCGATCGCAGCGTCACAATTCCGGCGGGAAAGTGAGTTTGCAAAAATTCCTGTGCCGGAGAAAACTCGGAACGATAGAGGATTTGGTAGATTTTGCCATCAATCCAAGTCGGTAGGCGATCGCGGCGTTGTAGCAAAAAGTCCATCAACACTTCTAAACCTGGCTCGCCCAGTGTTGCTAGCTGTTGAATGAGTTGCTGTTGAACTTTTTCCGACCCAGACGAAAGCTGCAAGCGGAGAGCAGAAAAGTCAATGGGAGTATCTGATGTCGTGGTTGGGTTAGTCATGCTCTCACTAGAAACGCACAAAGTTCAGCACCGATCGCTAATTTTAACTATATTACGGAGAAGCCAGAAGACAGAATTCGGAATTCGGAATTCGGAATTCGGAATTGGCGATCGTTCTCCTCTACTCCCTGCTCGCTGATTACATTTCCTTGATTCAAAATCTGCTAGCGTTCCATAACAGCATCGTCAGATGGCAAAATAAAAGTTTCTAGACTCCTGGTGTAGCAATCCATGTACGAGAAGATCACTCCTCCTACTACTGGTTCTCGAATTACCTTCAGTAATGGCGAACCAATCGTTCCCGATAATCCAATTATCCCCTTCATTCGCGGAGATGGTACGGGGGTAGATATTTGGCCCGCCGCCCAAAAGGTGATGGATGCTGCCGTACAAACTGCCTATCAGGGCAAAAGACAGATCGACTGGTTTAAAGTCTACGCTGGAGATGAAGCTTGCGAAGTCTACGGCACATACCAATATTTGCCTGAAGATACACTCCAGGCAATCAAAGAATTTGGCGTGGCAATTAAGGGTCCGCTCACGACACCGATTGGTGGTGGTATTCGATCGCTCAACGTAGCACTACGCCAAATCAACGATTTGTATGCCTGCGTTCGCCCCTGTCGTTACTATCCTGGAACGCCTTCCCCGCACAAAAATCCAGAAAAGCTGGATGTGATTATTTATCGCGAAAACACGGAAGATATTTATCTGGGCATTGAATGGAGACAGGGAAGCGAAATTGGCGATCGCCTGATTAAAATCTTGAATGAAGATCTCATCCCTGCTACTTCCGAACACGGTAAAAAACAAATTCCTCTCGATGCAGGAATCGGCATCAAGCCCATCAGCAAGACTGGTTCTCAACGCTTAGTCAGACGCGCCATTAAACACGCCCTACGGTTGCCTCCCAATAAACAAATGGTGACTTTGGTGCATAAAGGCAACATCATGAAATACACCGAAGGCGCTTTTCGCGATTGGGGCTACGAATTGGCAACATCTGAGTTTCGCAACGAGTGCATCACCGAACGCGAGTCTTGGATTCTTGGCAACAAAGAACACAACCCAGACCTCAGTACAGAAGACAACGCTCGACAGCTCGAACCTGGCTACAATGCTTTGACTGCCGATAAAAAAGCCCAAATTTGCCAGGAAGTCGAAGCGGTGTTGAGCCAAATTTGGGAAACGCACGGCAACGGTCAATGGAAACATAAAATTATGGTCAACGATCGCATTGCCGATAGTATTTTCCAACAAATCCAAACTCGACCCGATGAATACTCCATTCTCGCTACGATGAATTTGAATGGAGACTATCTATCCGATGCAGCAGCGGCGGTTGTCGGCGGCTTAGGGATGGGTCCAGGAGCGAATATTGGCGACGAGTGCGCTATTTTTGAAGCGACTCACGGCACTGCACCAAAACACGCCGGACTCGACAGAATCAATCCTGGTTCGGTAATTCTTTCCGGCGTAATGATGTTGGAATATATGGGTTGGCAAGAAGCAGCAGAATTAATCAAGCAAGGAATTGGAGATGCGATCGCCAATCGTGAAGTCACCTACGATTTAGCGCGATTGATGGAACCTCCAGCTCAACCGCTTAAATGTTCTGAATTTGCCGACGCGATTATTCAGCATTTTAGTTAATTCCTATGTAGAGACGTTCCATGGAACGTCTCTACATTTATCGTCCCAATTTATTCGGAATCCCTTCACAGCCACCAGGAATGGTGGCTCTGGTTTTTTCGCCTCCCCAAGCGCAGCAGTAATAACGTAAGGATTCAGACATGCGCTGGGCATCAGTAAAATCGGCATTCTCAATGACTGCCCCCGTCTGTTCTCCTGTATTGTAGTTGGGAGCGATATTGCGACTGCGGGGTGTAGCAGTTTGAGCATCACCGTAAAATAAACGAGTACTTTTGAGGTCGGCACTCACTAGCTGTGCTTCATACAAAATGGTACGGGAAAGATTTGCTTTTACTAAGTCGCAATTGTTCAGATTTGCCGCAATCAAATTTGCTTCTGAGAGATCCGTCCAACGCAAATCGGTATTAGAAAGATCTGCTCTAGCTAACATTACGCCTAAGTCTATAACTCGAATACCATAGTTACGGTCTTCGGAGTAACCACCTTCACCGTTGAGAATGGCTCTACCCAAACGAAAATCTCGCTGTAAGGGAGTCAGTAACTTCGATTGAGATAAGAAGCGAATGATTTTGGCTTTACCGCTAGCATCGACGCTACTAAAAATAGCAGCCGTACGCCCTTCAGCGATCGCCCGTTCTTGAGGCCAATCTTCTAACATTCCCTCTTCATCTAATACCAAATCGGAAATTCCCTGAAAGTAAGAATCGATGGTTTGCTGCTGGGTAATTAAGTTTTGTTGTACTGTCAGCAGGTTTTGTTGAATTGTCAAGTCTTTGGAAATTACATATTGTCGCCAAGCTACATAAACGGCAATAATTGCAATTAAAATTTGTCCTAACGCGCCAAAAACTTCACCTAATGCCCCGATCGCATCCCAGTTTAATTTGGTCGCCCAATCGATAATCGCACGACCGATATTTCCAAATCGGAATAAGCCGATTAAGGCAATAGCTAAACCTGTCCCCGCCACAAATAGCGATCGCTCTAGGGGGGAAAATATGTCTGAGACTGCTTTTATCGTCCAAGGTAAAAGTACCCCCAGCGAAAGTAACAACGCTAGCAGCGTGCCTACCCAGCCAATCCACAAAAAGTTATTAAAGGATAGTCCAATCCAAACGAGCGCGATCGCGACTAAGGTAAGTAAAGAAGCCCTGGGATGTGCCGTGCGCCAACTCGTGCGTTTGACGATTAGATTTGATGCAGAAGTCGATTGTTGTTGGGCATGAATTGCGGCAATCGCTGCCAGTGCTTGCTGAGTTGCCAAGTTCTCATTCGATATATCGTCGTCTTGGAAATCATCTAGATCCAAAGACGATCGAGATTGAGTCACAGTCTCTGGATTCGGAGATAATGCCTTATTGTTATTATCTGAGTTGTTTTGGCTAGTCATGCTCAATTATTTGCAGCAAGCGGAAGGGCTACTCGCTTTCATATGTTAACCGCTGCTGAGAATAGAGCGATCGCGCCTCGGTATCAAATTTTTCTGACTCGCTATTGCATTGCCTCAATTTGCCGGACTACAGTTAGCGCAGAATAACTCACGCCAGCCGTTCCTTCCCCTGGATGGGTGGAGTCGCCGACTAACCACAAATTTTTGACAGGCGTGCGGTTGGCAAAACCAAAGGGTCCAAATGTCGGGACTCTCTGACCGATCCCGCCTACTATACCGCGATCGCGTGCTGTATAACGGGCAAACGTGCGTGGTGTCGCTGCTTCCTGGTGTAATATTGTTTCTGGCGTGAGGTGAAAGAATTGTCCCAAACGGGCGATCGCTTCCCGAGTATATTTTTCCTTCATTGCCCTATAATCTTCAATATCTTCACTGCGCCACCAAGGTTTCGGATCGACAAAAGACGAAGCAATAATCGTACCTTTTCCTTCTGGAGCGCGTCCGTCTCCCGCTCGACTGACGGAGACAAATAAAGAATTATTTTCCCCGATTGCTCCATTGCGATCGTACATGAATTGCAAGTGTGGCGGACATCCTGGCGGAATCGCTGTTTCATCTACACCTAGATACACGACAAAAGCCCCTGATGCTTCGGGTAATTTATCGACACGTTGCTTGTAACCTTGGGGGGCATTTCTACCCAACAACTGAACTAAGTTTTGTACCGTAACGTTAGCCACGATCTCGTCAGCGAGTTCCGTCCGTACTTCTTTATTTTTTTGGTTGCGCACCAAGATCCCTTTAACTTTGCCGTTTTCAACTAAAATTTTCTCTACACTATGGCGCATCAGCAGCTTGCCACCATATTTTTCTAAAGCTTCTACCAAGCGATCGCTTAATACCTGCATACTACCGTGGAGGTGAGACAATCCTTGGGGTGATTGGGAAACGCTTAATGCTGTAGCTGCGTAAAGTAAAGCTGTTTCTTCTGCATCTACTTGGGAGTAAAGTTTTAATTGCAAATCTAAAAATGTCCGCAGCCGCCAATCGTCTTCCAAACCGTGTCCCCGTAAAGCATCGCCCACAGTTAAAAACGTGTAAGGTAGGGTAACTAAAGTCCCTGGACGAACGGCTTGCGTCAGTTGCCACAAATCCCAGATGTTGCGGGGTGGTAAAACCGGATCGCGGGCTTGAAATGCCCAACTCGCCTGAAATAAATTGTCAATTAATTGCCAAAAGCGATCGCTACCTGGAAATTGTTTTTCTCTTTCGGCTTTCCATTTGGTGCGATCGCGCCAAACGTTAATCGGTTGAGTCTCTCCTGGTAAATATACCGCACAAGCAGGATCGCAAGGCGTTGCTTCTGGTAGCTCGATTTCTAATTCGGCAAAGATGCGGTGGTGAATTCCGCCTGGTTCTAAACCAGCTACCTGAGTCGCGCCGACATCAAAGGTAAATCCTTTCCGTTGAAAAGTCGAGGCACACCCTCCAGGGACGATTGCCTGGTCTAAGACTAAAACCTGGTAGCCGCGACGGGCAAGTAGCGCCGCCGCCGTTAAACCACCAATTCCAGCACCGATGACGACAACACGCGATTTGCGATCGCTCGCTAACCTACTTAGCATGGATATAAAGTCAAAATAAAACCTACTCTATCTTTATATTAAGTTATGTTAATGCTTGCAAAAAAGCCAGGAGTCAGAATGTTGTTTGTTCGCTGTCTCCTTGGCAGGGAGCGCACGACCAGTGACCAGTGACCAGTTAATTCTCAATTTACGACTTACGACTTACGACTTACGACTTAATCTTATGTCCGAGCGCAATTGGGAGACACCGCTGACTAGCAATACTCTAGAACAGCGATATGAGATTATACAACAATTAGCAAAAAAAGCAGGCAGACGCACGTTATTAGCGCGTGACAGAAAAACTGAGGAGTTAGTTGTAGTCAAACTCCTGTCCTTCGCCAGTGATTTTGAGTGGGATGCACTGAAATTATTTGAACGGGAAGCCAAAATATTACAAGCAATTTCTCATCCTGCAATTCCCCGTTATTTAGATTATTACGAACTCGATTTCAATGACGGTAACAAGGGTTTTGCTTTAGTACAAACTTATATTTCTGGAAAATCTTTAGAAGACTATCTTAAATCTGGACGTAGCTTTGATGAAGTAGAAATCAAACAGCTAGCAAAAGCAGTACTAGAAATTTTGACTTATTTGCATAGCAGACAACCGCCAGTCATTCACCGCGATATTAAACCGAGTAATATTTTACTGGGCGATCGCTCTGGTAACAGTATCGGACAAGTCTATTTAGTTGATTTCGGTTCCGTGCAAACTTTAGCAGCAAAAGAAGGCGGAACGATGACAATTGTAGGAACTTATGGCTATATGCCACCCGAACAATTTGGCGATCGCACCGTTCCTGCTTCCGATCTTTACAGTTTGGGTACAACTTTAGTTTATCTAGTAACGGGGACGCATCCGGCAGATTTACCGCAAAAAGATGGACGAATTCAATTTGAGTTATTAGCAAATCTCAGTCCTGAATTCACTCGGTGGTTGCGGCGGATGATAGAACCAAGTTTAGAGCGTCGCTTTACTTCTGCCGAACATGCATTACAAGAATTGATTCAACCTCAGCCTGTAGATCTAGTTCCTTCAACGATCCAACAACCTAGTGATAGTAAAGTTAAGCTAACTAGAAAAGCAGATATCTTGGAAATTCTTCTTCCTGCTAAAGGTTGGAATTTTGGCGTAGGATTTACTACAGCTTTTGCCAGTTTTTATAATCTCATTCTCCTTCCAGCAACAGGCATAGTTTTTTCCCCATACTTGAGAATTAGCCATCCTTTAATATGGTTAATTCTGGGAGGTCTGTGGTATGGAAATTATATTTTAATCTCGGGAGTTCTGAAGTATTTATTAAAGCGAGTTAGACTCAAAATCAGTTCTCAGGAAATCGAGCTTACTCATGAAATATTCGGCTGGAAGTATCGCCAGATTTTCAATGCAAGTAAACAAAAGGTGACGGCGTTAAAATTAATTTACGGATATCACGGTAACCGTCGATATATGACTATTTGGATTGGTAAAAATAGGTATGAGTTGTGGGGTGATTCGATTCTAACCGAACCAGAAATGGAATGGTTAGCGCAAGAAGTTAGTAATTATTTAGGAATAGAGATTTCTAGAGAACCTAATTTTTACATTCCCAAAGGCGATTAACTTTACAACAGTTCGCAATTGGCGAGCGATCGCTCATTTTTTCTGAAACAATAGACATTGCTAAGATAGATGAAGCTATGATTCGATATTTTCACCGAAACTAATGCTCCAACAACTTTTCTAAGTCGAGCGATAGATGAAAGCGCTCGCTTAAATGGCTAAAGTGTATTGCTACGTAGTGTAATACTAATTTCTAACTATTCAAACTCAACATGCTTATATAGTTTATTAGTGTTTTTACTGTTTCTCCTTTATATAGAGAATTACAGACGTTGTACGTATCAAAGGCAAGTATTTTTCAGTTTAGAGTTAAATAGAATCAGCTCAATTTATCCGTGTAGTTATAGAACATTAAAGTAATTCTTACGAGCAGATTTTTGTTACTTCGATCATTTACTTGTTCTCAGTTAATTTAAAATATATCAATGTTAGTTTGCAAGAGAAGATAGTTAATCAAGATATGTAAAATTATCTTTTTGAATTGTATTGGCTGGTATTCTCAATTGCAGTCAGTCCACTATTATTAAATACAACTATAAATCGATAGATGGAGTTGTATTAGTACTGCGATATTCTGTATATTTGGAGGATATTGGTATGATCGAAAATTCCATAAAAGGTTTGAAAGTTCTGCAAGAAGAAGATGAAATTTGTTTGACTGGCGGTGCAGCAAGAGTTTATGGTTTTGCTGATGCTCGTGGTTTAGATCCGAAAGATGCTGACGCTAGAACGTCAGTGATAGTAGAAGCTATTGATGATGGAGTTTTTCGTTATGCGCGCTCTACCTCGATTGCTTCTATAGTATTACAGTAGAGCGCTAGTGAAATTGCTCTAGCGTTGACGCTATATCGCTGAAAGCTTCCTGCAATCTTAGAGATTTGCTTTCAGCGATAAGATTTGCTTTCTGCAATTATCTTCTAACAAATTGGTTGCAAAAAATGTAATTTCAGTTTGCAGCTAAGTTTTTTGTTCGTGTATATCCCAAAAGTGAGATTGAGTTGACTAAGATAGTTATTCGCTACAAGGTTATCTCAGTCATTCAAGCTAACTTTCCAAATGTACATCAACGTTCTTAAACTATTAAAGCTATTACCGATACTTTCAGTAGTAATAGCTAACAGGATCGCTCAGGAGTTCGTCTAAATTTATGGTGTTGCCATCTCACATTTACCCAGAAGCACAAAATCTTCCCAAGCAGACAGAAATTGCTAAGGTTTGTGTTTATGGTCTTAGCATCTTATCAGCAGCAACATTCCTATTCTTGCCTCTGTTTAATTTATTGCATCCTAGTCCTTGGCAGCGTTGGATGGGTGTAGTACACGGTTCAGCCGCCATACTGGCAACAGTAGTTGCTGCTTATACAGGACATTTAGCTTTCCCATTGCTTCGAGGTGCAAGCAAGATTTTACCGCAACTGCGAACATTAACTTTTTGGACAACAGTACTAGCCTTACTGTCTATTGTTTCAGGTAACTGGGCTTATATGAGATACCGCGCACCTATAGGTGGTGCGCGTGCTTGGTTGCAATCAAACTCTCCATTAGTTCATAACGTGTTCATGGAATATCACGAATTTACTGTACTGTTTACAGTGCCACTAGGAGCAGCCTGTACGTGGATTCTTTGGTGCTATGGAGACTCTATAGTTGATAAGAAAAATGTTCCTGTTCTGGCAGCTACCTCAATTACATTGATGGCAATCATGTTTTTTGCTTTAGGTGGTTTAGTCACTGGTATTGGTATTGCTAAAATCCATAGCTTGTGATCGTTTAATGACTGGAAAAACTGACAGATGAATCAAAAATCACCACAAAGAACTCAAAATTTGATTGACGAAACTACGCCGATTAAACTGCCAATCTACAGTCAAATCTGGCAGTGTATCAAGCATTTTCCATCAGGATTAGCTGTTGGTTCTAAAAATCCACCTCATAGTTCCGCTTCAGCCACCGCCGCCTTAATTAGTGCTAGTTTTGGTTGCTTTTATATGATGGTCAACCAACATTTAACTGTACTTTTTAAATCGTGGGATGAGTTTGTTTGGATGCTTGGCAGTTGGATACCAGGTAGCCACAATGCTAACAAGCTATTTGGTGAAATTGGTCCATACTCTGGTAAAGAGACATTATTGTTGTTTGGTTGGCTATTCAGTTGGTTTTGGCTGCATAATTCGTGGAAGCGCAAAAACATTAATTTCTCATTCATGTTTTTTTGGATAGCTTTTTTCTTGGTAGCCGCAACTTTGATGAATTGGCATCCATTATTCCCTTACATGCCATTGATGCCAACAAAATAGCCCCAGTACACGACAAATTTTTGCAGTATCTTGACAAAGCTGATGATTACTCAACAAAAAAATTGCTCGAATCAAACTCGCTTGAATCAAATACAAGTGAGACAGATGCATAAAGCTGTATTTGGCTTAGTCGGTATTTGGTTAACTTTTACAACCACCTTTCTGATTGCCGGTTGGCGAGTTAGCCAAAGTGGAAAATACAGTAATTCTTATCTCAATTCTTGGACGCTTGAAAGTCCAGAATTACCAACCGTTCGTTCTCAACAGGATAAATAATGAATTTTTTGCTTCTAACCAATTTATCTAGGGACAATCCCGCTAGCGCTAAATTGTTTGAGCATACAGCAAATCTTTCCGCGTTAGTGAAAGTCTGTACTGTCGTTGACACGAAAATTGAGAGGTAAACAATGACTCATTTAGCAATTGATTCTGAATTATTGACAGACATTGCAGAAGATAGCGAAGCTAGTCTTTGTGGCGGGGTTTCTACAGGAATTAGCATTTCTGCCTTTGCGGACGGTACGAACTTTGCGTATTCTAGAACAGGAGCTTTCAGCTTTGCTGTAAAATTACCAGATAGTCGTAGAGTGTCAATTTCCTTGGGGGGTGGTCTTAGTATAGGCATAGACAATCCCTCAGACTGAATAGATTCATACTTGAGCAAATAGTTCGTCACAATTTTGGCGATCGCTACACTAGATTCGCTCTCCTGCGTGCCTGATATTTGTAGTAGGGGCGCACAGCCGTGCGCCCCTACAGATCGTGTGTTTTACCCAATTGAAAACTGCTATGAAAACTGCTATCAGAAGATGAGGAGGGATTTTCTGTGGCATAGTTCGATTAAAATTTCCAAGTTAGTTGCAATCCAACAACATCAACATCACTTTCAATTTTTCCTCTCAAGTTACCGCTAGTACTGCTAGATAAATCGATCTCACTGTCATCAACAAATAAGTGCGCGTAACCTATATCAAAACTAATAGCATCAGAAGCTTTGAAACTAGCACCGATCGCTAACCACGTTCGATTATTATCTGGAATTCTCGGCGATCTGTACGTACTATCTACCGGACTCGGATCGTAAGCAACACCAGCACGTAATTCCCAGGCTGGACTCAATGTATAATTAATTCCTAAAGAATAGCGCACTGTATCGTGCCAATTTTCCGGCTGCACGTTATCCGGTTCCACTGGGTTGTCAAATGTGACGCGCAACTCTTCAAACCGACTCCAATTCGTCCAAGTTACGTCGCCTGTTAGTGCAACGCGAGAACTAATTTGATGATAGGCATTAAGAGATAAAGTATCGGGTAGGTTCAATTCAGCCGCAATACTACCATCTTGAAATCGTCCAGTCGCGGTTAAAGCTGACACTGCTGTAGGAACGTTAAAATCAGCCTCCCCTGCTAAATCGTGGGTAATCGCCGAACGATAAGCCAAGCCGAGGCGCGTTTTCCGATTGGGTTCGTAGAGTAACCCCAAGTTATAACCCCAACTCCAATCATCACCTTCTAGTTCAACAGAACCATCAGTTGCTTGAGGCGCGGTACGCAATCTCGTAGCACCGATTAAACCAAAATCGATCGCATTTGACAGTTTGGCTTCGGCATATTGTAAGTTGATGCCAGCACCTAAAGAAAGGTTGTCTGTCAGTTTTGCCGCAACAGTAGGATTAATATTAATTGTGACGAGTTCTGAATTAATCGCGTAGTAGCGCCCAACCCAGTCGCGATCGTACCTCGTCTTCAGACCAAAAGGCGAATTCACTCCCAAACCTAGCTTGACGCGATCGCTGGCATTCCAGACAGCGTAGAAGTTAGGAACAAAAATATCCACGCCGCCATCTCCGCCATTTCCACCTGTTAAAGGTGCGCCAGTGACAACTATCGAGCCTCGATCTTGAAACAGAGCTGTAGGAGATATATAGTATCCTGCCGCGATCGCCGAATTATTTGACAGACGAGTTAATCCAGCAGGGTTGAAAAAGATCGTACTGGCATCATCCGCCGCCGCACTATTAGAAAAAGCACTGCCTAAACCGCGCACGCTTTGTTCGAGAATTGCAAAACCTGATGCTACAGCAGTACTAGTCGTGCCAAAAAATTCTAACGCCAAAAACAGCGGCAACAGCGCTGCAATTGACTGCAACGTTCTCCTCACTCTGACTCCTCGTTCTTATATTTGAATAAAGCAAAAGCAAATATATACCTTCGAGCAGTCACGCTTATAGTTGTGAAGCTAAATGAACAAATAATTATTAGATCGTTACATTTCAGTCGGGTTTCAGCGCCAATATAGAAAATAGAACTGGCAACCAACAACAAAAAGTAGCAAGGGAGCAGGGAAAGACACGAGATCTAGAAATAGCTGAATAGTCGATCGCCTCTACGTTGCGAGATGTATTTTCCTACGACTTTCCCCTACAGTACTGATAAAAAATGCTACCTCTCGATGTACTACAAGAATTCGTCCTTAAGGTGCATTAAAAATTATGATGAAGTAAGTTAGTCTGGCAGAGCTACATCATATTTTGTAACTTACTATTCCGTCACCGTCTGCTTTTACTTTCACAGTAGAGTTAAGTTGGATCTTCTACAGGTGAGGGTATAAGGTAAAACAAACGATTTGACAACAGTATGGCTTATCTGAGTGTAACTACTTAGAATAGTACGAGCTTTATCGATAAAAGTTTTTCTAATGTTGCAATTTACAAGATTTAACTCAAAAATTGACTAACTATAGGGGAGCGAACGGTTAATGTTGTCTTTGCACTCTCAGACTTAACTACACTGATGGAGTAAAAAATTACAATGAGGATTCGACTGGAGCGAAAGTTAAGTTCATGCCCCCATCACCTGTGTTGTACTGTCTGCGATCGCATGTTTGAATCAGGTAGAGTCCGCACGCTCCTACACAATGACGAAGGATTCATCCAAGGTGACATTTGCCCAGAGTGCATGAGGCTATCGGTCGAAACTATTCAACATAAAATTAGAGAGCGGGCAATGCTGCTACTGGAAGAAACAGACGACAGTGGCAATACGACTTTCTCACCTCAAGCACGAGCAATGGAATTGCTAGACTGCTCTACCGAAAACGTTAAATATCCCCAGTTTTATCATTGGTGGTTGGTACAGCTAGAGATCTTCTCGCGTCAATCCTCAGATGCCAGAAATGTTACAGGTATAGAAAATTGGGAATACAAAGGGCGATCGCGTAAGGCGCAAGATCGCAGTTGGCGAGAGCGATTGCGGACGTTTTTTGAAAAAGATGAATCGGAAAAATAGAGGCGCTCGCGTCGCGGAATTCCCCAGTTTTTCAAGCTGTTTTTGAAAGCTAAATTCTTCAAGCTGAGGTTTTAGAACTTACGCCACAGCTTGTGTATCCACTGCCAAAATTTCAGAAAAACTTCTTCAAACCACAACATGGCGCGATCGAGCCATGCCAAGATTTGCTCTAGTGGATGTTTAACATAACCCATTAAGGTTGCAGGAGTTTCAATCCAGTCTGGTGTTGACTGCATGGATGAGTTTCGAGTCTCCGGTGTAGAAATATTGCTCGGCTCCGCTTTGTGCAGCGATTGTTTGACTTTGCTAGTTCTACGAATTTCAGCGCTTTTTGCTCTAGGTTCGATCTCCCCAACTCCTCTTCTTAAGAGAGGTGATATTTTCTTGCTAGCACGATTTTGCAACCTTGAAATTTCAGGAGTAGACTGCTGCCCTCCTTTGTAAGGGGGGTTGGGGGAATCGTTCGCCGTAGTTTGTTGCTTAGCTATACCTTTAGGCGCTCTAATTTTGGAGAGGAATTGACGCAACCTGCCACGCTCTTGAGGGAAAGTATAATCAACGATAGGATTAGTGGGGAGAGCAAAAGTAGGTACGGCGCGATCGCCTGTCGTCTCTGGCGTAACCGATCCAAATAGATCGCTAGCCGTCAGCCAGGGATCTTCTAGATCTCGATCGGCTGAATCGTTACTAGCAGGAAGCTTGGCAGTTGGGCGACGAGCGGGAAATTTAGGATTTACGGGGATCGATCTACCTGTGAGCGGGGAAACTCGCTTGTGAGTCGTACTAGTTGTGATGGAAGGTGTAGTAGCGCGATCGTCCGTCCCAAAAAAGTAATCGATCGCCGCCCAAATCAGAGATAGAATTCTTGTCGCGTGAGTTTTGCTGCTTGCCTCAGTTTGCACGTCGGCTGTAGGGCGCTCCGAACCAGCAATATCGGTACTTTGAGAGAAAATACCTTGATAGAAGGCGATCGCAGCTGACTTAACTCGGACGAGATGATGAGATTCTACCTCAGCCACAGTATGGTCTAGAGAAGTCAGCCACGGGGGAGTCGGTACGGGCGGGTTTCTAAACCCGCCCGTACTATGGAGTTGAGATTGATGCCCAATTTTTTGACGGTATTGCCAGTACTGAGCGATGGCAGTCACGATCTGCTCTTGTAACGTCGCCTGCTGCTGAGGATCGATAACATCCAGAGTTTGATTTTGTGCTGTCACTAATACCAAGTTGCGACTAGCTAGCTGCGAGGCAATACCTTGGATGGGGTAATTGGTAATTGGTAATTGGTAATTGGTAGTTGGTAGTTGCTCCCCCAGCTCTCTTCTCTCCCCAGCTCCCTGCACCGAAGCGCTCCCTGCTCCCTTAACATACAGCAAGACTTGCCGAATCGGAGTATCAACCGTTGGCGATTCCTTTTGCACAATCGCGTCATCAGATGGCAACTGACGCAGGGTTGCTTCAACTGCTTGATGTACTTGATTTGCCGTCGATCGCCTGGACTGTAACAGTAGAAATATAGGATACATGCCCACAGCTGCAACCCAACTGGCAGTAGATTGGAGATTGCGCCAAGCGCGATCGCACTGCTGGGTAAAGCGGCGCGACTGCTTGTGAACGAATCGAAACAGTCTGCTTTGATAGCGAGCGGAGGAAGCAGGAGTCATAGACTAAGTGCGGACGAGGAATTATAAATGATGAAACGAACGATCTAAAAAATGAATGAGTATTTTATCCTTGAGGCGGCTAACATTCATGTCGGCAGATATGCACCGATCTTATCGAGAAACAGCTCCCTTTATAACGTTTGTTGCTAACTGAAATCTTAAAATAGATCGATTCTTATCACTTCTCAACCGTGCTTTTATCTTTATAATTTAGTGTTTTGATATTTTCGTGTCCTCATAACTGGGCTAGATCTATGACATCTTTTGCACCACACTCCAATTTAGAGGTAATTGCACAAGCGATCGCTCAGTTACGCCTCTGTACTCAAGTCGATCTCCAGATGAATTGGTTGGGGTGGCTGAAGTCAGAATTGGAAGTCGGTATTAACTGCTCCCTACTCCCTGCTCCCTGCTCCCTCAATAATAGAGGACATATTGCTTGGGAAAAAGGGAAAAAAGTTTTGTGGTTGCAGCAAAAGTTAGTAGTTCCAGCACAATTACAGGGCTATCCTCTGGCTGGCTTATCGCTACGACTGGCTTTGACTTGGTGGGCGGAATTGGCGCAGATTTATGTCAACGACGAATTGGTACAAGAGGGAGATTTATTCGATTGCTCGACGAGAATACTCCTCAGTTCTGGCGTGACTCCTGGGGAAGAATTTTCTGTGAGTTTACGGCTGGTAAGTCCAAATCACGACGATGGAGCCTTAGTGCGATCGCTATGCTTATATGAATCAAACGATCCAGCAGATCCAGAGCCAAGTTTTGTGGCAGATGAATTAGCCATTATCCAGAAACGTTTAGAAACCTTTGAGCCAGAACAATTATCCACGCTTGCTACTGCTGTCGCGCAAATCGATTGGTCGAGCTTACCAGATAAAGACAAATTTGGGCGATCGCTCCACACTTTACGCCAAAATCTCCAATCCAAAATCTACGTTGCGCTGGAAGCGCACCAAAGGTGTGACGCTGCGCTGAAAGCGCACCAAAGGTGCAACCCACAATCTAAAATCTTTCTTCTCGGACACGCTCACTTGGATTTAGCTTGGTTGTGGGCTGTCAGCGAAACTTGGGAAGCGGCTCAGCGCACGTTTACTTCCGTTCTCAATTTGCAACAAGCTTTTCCCGAACTCACTTTTTGTCATTCTACTCCTGCTCTTTACGCCTGGGTCGAACAACACCGTCCCGATTTATTTACCGCAATTCAACAACTAGTCAAAGCTGGACGTTGGGAAATTGTCGGCGGTTTATGGGTAGAGCCAGAACTCAACACCGTCAGCGGAGAATCAATTGTCAGGCAGCTATTGTACGGACAAAGATACGTGCAAGCAAAATTTGGTCAAATTTCCTCTGTTGCTTGGTTGCCAGATAGTTTCGGCTTCTGCGCGACTCTACCGCAATTTCTAAGTTTAGGAGGAATGGAATATTTCGTCACTCAGAAATTACGCTGGAATGACACGACTCAATTTCCCGATGAAGTCTTTTGGTGGCGATCGCCTGACGGTACGGATCTACTTAGCCTCATGTCTGCGCCCATCGGTGAAGGCATCGATCCGGTCAAAATGGCAGCCTATGCTTGCGACTGGGAAGCCAAAACTCAATTACCGCAAGTTCTCTGGCTGCCTGGGGTCGGCGATCATGGTGGTGGTCCCACACGCGATATGCTCGAAGTAGCGCGACGCTGGCAACAATCACCCTTTTTTCCCGATTTGGAGTTTACCACCTCTGAGAAGTATTTGCGGGAAATTCGGCATGTAGAGACGTTGCTTGCAACGTCTCTACATTTCCCCATTTGGCAAAATGAACTTTATTTAGAATTTCATCGCGGGTGTTATACGTCTCATGCCGATCAAAAACGATTCAATCGTCGCTGCGAGGACTTGTTATATCAAGCAGAATCGTTCGCAACTTTGGCAATGCTGACGGCTGAGACAGCCTATCCTCAAACAGAAATTGAAGAGGCGTGGAAAAAAGTTTTATTCAATCAATTCCACGATATATTGCCTGGTTCTGCCATTCCTGAAGTTTATGTTGATGCTAACCAAGGCTGGCAAGAAGCAGAGCAAACGGCAACAGCTATTTTAAACCAATCTTTGCAAGCGATCGCCTCTCAAATTAATTTTCCGCCACCTCCTCATCCTGAAGCACAGCCAATTGTCGTTTTTAACTCGCTCAATTGGGTGCGACCGCAAGTTGTTGAACTTACAGTTCCAAATCTACAAGATACTAACTGGCAAATCTGTAATTCAACCGGAGAAAGCGTCCAATCTTACATTAGCGTTGCTGAATTTACGGGCGATCGACAAACATCTACTACCATCATTTCTTTTCTTGCCAAAGATATTCCTGCCGTTGGTTATCGCCTTTATTGGTTATGTCGTCGCCCAAATTTCATTGCATTGAGTTCTCAGGTAGCAAGTTATACCGAATATGTTATTGAAAATGAGTATTTGCGCGTTACTGTAGATTCTCATACGGGAGATTTATCTAGCGTTTTTGACAAAATCAATCGATGGGAAGTCCTCAGTGGTGCAGGCAATCAACTACAAGCTTTTCAAGATAGCGGACAGTATTGGGATGCATGGAACATCGATCCTAATTACGCTCAACACCCCTTACCATCTGCTGAACTCATAAGTATTAACCAACATTGCGATCGCGATTTAATCCAAAGTTGCGTCAGTGTAGCTCGAAAAATCGGTCAGTCAATTTTTAGCCAAGATTACATTTTAGAAATGGGTTCTCCCGTCCTCAAAATTAAAACTAGCGTTGACTGGCAAGAACGTCATGTGATGGTAAAAGCTGCTTTTCCCCTGAATGTATCAGCAGACTATGCTAATTATGAAATTCCCTGCGGTGCGATCGCCAGACCGACACAACCCCAAACCTCAGAAGAAAAGGCAAAATGGGAAGTACCAGCTTTACGTTGGGCTGACATAAGTACGAGCGATCGTGGTGTCAGCTTGCTAAATGATTGTAAATATGGCTACGATTGCCAACCGGATCGACTTCGTTTAACATTACTGCGTAGTCCTGTATGGCCCGATCCCGAAGCAGACGCAGGCTTACATGAATTTACCTACGCACTTTATCCTCACGCTGGTACGTGGCAACAAGCACAGACAGTTAGGCGTGGTTACGAACTGAATATACCGTTGCAAGTTTTACTGTTGCCTGCTGCGACTGCTACATCAGGAAAGATCCCAGCTACTACAAGCTTTTTAACAATATCAGCCGATAACTTAATTTTGATGGCGTTCAAGCCTTCGGAAGACGACCCGCAAGAGTTAATTTTGCGGTGCTATGAATGCCACGGCGATACAGCTCAATTAGACCTACAGAACACCTTAAATTTAAGCGTAGCCGACAATCTCGATCTTTTAGAAAGACCTATAGCTACTAATTCAGCCGACCGAACAGCCAAGAGTATTTTACCGTGGAAGATCGTCACCTTAAAGCTCAAGGCTAGATGAAACGTAAATCAGTTATTAGTAATCAGTTGTCAGTTGTCGGTCAACGCTAGTGCTACACTCCGTGAAGAAAGTTAACGGTTAAACAAATAACTGGTCACTGGTCGCTAGTCACTGATAACTGGTCACTGGTCACTGATAACTGGTCACTGTTAATTGTGGAGCTTGCCTGCTGCCCACCAACAATACAAAAGTATAACTATCTTTAATCTTCGTGTTCTTCAAACGGATCTCTTAACTCTTTTGCTGGAGGACCGAAGGAGGTATACACCGTCCAGCCAGTAATGGCAATCAATACGGCAGCTAAGGAAATGCTAAGAACTGTTGCGGGTTCCATCATAGCGATAGATTATGAGTACTCTTCCTATACAATATTACAGAACGTTAAAAAATGCTTTCGCAATTCATCATAGGTGAGTCATGGCACAACGGACTTGGTTGGGAGAAATCCTCAGACCCTTGAATTCAGAGTATGGTAAGGTTGCCCCTGGTTGGGGAACTACTCCCGTAATGGCGATTTTCATACTATTATTTTTCGTCTTTCTCTTGATCATCCTGCAAATCTATAACCAATCATTGCTGATTGAAAGACCTGATATTGCCCCCAATTGGACTGGTTTAGGTGGTTAATCGTTAGAAAACTGAGAGTTATTAACAATACTTATAACTTGCATTCCACCCAGAATCGATCTGGGTTTTTTTTTGAGAAATAGGGAATGAGGTACAGTGACAACTGTGTAGAGACGTTACATGTAACGTCTCTACCGATAACCGATCGCTACTCAATAGTTACTGTTCGCAGCCTATACTAAGACTGGGGGAATTGACTTTGCAGGAGGGTTGTTTATGAATGTCTTTGGAATTGGACTGCCAGAGATGGCTTTGATTTTTGTCGTTGCACTGCTGATCTTTGGACCCAAAAAGCTACCAGAGATCGGTCGGAGTTTAGGAAAGGCAATTCGCAGTTTTCAAGATGCTTCTAACGAGTTCCAGTCAGAGTTTAAGCGCGAAGCGGAACAGATAGAACAGGCGATGCAGACAACTGCCGAATTAGAACCAAAGCAAATTCCGCCAGCAGCAACAGAAGAAACTGTTTCTACCAATACGACAACTTCTTCAACGCAGCAAAGCTAGACACATAAAAGCTAGATCGATAGGTGTAATGACAGAAGCGATCGCCTCTAATTCAACTTCCAATCAAGTTCTGATTGTGCCGCAACTTATTGTCGGTCTGGGAAACCCAGAGCCTAAATACGACCAAACCCGCCACAATATCGGTTTTGCTGCTGTTGATGCGATCGCTCGTGCTTGGCAAATTCCACTGGCAGACAATCGCAAATTTCAGGGCATATTTGGTGAAGGTAGGAGTCATGCAGGTAAAATCCGCTTACTCAAACCCCTAACATATATGAATAACTCCGGTCAGGCAATTCGCGCTGTCACGGATTGGTATAAGATACCACCAGAATCGGTACTGGCAATTTACGACGACATGGATCTCCCCTTGGGAAAAATTCGTCTGCGCTTATCCGGTTCGGCTGGCGGACACAATGGGATGAAAAGTGCGATCGCTCACTTGGGGACGCAAAACTTTCCCCGCCTGCGAATCGGTATCGGTAGACCTCAAGGTAACAATACCCAGGAAGACGCATCGACTATATCTTACGTGCTAGGACGCTTTTCCTCTGCTCAAGCCCCATTAGTAGCTGAAGTTTTGCAAATGGCGTTAGAAGCTGTAGAACTAAGCTTAAAGCAAGGAGTCGCGCAAGCAATGAACCGCTATAACAATCGCAATATCTTATTAAACGCTAAGGATACAAAGCAGGCTGTAGGTAACTAGCGATCGCCTATTTTGTATCCTGATCTCACCTCTTATCTGACGCAGTGACTTCCTTCAATTCAGTTCAGCAGCGTCACCAATTGAGAATATATTAAATTTAAATTTCCGATCTATCTATCTCATCCGTCGCTTGCGTCGAGCTGCAACAGCTTTGCGTTTGCGTTTCTCTTGGGGTGTTTCAAAATGACGATGATATTTTACGTCCGCCAAAATTCCCGCTTTGGATACTTGGCGCTTGAACCGCCGTAATGCCGAATCAATTCCTTCATTTTCTCCGAGAAGCACTTGGGTCATTCTATCTCTTTCCTCAAAATCATCAATTCAATTGTAGTCTCCCCTAAAGTTCGTTTGTTCGGTGACTACATACCATAAATAGTGCCGAAAACCAGTTTAGCATTATCGTTGTTGCCTTAACTAGGGGTAGCCACTGCTGGAAGAGAGCTGAGGAAGAAGTCGTAAGTCGTAACTCGTAAGTCAGAAGTCAGAAGCGATTCACGCACCACTCACCACGCTTGACTGACAACTGATAACTGACAACTGACATTTTGGGCAACATAAATACAGTTGCTCTCTTGTCCTATCAATGCTCGATCTCATTGCTGCTGCTTTTGAACGCCAAGATTATGACACCGCAGCCCAGGTATTACAGCAGCTGCGACATACTTCTCCCGCAGACCCTTGGTACAATTTTACTCGGGTAGATTAGATGAAATATCTGGCAAATTAGATACAGCAGCAGAGATTTATCGGCAACTGTTACTGAGTTCGGGTCACGTTCACGCTAGGATTGTGGCGCAAGCGCGTCAGGGTATAACCCGCATCGAATCACTTATCAAGGCACAACGCCAGCAGGCGATCGCCCAAGCTACTGCCAATTCCGATAATGTGCAAAAAGGCGTGTTGCTATTAGAACCGATTGCTAGCGATCGCAAGTCTGAAGCCGCCCGCAATTTATCCCAAATCATGCAGATTGACCCCTATACAGCGCGACTTCAGCTACCAAGTCGCGGTTGGCGGCTGTATCGTGCAGGAGCAATTGGCGAACTACAATTTTTTGGTCAACAACTTTTAGCTGCTGACATTCCTTGTTTTTGGGCAACTTTGGCAGAAATCGAACAAATCCAAGTTTTTCAAGCGCGATATTTTGAAGTCGCTCCAGCAGCCAGTGTTGTTTGTCAAAATGAAGTAGATGAGCTGAGCTTTCTGAGCTTTCAATGGTCGGAAGTAACTCATAAAGTGACGGGATTACTACCCCTTTTCGAGCAAGTCGTAGACCTAAATGTGCGTGGCAAGCTACAACGCAAAACTCAGACTCAAGACTATGCCCAATTCTGCGATTTACACTTAAGCGATCGCGGTTATATCGTGCGACTATGCGATCGCAATTATATGTTCCACAATGGCATTCCTTTTTCCGAGCAGCAAACGCACAATCAAACAACTGTCAGAATCAACTGGAATCATTTACAGAATTTTCTCGACCAAAAACTCGAACGCGCTGAATCCTGGTCGGATTTTACCATTTTTGCCAATATAGCTTTGGATTGGAGCGATTTGCTCGCTCCAATACCATCTCACATCCATCTGTTCCGCCGCGATCCCACTAACTGGGATGCAGCATTCCATCTCTACAGTGGATTAGTTTTCTTAAAAGGAAGGAAAAATTAATGTAGAGAGGCGATCGCCACACTCTACATTTTCTACTTCAATCTAACCAGGAGTCTTAACTTGGCGTGCCATATCCAAGAAAGAGTTCATATTTGCTCCAGGGCGACGACGGCTGTTAGAAGCAGACGGCATCAGGTAGTTGGGCGCAAATGTAGAAGCAGCCTTACCATTACTATCAGAAATCTCTTTCACTGGTTTGGTTGGCTTGACAGCCTGAGCTTTGACTCCCTCAGCAGTTTGCACCAATTCTACTTCTACTTTAGGGGGTTGTTTCTTAGCAGGAGCCTCAGCTTTTGCCGTTTCTGCTTTAGCTGGTGCAACCGCATCAGCAGTTTTTACCTTCTCTGCTTTAGCTGGCTCTGCTTTAGCTGGCTCTGCTTTAGCTGGCTCTGCTTTAGCGTTAGACTCAGATTCTTTGGTTGTTACAGCAGTGACGAGTTCTGACGCTTTTGCTTTAACTTCGTTGGTTGCTGAAGCAATTGATTTAGCAGCAGCTTTTAGTTCTTTGGGAACTTCTGTTTCTTCTAATTCAAGAAAATAACCATTACCCTTGCGCGGTTTATTGGGTTTACCTTCCAAGGATTTCTTGCTACTGAAAAAACCTATAAAGAAGGACACTATCCCACTCAGTATTTTTTTGATCGAACCGAACATTTGCAATACTCCTGGCTTCTGACGATGAGATTGACGGCAACTTCTGAAAAACTCAACTAGACTGCGATCGCAACACAAGATCGATCGTGCTGCCCCCTGCGATCTGACAGCACTTGTTTCCTTTTATACTATTTCGCTTGCAGTTGAAATTGCTTCACTAGGCTAAATATCCCTAGATACTTCTCGCAGGTCACTCAAATTTGGATCTAATTAGGATTAATTATGAAATTTTTTGGGAATTTTATGCAAGATTAATATTTATTTCTTAACATTTATTTACTTTAAGTCGCTCGAGTATTATTACTTAGTCCATTAGGAGTAGATAAACGCAGCAATTATTGATGAAAGTTTACATATTTTAAAGAAAGCAACGGTTATTGATGAGTGACTGGTGAAACCAGAATTGTCCCCTTTGTCCCCTTTGTCCCCCCTTCGCCCCCTAATCCCCACTCCCTACCCTTCGGGAACGGCTTCGCCGAACGGTCGTGGGGAAGAGCGAGTTCCCCTTTGTCCCCCTTGTCCCCCTCAGCTCCCTACTCCCTCATCTTTGCCACTGCGTAATATAGTCATAAAATTCCTCGCGATCGACTCGCTCCATGACTTGAACTTTGCGCCCGCCAGGTTGAATTTTGGTGCGACCTTGGCTTGCACCTGTAGTTATAATTGTGGTTTCCCATTCCCGTAGTTGATAAAACTCTGGATGAGCCAGATACGCTGTGGCTAACACATCCCAAAAATAATAATCTTGAGGAATGACCAAGGCGTAACATTGTCCTACCAAGTCTGAAAGGGGATAATGACGCTGTTTGCCCATTTGCCGCACGATCGCGGCTGTGACTGGCACGTTATTGGTTAAATCGAGAGGACACATCACAATCGGAATCTGCGTCTGCCAAACGCGATCGACAGCCATTGCATCCCAGTAAGCATTCCATTCCGCTGAGCCATCCTGTCCTGGTTCGATGCTTTTTTCGACATTACCAGGAACATTCAACGCTCCACCCATCCAAACCAAGCGTTGAATCTTAGCTTCGATTTCTGGAGCTGTATCTAAAGCAACTGCAATAGTGGTCAAGGGACCAGTTACCATTAAAGTCACGGGTTCTGGCGCATTCAGCAAGGTATGGATCGTAAACTCCTGACCTGTTTGCTCAACCAAAGACGTGCGAATGGTATCTTGCTGGTTGAGAATGGGTAGGCAATCGACAATGAGGGAATCGCGACGATAGAGACGGGGGAAAGGATTAATCCCGCGTACGGTACTAGCTGCAACTGGAATGCGATCGCATTCCATGAAATCGAGAATTTTACGGGTAGCACTGACAGCGGCGTGGGCGTAACAATCAGCCGGAGTCACCACAACACCCAGACATTCAACTTGTTCCATCGTCATCAGTAGCATAGTTGCTAGATAATCATCTACACCACCGTCACAATCCATAAGTACGAGTTGTTTAGACATAAATTGGAGAATTATTAATGGATGAGTTTATGACAGCGGCGATCGCCCAAGCACAACAAGGGTTAGCAGAAGGGGGTATTCCCATTGGTTCGGTACTAGTCAAAGATGGCAAAATTGTCGGTAAGGGACACAATAAGCGAGTTCAAGACGGCGATCCCGTAACCCATGCAGAAATCGATTGCCTCCGCAACGCAGGTAGAATCGGTAACTATAAAGGTACAACTCTTTATTCCACGTTGATGCCCTGCTATCTCTGTGCTGGTGCTGTGGTGCAGTTTGGGATTAAAAAAGTGATTGCGGCTGAGTCTGCCAACTTTGCTGGAGCCAAAGACTTTATGGAGGCACATGGCGTAGAAGTTATCGATTTAAATATGTATGAGTGCAAGCGAATGATGGGAGATTTTATTGAAAAAAATCCCTCTCTTTGGAATGAGGATATTGGTGAATAGGGTACGGCATAGCGCGTCAAACTCTACTCGATCGCAAAAAATAAGAGCGCCAAATCGTGCGCTCTCATTTCATTTATGTAATTTGATTCAAGCAACTTGCGAGTGTATTTCCTCTTCACTCGGTATCCAGTTAGCTGATAAGTCTTCAACCACACCTGTTTGCCTTAATTCCCTATCTCTCACGACTCTGACTATTAAGGTTGGCTGATAAACTCCATCAATAATCTGGTGTCCGTAACCGATGACATTACCAGATTGTCCGCTAGCGTGATGAATAACGCGATCGCCGACTTGAAACATGGCTCACTCTCCTTATTTGAGGATATGGTTGTCTGCTGTTTCTTGTCTCGAACCTGGATCGTTAAATTGATTAAGTTGTTATTCTCCTTCTCTATGACTTGCCGTGGATTGTATGTTGAGAGTCAACGTCGATTGATGAGTTGATTGCCAAAATATTTTTTTCACACTGACGAACACTTGACCTACAATTGACTCGAACGAACTGCCCAGACAACACTCAATCAAATGAGAGAAAGTAATTTCGATTGGCAGCTACTAATATTGACTTTACTCTTACTTTATTCCAACGCCACAATATCAGACGCAATTTAACGAGTCAACAAGCTGAAAATATTTTGTAATCAGTACTACGAGTTATTTGATAACTCAGTAGTATTTAAGTATTTCTTTAGTTCCGCTTTAACTTTTATGTACTCAGCCTCAAGCTCAGAGACAATTTCTCTACTCTTTGGGAATTCAATTGTGCCATTACGTCCGACGATTTCTAATTGTTTTGATAGCTGACTAAAATGCATTGCCCCCAAAGTAGCACTACTAGACTTAAGAGTATGGGCTGCTCGTTGTAATTCTGTAGCATTTACAGATGCGATCGCGGTTTGAATTGTTTGAATTAATTTCGGTGCATCTTCTAAATAGGCATCAACCACCACTGCGATCGTTGCTGCTCCACCTTCCCCCGCCATTTCCTCTAATGCTTGTAAAGCCTTAGGATCGATTGCAGGAGAGGATAAAGGTGGTACGTGGTGCGATCGATGCGGGTGTGGGGAGAATTCCGAATTCCGAATTCCGAATTCCGAATTCATATAAATTCCCTGCTCCCTGCTCCCTGCTCCCTGCTCCCTGTTCTCATCTCCTACGGAATGGCACTGACTCAAAGCCTGAGCCAAATGCTCGAGCTTCACGGGTTTAGTTAGGTAATCGTCCATACCAGCATAGAGACAGGCTTCGCGATCGCTCTGCATGGCATTTGCAGTCATAGCCACGATTCGCGGTTTATGCGGATGGAACCAACGCTGGCAAATTTGTCTTGCTGCCTCCAATCCATCCATTTCTGGCATCTGTACGTCCATCAACACGACATCGTAAGGCTGACGTTGCAGCGCAGCTAGAACTTCCAGTCCATTGTTAGCAACATCTGCCCGATATCCCATCTGCTGTAACATTAATAACGCTACCTTCTGATTCACCGTATTATCTTCAGCTAATAAAATATTTAAAGGATGAGTTTGCGCCATTTGAGCGCTAAGAGTTGAGGATTTAGGCAAAAATGGTGCAACTTGGGATGGCTGCGACTGTTCGCTCAAAATTTGCAACAGTACGTTATAGAGCTGAGATTGTTTGACAGGCTTTGTCAAACAGGCAGATAACTTGACTGCTGTACTTGGACTGGCGATGTCTGGCTTACCCATAGAAGTCAAGAGGAGCAAAGGTAGCTTGCGATAGCTAGGTTGTTGGTGGATGGTTGTCGCCAGGCTCAAACCGTCCATCTGCGGCATTTGCATATCTAAAACTGCTAGATCGAACGGATCTCCACGGTGCAACCATTCCAATGCCTCTGCACCAGAAGCAGCCGCCCGGGGAAGCATTCCCCAAGATTGGGCTTGCAACATCAGAATTTTACGATTGGTGGCACTATCATCCACGATTAGCAAACGCTTACCGTTCAATTGCGGCAAAATACAGGAACTCTCATTTTGCAAGATATTGGGTGCTGCTACGGTAATCGTAAAGTAGAAGGTAGAACCAACACTGACTTGGCTCTCTACCCACATTCTCCCGCCCATCATCTCAGTTAATCGCTGAGAAATTGCTAAACCCAACCCCGTCCCGCCATATTGACGAGTGGTCGAAGTATCGACTTGACTGAAGGACTTAAATAACCGATCCATGCGATCGGCAGGAATTCCAATACCAGTGTCTTTAACGGCAAATTGAATTTCATAGAATGTCGGCATGAGATAGTTGGCAGTCTGCGGCAGTTGCTCTTTTTTTCTCCCCTCTAGATACTCGCTACTATTTACCTCTTTAGTCGTGACTGAAACTACAACTTCTCCATGCTCCGTGAACTTCACTGCATTGCTCAGCAGGTTGACTAGAATTTGACACAGTCGCGTCACGTCTCCCACAATCGTATCTGGTGTTTGTGGATCGAGCAGGTAAGCCAGCTCCAGATTCTTTTCCGCAGCTTGAGGAGCTAGCACGTCGAGAGAATTTTCAATACAAACTCGCAAATCGAAGGGTTGTTCTTCCAAATCCAACTTGTCTGATTCAATTTTGGAAAAGTCTAGAATGTCGTTGATGATTGTCAGTAAAGCATCGCCGCTTCTGCGAATCGTATCTACAAAATCTTGCTGCTGGGGAGTTAGAGATGTATTGAGTAGCAAACCTGTCATGCCGATAACTCCATTCATGGGAGTACGGATTTCATGGCTCATGTTGGCGAGAAACGCACTTTTAGCTTGATTGGCAGCCTCAGCTGTGGTACGAGCCCTCTGCGTTTCCAATTGCAACACTTCCAATGCTGTTTTTGATTCCACAAGTTGCATACTAGCGGCTTCTGCTTGCTCTAAGGCTGTCTGTAAAGCTGCCGTTCTCGCGGCTACTTCTTGTTCTAGCTTCGTATTTTGCTCTGCCAACTGGGCATCCCGATGAGCGATCGCATTTGCCATCTTGTTAAATGGCACTACGGTTCAGTTAAGGCTCAAAGTGTTGTAAATTAAGCATTGTTCCCAAGAATGGAAAGTGAGTGTAGTGCATCTGAAGGATTTCTCATTGTTGTCTCCTACGATACAAAGTAGTGATGTGTTCAAAGCGATAGAGGCAGCCATCCCATCCACGGAGATCGAGCAAGCGATCGCTAAAACTAAAGTTTGTGAACAACGTAAACGCTCGTTACCAGCACAATTGGTAATTTGTTTGGTAATTGCGATGAGTCTGTGGTCACGAGATTCGATGAGAGATGTGCTGAAAAACTTAATTGATGGGCTGAGCGAAGCATGGGTGAAAGTGGGGAAATACTGGCGAGTTTTTTGTAAATCAGCAATAACGCAAGCCCGACAACGATTAAGTCCAAGGGTGATGAGTCAATTGTTCCATCAACTGGTGCGACCAATGGCTAGCACCGATACCAAAGGAGCATTTCTCAATGGATTGCGAATTGTGGTAATTGATCGGACTTGCTTCGATCTGCCAGACAGCGATGAAAATGCGAGAGTTTTTGGTCGTCCGAGCAGCCGTCCTGGCACACAAGCCGCATTTCCCAAACTGCGATTAGTCATTTTGGTAGAAGCAGGAACACATTTAATCTTTGATGCATTGATGTGTCCATATCGAATAGGAGAACGAGTGCGGGCATTAAGATTATTACGCTCCGTGAGTTCAGGGATGTTGTTGATGTGGGACAGAGGGTTACATTCTTATGCAATGGTGCAAGCAACTGTCACAACTGGTAGCGATTATTTAGGAAGAATTCCCGCAAATGTCAAGTTTTTGTGCGAAGAACCACTGGCGGATGGTTCTTATCTGAGTTGGATTTATCCACCTGCTAAATTCCGCTCAAAAGCTTGCCAGCCCATACAAGTCCGAGTGATTGAATACACAATTGGTAATACCGACAACCCAGAGGAACAACTAAGATATCGCTTAATTACCAGCTTATTGGAATTGGAGAAATTTCCGGCTCAACTACTGGCGATTGAATATCATCAACGCTGGGAAGTAGAAAATACTATTGATGAACTCAAAGTACATTTATCAGGACGAAAAACTCATATTCGCTCTCAAAAACCGCGTGAAGTTGTGCAGGAAGTTTACGGGTGGTTGTTAGGACACTGGGCTGTGCGGTTATTGATGTTTCAAGCTGCAAAGAGCGCGGGTATCACTCCTTTGCGTCTGAGTTTCACTGGGACATTGCGAGTTATTCGTCGTGCTATCCCGAAATTTCAACGCTTGCAATCACAAGAACTCCCCTTTTTTTAAGTTGGTTAACTGTAGAGATTTTAGACACTCTGTTACCTGAACGAGTTTCTCGTACCAATCCCAGAGTTGTAAAAAAACCTGTATCCAAGTTTCGCTCAAAAAAGCCAAGACATCGAGCCACCCCCTCCCGAACCAATCCTCCTATTTTCTTTATCCTCAGCACAGCGTAGCCTTAAATGAACCGTATTGGGTTAAATGATGTCGCCAGATAGCCCAATTCATCTTGTCTGTCGGCATCTAATTGGACATCTAAGTTTCCCGCTGCAATCAGTTCTGTAGCTGTCAGCAATCTCCTTAAAGGTTTAGCAATTTGCTGACGTAAAGTGACAAATATTAAGGTAACTTCTATTAATAGCGATAATAGCCCTAAGAGTGGAACAAATTTAGCGTTAGACCATGCCTGCTGGAACAAAATTGACCTGGGAAAGACAACCACAAAATACCAATTCAGAGCGGGAATGCTAGTAACAGCAAGATACTCACTATTTTTAGCGTTATCTATTACTATTTCTCCAGGTTGAATATGCTTAACTAATTTAAAAACAGTTTGCAAATGCAAATCGCCCGCTCGATCGAGATAAAATTTACCCTGACTAGCTTGAATTTGTGGCATCAAATCTGGATGAGCAATTAGGCGACCGTCGGAGTGAAAAATCATGCTGTACGATCCTGGCAACCACTCGTTTGTCGTTCTCTTAACTAGATTGTCAATTGGAATGTCAGGAGCGATTGAAGCTAAGCGTCGCTCGTCCTGAGTTGCTGCTGCTAGACCCAAAAAATCGCTCTCTTGCCGACCTCGTTCAATTACATATTGTTTGAGGTCTTCTCGCACATGAGATTCTAAATTCGATAAAACATGAAGATAACCGATCGCACTAGCAGCAATAATAACAAGAGTTACTCTCAGTGTTATTTTTAATAATGTTCGCCGTGCTATCTTGCCAATTGCTATTCGACTAGAAGCCATATCTTAATTTCCAATCCGACAAATGCTTCACGCTACGTTCGCATTTAGTATTCCCGGAATCAGTTATCAGTTATCAGTGAAGAGGGAGCAGGGAGCAGGGAGCAGGGAGAATGTTCTGATTTCCCCAAAATTTTCTTTATCAAAAATTTATGAGAGTGGGACAAAATTGCGTGATTTACTCGATGTGAAAGCTGCCAAAGGTAGTCCATAGTGAAGCTACGAGATCCAATGGATTCTCTCAAAGCGAGTGCCAATAGCAATACTGGCAATTAAAGTACTGGCAACACCAGACAGTTGGCAGTGCAAAAAGTCTTTCTCTTCTACTGCAACTTTACTAATCTTTCCTACTTCTTATGGGTGTTCGTCACTATGAACTCTAACCCCGTCTCTTCAACTACACCCTTAATCCTCGTGGTGGACGACGATAGAACCATGAGGATTTTACTGCGTCAAGCAATGGAGAAGGATGGCTACAGGGTAGTAGAAGCGGTAAACGGACAGCAAGCGTTAGAGGCGTATACTCAATTTCATCCAGATTTGGTCTTGCTCGACGCACTCATGCCCGTGATGGATGGCTTTACTTGCTGCGGTCAGCTACAAGCTCTTTCTCGCTCCAAACACGCACCTATCTTAATTATCACGGCTCTAGAAGACCAAGAATCAGTCGATCGCGCCTTCCGCGCTGGTGCAAGCGACTTTGTGACAAAACCGATTCACTGGGCTGTTTTACGGCAGCGAGTCCGCCGACTTTTACACCAAACTCAACTTTACAAGCAATTGGCGCGATCGAATCGCGAATTACAAACAAAAATCAACGAACTCCACCAAGCACAAAAAGCACTGCAAGAGAGCCGCGAACGTTATGCTTTAATCGCTCAGAGCGCTCACGATGGTTTGTGGGACTGGAATATCAGAAGTAATCGTATTTATTATTCTCCTCGTTGGAAATCGATGTTGGGCTACGAGGAGAAAGAAATAGGTAATAGCTTAGCGGAATGGTTCGATCGCATACATGCTGAAGATAAAGCTAAGTTCCAAGGAGAATTAAGCGCCCATTTAGCAGGATTAACCAACCATTTTGAAACTGAATATCGGTTATTGCGCCAAGATGGTAGCTACGGTTGGATGCTTTGTCGGGGGCTAGCCGTGCGCAATCCTGAAGGCAAACCTTACCGCATGGCTGGTTCTCAGACTGATATTACTCAACAAAAGGCAGCCGAGGCGAAATTACTGCACGATGCTTTCCACGATGGGTTAACAGGTCTACCAAATCGTCTCTGGTTCATGGATCAATTAGAAAAAGCGATTCACCAAACAAAACAAGACCCGAAATCTCAATTTGCCCTCCTATTTTTAGATCTCGATCGCTTTAAAGTGGTCAACGATAGTTTAGGTCATGCTATGGGCGATCGCCTCCTTTTGGAGATCGCAACTCGCTTAAAAGCGTGCTTACCATCCAATAGCACTCTCTCTAGGTTAGGAGGAGATGAGTTTACAATCCTGCTGGAAAATTGCGACGCTCTTCGAGTTCGGCAGATCGCAGAGCAAATTCATCGAGAATTGTCAACCCCCTTCAACCTCAAAGGCGATGAAGTTTTTTGCACCGCTAGTATTGGGATTGCTTTAAGTCATAGCGGGTACGAACATTCGGAAGACGTGCTACGAGATGCCGATATGACCATGTATCGTGCTAAAGCTATGGGTAAAGCGCGATCGGAAGTCTTTGAGCCTGCCATTCACGATCGGGCGATCGCCAGAATGCAGCTCGAAATTGACCTGCGGCGGGCGCTAGAACTCAAAGAGTTCATGGTAGTATACCAACCGATTGTCTCGCTCAACAGCGGGCGAGTTGCTGGATTTGAAGCATTAATTCGTTGGCAGCATCCCCAACGAGGCTGGGTATCACCCGCAGAATTCATTCCTGTAGCCGAAGAAACTGGATCGATCGTCCCGATTGGCTGGTGGATACTCGAACAAGTGTGTCAGCAGTTACGCACTTGGCAGCAGCATTCTGCAGTTGACTCTCGATTAACAGTGAATGTCAATCTTTCTGGCAAGCAATTGACGCAACCCGATCTGGCGCGGGAAGTTAAACAAATTCTGCACAAAACTGGACTTTCTCCCAGTAGCTTGAAGTTAGAAATTACTGAAAGCGTACTGATGGACAATGTTGATGCTGCGGTTACTATTTTGCAGCAGTTGAAGACCTTAGGAATTCAATTGGCGATCGATGATTTTGGCACGGGTTATTCTTCCCTTAGCTATCTCCACCGTCTCCCCATAGATACGCTGAAGATCGATCGCTCTTTCGTTAACGATATTGATTGCGATCCAGAAAAAATTGAGATGATCCGTACTATCGTCTCTATGGCATGGAATTTAGGCATCAATGTGGTTGCTGAAGGAGTAGAAACGAAAAAGCAAATGTATCAATTGCAAGCCTTAAGATGCGATTACGGACAGGGTTATTTCTTCTCGCGTCCGGTGGATGCTGAAGCTGCCAAGACTCTCCAGTATTTTGAGATTAGAGGTAGCCGTTCTTCTCGCAGATCGAAACAACATATGCCAACACGTCATATCGATTTGATGGAAACTCGTCACGTCGATTTATTGGAAAATAGTTCTCAACACGCAACAAAAACATTTATCCTACCAGATTTAGTCGATCTGGGCGGGCATGGATTAACCGATCGCAGATAAGGAGGAATATCTCGTTTAGAATCAGTAATGACGATCGATGACAGCCTTAACGTGAATCGATACTTAGATGTAATTAAGTTATTGTGGAGTGCTGCGATCGCGGCTGAGTTAGAATACCGCGCTAATTTCGTTTTAGCAACCCTCACCAGCCTCGGCAATCTTGCAGGCAGTTTATTCGGACTTTTCCTGTTCTATCGCACCGGTTATACTTTTGAAGGCTGGCAATGGCAAGAAGCCTTAATTGTCTTGGGAGTTTTTACTTTACTTCAAGGCTTTTCCAGTACGTTTCTCTCACCTAATCTCAACAGAATTGTCACTTACGTTCAACAGGGAACGTTAGATTTTGTCCTGTTAAAACCGATTAACAGCCAGTTTTGGCTTTCCACCCATACTCTTTCCCCTTGGGGTGTCCCAGATATTCTTTTTGGTGCAGCGATCGTTGGTTATGCTGGTAGTCTACTCGGTTTAACGATTGGTGACTATTTACTAAGTACTATTCCGTTAATATTTGGTTTTATTAGCCTCTACAGTTTATGGTTTATGTTAGGGGCGACAAGTATTTGGTTTGTCAAGATTTATAACGTCACCGAGGTATTAAGGGGATTATTAGAAGCAGGACGGTATCCAATGGTAGCTTATCCAATTGCCTATCGTTTCTTCTTTACCTTTGTCGTTCCCGTAGCTTTTCTCACCACAGTTCCAGCCGAGACAATGTTAGGCAGAGTTCAGATAGGCTGGGTAATTGGTGCGGGACTGTTAGCACTATGTCTATTTGCGATCGCTACTGTATTTTGGCGATTTGCCTTACGGTTTTACACCAGTGCTTCAAGTTAATCTGATGAATGATGCTGTATTTTTTCATATATTATCCGAACTGACGATTTGCTAACATGCACTAAAATGCCAAATCTTTATATTATTGGTGGTGCAAATGGTGCAGGAAAAACCACTGTGTCAATGAGATTGTTGCCAAGCCTAGAATGATACCTTGGCAGTAGAACGGGTAGCAAGACGAGTAGCTAGTGGCGGACACTCGATCTCAGAAGTAGTAATTCGGAGACGCTATGAGAGGGGAAGGAGAAATTTAGTTTCTTTGTATTTACCTTTATGCGATGGTTGGATGATTTATGACAACTCTAGTTCGTTTTCTAAATTGGTAGCCGAACGTATTATCGCTCGACAACCTACAATCTATGAAGAAGAGACTTGGAGAAAGATTTTGGAGGAGTGAAATGACTGAAGAAGAAATGAAGCAAATGCACGAAAAAATTGATACTGGAGTCAAAGCAGCGATCGCAGCAGCAATTGAGAAACACCGCAAGTTAGGCGAATCAATTAGCATCATCCAAGATGGAAAAGTAGTTACTTTGACGGCTGACGAAATTCCAGCCATAAAACTAATACACAATAATGCAAAATCCATAAATGAAGAGAAAAGTTAGGTATGGGGATAAATGGGGAATTGAAGCAAGTATCTCCCTACTTACTGGAGAAGTTAAAAGAATATCCAGACTTTGCAGAATTATTTTTCAATGCCAAGTACTTACCGGACTCTCCCTTCTGGCTAGAATTTACAATTCAATCAGACAATCCAGATGATGTTGATTGGTTTGAGGAGTTTTCAAACTTTGCAGCAGAGACAATAGAGAAGTTAAAGCAGAATAAGCCAAAAGAATTTGAACTACTTCGAGAAGAAATTCCCATGATTTTGAATGAAGGTAAAGGCAAATATTTAGAACTTGAAAAAATTGGAGAGCAATACATCGGTTACTCACAGGTTATGATGAATCGTTTTGCCTAGAGTTTTTGGTTGGTATAAATCAGAAGGATTGTCTACCTTCTATTAATGCTATCCTAAGTGGATTAGAAATAGAATATGACATGGCTTACGGCAATGTACGCTACTTAACTGCTGTAGAAGTTAAGTAAATAGCTGAAGCTCTAACAGGCTTTACCCATGCTCCTGACTTAAAACAAAGAAGAAATGAAAATTGATTTTCAAGTTGCCGAAGCTTCTGATGTAGAAATATTGATAAATTTTATTAGAGAATTTTGCGAGTTTGACAGTTATATATTTCAAGAAAATAGCATCTGCGCTACATTATTAAAGCTTCTGCTCGATAATGATTTGGGTCGAGTGTGGTTAATTCGTAAAGGTGAAGAGGCGATCGGCTATATTGTTATTACTTTCGGCTACAGCTTAGAATATCGAGGTAGAGATGCATTTATTGATGAGTTTTATATTAGAGCCAGCGATCGCGGGCAAGGAATAGGTAAACAAACGATCCAATTTCTGGAAAAAATTTGCTCCGAACTAGAAATTAATGCTTTACACTTAGAAGTCGACCGGCACAATACAAAAGCACAAAATTTCTACCGTCAGGTGGGTTTTGTAGACCAAAATCGATACTTAATGACTAAGTTGAGCGTCCAACAATATGAGCCGATCGCCTAGCCGCACGGTTAAGATCGATAGGTGTAGCTCCTGATGCAGAAGATATTGAGGCAAATCCTGGCAGTTTTCCCATCTTTGCTACCTCCAGTAGTCGCGATCGCTTCCGCATTAATCGTGGGTGCGGGATTAATGCTTGTTGCAGGCGCAAATCCAATCGCGGCTTATACGGCTTTATTTCAAGAATCCCTTTCTACATATTTCGGTTTTGGCAACACGCTGACAAAAATGGCTCCCCTGCTACTAACTAGTTTAGGAGTATTGGTAGCTTTACGGGCAGGACAATTTAATATTGGTGGTGAAGGACAGATTTATATGGGAGCCTTGGGTAGTGCGATCGCGGGATTATCTATCAAAGGTATACCTGCATTAATTCACGTCCCTTTAGCACTACTAGCGGGTTTTCTCTTTGGGGGAATTTGGGGTTTAATTCCTGGTTACCTTAAAGCAGTACGGGGAGTTAATGAAGTCATTACTACGCTGCTGCTCAATTATATTGCTTTTAACTTAGTCAGTTACCTCGTTCAAGGACCGTTAATGGCTCCTAATGCACCTAGCCCTTATTCTCCCATCATTGCCCGCTCTGCCCAATTGCCGATTATTCTACCAGGTAGTTTAGCCCATGCAGGAATTTTAGTCGGACTCGTAGCGGCTGGGGTGTTATGGGTACTGTTACAGCGATCGCCTTTTGGTTATCGTACCGCCGCCGTGGGGATGAACCCAATTGCAGCCCGTTATGGTGGTATATCGGTACAACGTACCATCATGCTCGTCATGGCGCTGGCGGGTGGTTTGGCGGGGTTGGCTGGTGCATCGGAGGTGATGGGGTTGAAATTTCGCCTATTCGAGCAAGTTTCACCTGGTTACGGCTTTGATGCGATCGCGATCGCTTTTTTGAGTCGCGGTAGCGTTCTCGGAGTTGTTCTCACTTCTCTATTTTTTAGCGCCCTCCGTAGCGGTGCAAATGTCATGCAACGCAGCGCAGGTGTTCCCGTAACGATTGTTTTTGCTATTCAGGGGTTAACCGTGTTGTTCGTGGCTATTAGCCAGCGTTGGTTAGTTAAACCACCGCGGAAAGAAAGCATTGTTCAAAAAGTTTCTCCTGCTAACGAATCGTAAAATTGGCGATCGCAGAGCTTAACGGTGCAGTGAATGACGCGATGTTTTCTCAAGACTTCACGAGTTATTCGTAACAATATATTACATCTATGTGAAATTGAGCTATATTTCGCGGAATTTGCTTATGACAAACAGTATTTTAACTAAATCCACCTCTAGCAAGCGCGCATGACTTCCATTCACATAAAATCTCGTTTACAGCGAGTACAGCAAAAGTAAGCATCGATCGCTCTCACATGCATTCTCAACTTGATTTTAGAGCGGCGATCGTCAAGCACTTCATCGTTTCTTCAACTTAGATTTACACTCACTTTATCTCCAATCTCTATCCAAAGAGGTAGTTTGAGTGTATGTTAGAATTTATACCTAATATAGAAATAATCAATTAGCCCTGTTAAACAAACACTTTTAAATCAAGAGTAAGCGTATAAGTAACTGAAATGCTCATAACAAAAAGAATACATCAAGTACGTAATAAAATCTTAAGAAAGATTTTCGATACTCCAGTATTTACAATTCCCTCAGAACTTGCTTATAAAGAGGCAGTTGAGCAGCATACTCATAAGTTACCCGGACTTACTCCCAACGATTCTCAGATTGTTAAGACTCTCAAACAGGAAGGAATTTTTATAACTTCCTTAGAAGCATTAAATATTGCTTCTACACCTTCAGTTCTGGCAGCTGTAAAAAAAGTACTGCCAACCTTACGAAACGTTTTACCCAGTAACAAACAAGAATTTGCCATTCACGCCAGCAACGCGCAAGTTATGGCACATCCAGAGCTTTTCCTCTGGGGATTAGAAGATAGATTGCTGGATATTACCGAGAATTACATTGGTCTACCGATCGCATATCACGGTGTATACTTTCGGAAAGATTTAGCAAATGATGTCAAAATTAAATCAAGGCTTTGGCACATAGACACGGAAGATCGCTGTGTCTTTAAAATTATCATTTACTTAAATGATGTCAGCGAAGGTAATGGTCCTTTTCAATATATTTCTAAACCTTTGACTGCGCTTTTATCTAGTTCGCTGGGATACAAACATGGCTACCTACAAGATAAAACTGTAGAACCAATTATTCCTCAATCTGAATGGATCTCATGCACTGGTGCGGCTGGTACAGTAATTCTAGTAGATACTGGTAGCATTTTCCATCGAGGTAAAGTGCCGGAAAATAGCGATCGATTTGCTCTCTTTTACGATTACAGTTCGAGAGAACCGAAATATCCCTATTACTGCAAGTCTTCTCTACCGCAAAAAGATTTACTTACCTTGATGCTGAGATTATCCACACATCAACAGGATTGTCTTTGGGGTGTTGACTAGCCACGATGAGGCGATCGCATGTATGAAGCTTAATTAGCAGTTATTTTAACATCTCATCCACTGGCTATATCGATGGCGAGATGTATTAGGTGTGCTAAAAGTTCAAAGCGATCGCCTCGATCTGGACTATTTAAATAATTGGGCTGCAACGCTAAAATTAGAAGAATTATTGATGCAAGCGTTGCAGCAATCGGGATTGAGTGATGGTTGATATATCTGCACGACATCAAGCACTAGTCGATCGCCTCAAACAACAAGGATGCATTCGTACTCCTCGCGTAGAAGCTGCTTTTCGTAGCGTACCGCGTCACTTATTTCTTCCAGGTGTTTCAATAGAAACAGCCTATACAGATGAAGCGATTATTACCAAGCTCTTGAACGGCGAACCAATCAGTTCTGCATCTCAGCCATCAATTGTAGCAATTATGCTAGAACAATTGAACGTACAAAAGGGCGATCGCGTATTAGAAATTGGTGCGGGAACGGGTTATAATGCTGCTCTGATAGATTATCTAGTTGGCGATTTCGGTCAAGTTATTACCCTCGATATTGATGCAGATATTGTAGAAAATGCCCGTCAGCATTTATTGACTGCTGGTTGCGATCGCGTGCAAGTTATTTGTGCTGATGGTGGTTTTGGTTATCCTGCTGCTGCACCATACGATCGGATTATTCTCACAGTTGGCGCTGGGGATATTTTACCTGCTTGGCAACAGCAATTAAAACCTAGTGGGCGGTTATTATTGCCTTTAGCACTTACAAAAAACGTACAACTGTCTGTTGCTTTCGATAGAGTAAATAGTTATTGGGAAAATGATTCTGCTGCAAATTGTGATTTTATGAAACTGCGTGGTGCTTTTGCTGAGTCACAAGAAAAGGAGATAAATAGTAAGGCTGTAGGCTTTTAAAAAGTACTGATTCAAGTTAATAATATTTATCCTTTGCTCGAACCTTTACCTCTCGATTTGTTATTAAGTATATACAATTTGATAAATTTTGGTCATGCTTCTTTGAAGGATTTGAAGATTAAAGCTTATTATCAAGACATTGATTACATGCCAAAAGCAAAGGAAACTGTCATTGGTAAAAATTGGACAAAGCTTGTATTGTCGTGGCAGTAGTGTTTAGATTGAACGCAGATGAACGCAGATGTTGTGTATAGCTTTCTCGGAGGATAGGCAGATTAATTTTTTTGAAAGAACTGTTGTAATATCTCTTTTGGTGGGCGATCCCAGGTGTCGATATGTTCGTAAATTAAACCATCTTCATTTAATTTGTAGTTAGAATAGCCGTTAAAAAACACTTTGGGTTTCCAAGGTAGCCGTAATATTCCTCGAACAGTCCAAGTTGCTAGAATCGTCTGTTCGTCTTTCTGATGTATGTCGTGTAAGTCAAAGTAGATTTCTGTGAAAAATAATTTGGCGTGAAATCGTAATGTCCAAAAAATAATTCGATAATTGAATTTATATTTAAATTTATTGACTGGGTCTTGAAAGTAAATATTTTGTGTATAGATATCGTAGGAAATATCTCGTTCAAACAGAGTTGGTAAATCGTGCTTGAGCGTGGCAATATTTTGTTGTACTTGTGCTTGGTATTCCATGCGCCCCTACAAATATTTTGTCCTTAAAAGCGATTCTGCCACAATTTGAATAAATTCTGAATTCCTCTAGCTACCGAAGAACCAGCGTTCTCAGGCTGGGGCTGGGCAAGGTTGGCAACAGCGGGAAAGGCAGCAGATTTCGCATAAGCACCGTTACGTAAAACTTTAGCTAAAGCATTATTATCCGATCGCAAGCCTTCGTAAAAGAAAAATACTTCTCCGTTAATACCACAATAACGATTGTGGGCGATCGCCTGCGATAAATATTGAGGAGACATGCGGTACGAACTAATATTGAGTAAAACACCTGGAGCGACTCGCGATCGCTGTTGTGGGGTAACTTGTTCTCTGACAAGGCGATCGATAATCTGTTTGTAGCTGTTGAAATCGCGGCGATAAGCTTGGGGGTGGAGTAGATCGACTAATCCTCGTTGCAGCCAAGTTTGAGAATCTTGCAGATATTCTTTATAACCCCAGTCGTAGATACTAGGAGCCATTGATATGAGTAAATTGGGATTAACGGCTTTGACTTCTCGATTCAGACGGGCGAGAAAGTTAGTTAAAATATCTGCCCGCCATTGCAGCCAACGCCGATCTTGGGGGTTTGAGGGGGGTTGACGGCGAAATTTTTGGCGATAGCGGGCTACAGTTCCCGCGTCGTAGCCGCCTTCACAGGGCATAGCAGGAATGCGATCGTCGCCTTGAATGCCATCTATATCGTAATTATTGACAACTTCTAAAATTAAACTCAGCAAAAAATCTTGTACTTGGGAGTCGAGGGCATTCATCCACTCGAAACCATTCTTTTTCAGTAAATTACCGTTACAGTCGCGGGCTGCCCATTCCGGTTTTTTTGCTAATAACTGTCCTCCGTTTTGATTGTAGGAACTCGCAAAACCATATTCAAACCAGGGAATAACTTTAAGTCCGACTCGTCTTGCTTCAGTCACCAGTTCGGCTAACGGATCGCGATTGGTGTAGCGCGGATCGATCGCCAAGCCAAACTGCGATCGCATCACTTGACTGGGATAAACTGTAGCTCCTTTACTCCACACAACGGGGAACACCACGTTAAATCCCGTCGCTGCCAAGAAATTCATCGCCTCGGCAATATTAGCTTGAGAGTCGAGAACTGCACTATCGGTATTGGTAATCCAAATTCCTCGTATTTCACTCACGATTTAATCTACTTTCAATCGGCGATATCGTGCTTGCAACACCATATAAATACTGTAAGCAATTAATCCCAAAGCTACAATTCCTAAAATCCACTTCCCAAAAGGTTGTTGGGATAACACCTGTAGCGCCTCACCCAGTCCTCTTGCTTCGTTAGGGTTATTATTTCTTGCCGCTTGGATCAGAAAAAAGCCGATCGCGCAAAATACGACTCCCCGTGCTGCCGTGCCAAATCCACTAATCCCTAATACCCATTTTTGCTCAGTTTCACTTAATTGATGCAGATCCATTTCTTTACGAAATTTAGCCTTAAAAGCGCGATAAAACTGATAGAAACCCATCCCAATAATAAACGCGCCTACAGTTCCAACCAACCATTGTCCGAAAGGTTGGGAAAGTAGCCTTGCCGTCCAATCTTGTGTAGAATTACCCCCTCCTCCACCGCCAGTTCCTGCAACTAATTGAACGGCAGTAAAAGCTAAACTAGCGTATATAACACCATTAATTGCATAACCAAGTCGCTGAAAAATTCCTTTAGCATTTGTGCCTTTATGTTCGGGATCTTTAATTGCCTCGACGAATCGCCAAAGTGCATAACCAAGTAAACCAAGAGCGATCGCAGCTAGTAAAAATTTTCCGAATGGCTGAGTTAATACCGTTTGTAATGCACCTTCGGTATCTGTTGTTTTTCCACCTGCGCCAAAAGCCGCTTGTGCTGCCAACAATCCAACAATACCGTAAACCACTCCCTTAGCTGCATAACCAAATCTCGCCAGTCGCTCCACCCAAGTTGAAGGGTCTTGCCTCGTCAGCTGTTGTGTCATGGTACGTAGTAGAACTCATGTAAGTTCTTTAGCAGCAAAGCATTAATAATTACATCTATCCAAGTGTTTAGCTACGATTTCGATAGCTCGTTGCTTGGTCAGTTGTTGGGATCGATACAAGCGCGATCGCAAATATTATGCCAACTGCTAATTGTAATAAATCCATAGGGGCGCAAAGATGTGCGCCCCTATAGATCGTAATGCTGAGAGAGCAGGACATAAGCTGGATTCTGTTTTCTGCTGCATCAACGCGATCGCATCTCTACATACAGAAGGCAGTTATCTATCTGGGATGCCTGTCACCAGACACCTCTAGCGGTACACCAATAGCGGAACTGGTAAAAGACCAACCGTAGTTCCTCCGACCTTGCTCCCAACCGGGGTTTACCGAGCCAGCACCTCTCGATGCTGCTGGTGCGCTCTTACCGCACCTTTGCACCCTTACCAAATGAGTAGTGAGGGTTGAGAGTTGAGAGTTGAGGGTTTTTCCCTACTCCCTACTCCCTACTCCCTAGCATTGGCGGTATCTTTCTGTGGCACTATCCTCACGATCGCTCGCACTGGGCGTTACCCAGCAAGTTTGGTCTTTCGGGAGTCCAGACTTTCCTCAGACCATCTGTAAAAGCTGGCTGCAACTGCCTGCGCCTACTCTCTCTAGATCTAGTGTAATGGTCATTTGTCATTTATCATTGGGAAGTGAGCCGATTAGTAGTGACTTCCGACTTACCACTTACGACTTCTTGTTGACGTTCTATCCTTGACATCAGAGAAGTTTTCAAACCAACCTCGCCGCCAGAAGAAATAGATGAGTCCAGCAGCGGTTGCTACCATAGCTGCCAAGCATAAGGGATATCCCCAGTACCAATTTAATTCCGGCATATTCCAGGGAGATTTTTCCGTGTTAAAGTTCATACCGTAGACCCCAGCAATGAAAGTTAAGGGAATAAATATAGAAGAAACTACCGTCAGCAACTTCATGATTTCATTCATTTTGTTACTCACGGCTGATAGGTAGACATCCATTAGACCAGAAGTTAATTCGCGATAGGTTTCTACCATGTCTAAAATTTGTACGGCATGGTCGTAACAGTCGCGTAAATAGACTTGGACGCGATCGCTAATTAAACTGTCATTATCATCGCGGATCAGCATGGCGATCGCATCTCGTTGAGGCCAAATTGACCGCCGCAAGCTGAGTAACTCTCGTCGGACGCGATAGATTTTATTTAAAGTTTGCCGCGTTGGTTTAGTAATAACTTCGTCTTCTAAGTCTTCCATCTGTTCTCCGTATGCTTCCAGTACGGGAAAAAAGCCATCAATAATTGAATCTATGAGCGTATAGGCTAGATAATCTGCTCCCAGCTTGCGGACGCTACCTTTGTTGTAACGAATTCGCTGGCGTACCTGTTCAAAACAGTCATGTTCTGGTTCCTCTTGGACTGTGAGTAGGTAGTGTTTTCCTAAAATAAAACTGACTTGTTCGCTATGAAAACCACCACTTTCTTTTGGTATCACCATCCGTGCGATCATGACTAAATGATCTTCGTAATCGTCTTCTACTTTGGGACGTTGCGGCACGTTGACGATATCTTCTAAAACCAATGGATGCAGATTAAAAACTTGTCCCAATCTTTGTAAGATATCTTCGCTACCTAAGCCTTGCACGTCAACCCAAGAGACAGATTCGGTGTCCAGATAGGGAAGGCATTCTTCTGGCGTGGCTAAGGTTTGGCGTGTTGCGTCTGCTTCGTTGTAGTCAATTAAAACGATAACTGGTGGTTGAGCATCAACCCCAATATTCAAAGTTCCTGGTAGACTACCTGGTTTGTCGTAAAAGTAGTCAAAGTGAGGCTGTGTGTCTGGTTTAGCAGCACGAATACGAGATTTTGTCATGAACGAGATGCGTGCGGGACTCCATCGCGATCTTAATCCTTATGATGCGTTTAGGTTGTGTTACGATCGTGCTTTCTTATCACCGGAACAGTATAAACTGGAGCGATCGCGCTGTTCGATCTATGGAAAACTCGTCCTTATTCACTCAAGTCCTACAATCTTTAGAGCAAAATGAAGATGCAGCTCGAATTAAAAAACTAGTTTTCTACGTAGTCAAAAAAAATTGGGCTAGAGACCAAAATCAGTTAGATAGTATAAGTTTGACCGATCTCGTGCAAGACTTAGTTACTATCTATTCAGATATAGAAAGCTTGAACAAAAATGTTTATAGAATGGCACAAACTTTAAATAAGCCAGAGCAGTATTTAAGTGTTGCTAGTACGATTATTACCGAAGCGCAAATTTTATACGATTTTGAAAAAAATAAACTAAGTTCTGAGTCCGATCTAATTACTGTTCCGTTAGTCACGACGGTGCGTCAAGAGGCTCCTGTGATTCCAGATCTTATTCCAACAGCATCTATACCAACTAAGAAAAAAGTTGAGCCATTTGAAATACGCTTAAAGGTAATGATTCAAGCTAATCCCTTACAAGCAAAAATATTATTATTTTCGGTATTAGAACATCAATTTGATTGGAGTCAACAAGATTGGGCGGCTTTACGCAGCACAGAGCTATATGAATTAATTCGTACTATAACTGATACCTGTCAATCTTTTGAAGCTTTGGTTGACACTCTCAATTCAACAGCTCGAAAACTGAATAAACCACACGATTATTCGGCGATCGCTAATATTATTAGTCAAGCGCTTAAGCCCATATTTTAATTTTTAATTTCTGACTTTGATTGTACTGTCACAATATTTACTACACATAATTTATGGATGCCAATGAACTTATACAACGGTATGCAAATGGAGAAATTGATTTTAGCGGTTTGGAATTAAAAGGAATTAATTTATTTAGTGCAGATCTCGTTAGTATTAATCTGATTCAAACCGATTTACGTAGCACTACGGTTCAGTTAAGGCTCAAAGTGTTGTAAATTAAGCATTGTTCCCAAGAATGGAAAGTGAGTGTAGTGCATCTGAAGGATTTCTCATTGTTGTCTCCTACGATACAAAGTAGTGATGTGTTCAAAGCGATAGAGGCAGCCATCCCATCCACGGAGATCGAGCAAGCGATCGCTAAAACTAAAGTTTGTGAACAACGTAAACGCTCGTTACCAGCACAATTGGTAATTTGTTTGGTAATTGCGATGAGTCTGTGGTCACGAGATTCGATGAGAGATGTGCTGAAAAACTTAATTGATGGGCTGAGCGAAGCATGGGTGAAAGTGGGGAAATACTGGCGAGTTTTTTGTAAATCAGCAATAACGCAAGCCCGACAACGATTAAGTCCAAGGGTGATGAGTCAATTGTTCCATCAACTGGTGCGACCAATGGCTAGCACCGATACCAAAGGAGCATTTCTCAATGGATTGCGAATTGTGGTAATTGATCGGACTTGCTTCGATCTGCCAGACAGCGATGAAAATGCGAGAGTTTTTGGTCGTCCGAGCAGCCGTCCTGGCACACAAGCCGCATTTCCCAAACTGCGATTAGTCATTTTGGTAGAAGCAGGAACACATTTAATCTTTGATGCATTGATGTGTCCATATCGAATAGGAGAACGAGTGCGGGCATTAAGATTATTACGCTCCGTGAGTTCAGGGATGTTGTTGATGTGGGACAGAGGGTTACATTCTTATGCAATGGTGCAAGCAACTGTCACAACTGGTAGCGATTATTTAGGAAGAATTCCCGCAAATGTCAAGTTTTTGTGCGAAGAACCACTGGCGGATGGTTCTTATCTGAGTTGGATTTATCCACCTGCTAAATTCCGCTCAAAAGCTTGCCAGCCCATACAAGTCCGAGTGATTGAATACACAATTGGTAATACCGACAACCCAGAGGAACAACTAAGATATCGCTTAATTACCAGCTTATTGGAATTGGAGAAATTTCCGGCTCAACTACTGGCGATTGAATATCATCAACGCTGGGAAGTAGAAAATACTATTGATGAACTCAAAGTACATTTATCAGGACGAAAAACTCATATTCGCTCTCAAAAACCGCGTGAAGTTGTGCAGGAAGTTTACGGGTGGTTGTTAGGACACTGGGCTGTGCGGTTATTGATGTTTCAAGCTGCAAAGAGCGCGGGTATCACTCCTTTGCGTCTGAGTTTCACTGGGACATTGCGAGTTATTCGTCGTGCTATCCCGAAATTTCAACGCTTGCAATCACAAGAACTCCCCTTTTTTTAAGTTGGTTAACTGTAGAGATTTTAGACACTCTGTTACCTGAACGAGTTTCTCGTACCAATCCCAGAGTTGTAAAAAAACCTGTATCCAAGTTTCGCTCAAAAAAGCCAAGACATCGAGCCACCCCCTCCCGAACCAATCCTCCTATTTTCTTTATCCTCAGCACAGCGTAGCCTTAAATGAACCGTATTGATTTACGTAGTGCCAATTTAATTTTTGCTTATTTAAATAGGGCGCAGTTACATAAAGCTAATTTAAGTAGTACAAAACTAAGTGGCGCTAACTTAACGCAAGCTGATTTACGCGAAATCAAGTTACAGGATGCCGATTTACACGGAGCAATTTTACAGGGTGCAGATCTACGCAGTGCCGATCTGAGGCTAGCTAATCTACTCGATGCAAATTTGATCGATGCAGATTTACGTAATGCCAATTTGAGCGGTGCTAACTTAACAGGTGGCTGTCTTCGCGGTGCTAACCTCAGACAAGAACAAAAAGAATATGCAGCTAATTTACGCAGTGCAAGACTATTTCAAGCTGATTTGCGGGGTGCAAATATGGCAGGGGTAGATTTGTCTGGAGCCGATTTGCGCTGTGCTAATTTAGTTGAAGTTAATTTGCGGGGTGCTAATCTTTACGGTGCTAATTTAAGTGAAGCTAATTTATCTGATGCATTTCTCAGCGATGCTAATTTAGATCGGGCGATCTTAAGAGAGGCGAATTTAAGTAATACTAAACTCGAACGAGCGTTGTTGAATGAAGCAGATTTAACTCGTGCCAATTTAAGCCATGCGATCGCATCTGATAGTAAATTAACTAAAGCAAACCTAAGTCATGCTAATTTGACTAAAGCAAGAATGAATCGAGTCGATTTAAGTCGAGCTAATTTACTAGCAGCAGTATTAATTGATAGTTCGTTAATTGAAGGATTTTTAGCGCGGACAAACTTAACCAATGCTAACTTAGAGAACGCTAACTTATTTAAAGCTGAAATCAGTAGTGCTAACCTCACAGGGGCAACCTTACACGGTGCGACAATGCCAGATGGTAGCACGAACAGTGGGTAGCGATCGCCATAAATTACAGGTGAAAAAATATTTTGTTCGTTCTAAAACATAATCGTTTTACCATTAAACCTTAACTGGAAATTAATTCAGCCTTTGTCTGCTTTTGAGCCGCGTCAACTAAGCTGTGGACGCAGGCTTAAGGTTAGATAACAAAATGAGTATATCGCGGCGTTCTTTTTTTGTTTTAGCAGGTGCTAGCACCGCAGGAACGATTTTAGCAGCACCATTAAAAGAACTCTATGCTAGACAGGCTCGCGGTGAATCTATTAAAGGCATAGGATACAGTTCGCTGCAATCAGATCCAAATGGCTTGTTGGATTTACCATTTGGTTTTCAATATCGAGTTTTTTCCCGCACTGGTGACATCATGAGCGATGGTAAACCCGTACCTGGCGACCATGATGGGATGGCTGCTTTTCCTGGAGCGCAAGGCACTACTATTTTGGTACGCAATCACGAACTCAGTCCAGATGAAGTGACGAAACCAAAAGTTGACGCGCCAGCAGAAAAACAGTACGACAGTTTATGCCGTGGTGGTACTACAACACTGATTGTAGGACGGAATCGGGAACTGATAAAAGATTTTGCTTCCCTAGCTGGGACTTATCGAAATTGCGCTGGCGGACCCACCCCTTGGGGTAGTTGGATTAGTTGCGAAGAAAATACTTCTACTCCCGCAGATAATCAACCTGGCGCTGTCACTAATGTCTCTAAGCTGCACGGCTATAACTTTGAAGTACCGAGTAGTGCTACGGAACCTGTCAATCCGATTCCGTTGGTGGCGATGGGTCGATTTAATCATGAAGCAGTTGCGGTAGATCCTAAATCTGGCATTGTCTATCAGACGGAAGATAGGGGAGATGGTCTGTTTTACCGCTTCATTCCCAATTTTGCTGGGAACTTGCAAGCAGGTGGAGTGCTGGAAGCACTGAAGATTAAAGATATGCCGCAGGCAATTACCAAAACTAATTTTCCTGTAGGACAACCGATGGCAGTTGAGTGGGTACGCATCGACGATGTAAACCCCGTTAAAGATACCGTCAGAGTTGAAGGTTTTGCCAAAGGCGCAGCACAGTTTTCCCGTGGGGAAGGAATTTGGTACGGCAATGGCGAATTATACTTTTGCTCTACTGATGGCGGTGAATTAGAACTCGGTCAAGTTTGGCGTTACGTTCCTAATAACTCTCGGCATGGTAGTACGCTCGAACTATTTGTAGAGCCAAACGAACAAAATACTTTAGATGGACCTGATAATGTCGTTGTCTCTCCTTTAGGCGATTTATTTATCTGCGAAGATGGTGAAGGCGAACAATTTGTAGTCGGCATTACTCCCCAAGGAGAACTCTACGATTTCGCTCGCAACGCACTTAATGAAAGCGAGTTTGCTGGAGCCTGTTTCTCGCCCGATGGTAGAACGATGTTTGTCAATATTCAAGACCCTGGCATCACATTCGCGATTTGGGGTCCTTGGCGCAAGTTTGGTAAATAAACAGCGATCGCCACGGGATAAATAGGATAATTTGTTTAAATCTAGTGCCTAGCCTCAGTCTAGGCACTGTTTTTTACAGAATAAAACCAATATGAGTGCATTTCGAGTTGGTGTAGCTGGTCCTGTCGGTTCGGGGAAAACAGCCTTAGTCGAGGCGCTGTGCAAGCACTTGCGTCAGCAATACAACATTGCGGTAGTGACAAACGATATCTATACTCAAGAAGACGCTCAGTTTTTGGTACGCGCTCAAGCACTCTCAAGCGATCGCATTTTAGGTGTAGAGACTGGCGGTTGTCCACACACGGCGATTCGCGAAGATGCTTCAATGAACATAGCCGCGATCGAACAGTTAGAACAAAAATTTCTCAATCTGGACTTAGTATTTCTAGAAAGTGGTGGTGATAACCTCGCAGCTACTTTTAGTCCTGAGTTAGTAGACCTGACAATTTACGTGATTGATGTGGCAGCAGGTGATAAGATTCCCCGTAAAGGTGGACCAGGGATTACCAAATCAGATTTGTTAGTGATTAATAAAACCGACCTCGCTCCTTATGTTGGAGCCGATTTGAGCGTTATGGAACGAGATGCGAAGAAAATGCGCGGCGATAAACCGTTTATTTTTACGAATCTGAAAACTCAGGCTGGACTAACAGAGGCGATCGCATTTATCGAGAGTTATATCTAAATATAAATACAAACGTTAGGGGCGCACAGCCGTGCGCCCCTACAAATTTATTCAATGCTGCAAATCTTATACCAGTTTCAGATCTGCATATTCTGCTAGAACATCATCAGAACTGAGGGTGTCACCTTCAGCTTGAGGTGTCCATAACACTTCAATCGCCAAGAGTTTATCGCTAGGAATACTACCAAACTGACGTAGAGCTTGACGCAAATCGTCAGTACTATTGATTGCTGGTATTTGCAATTTACCCAAAGTCGCTGCAATCAGAGTGACGACGATGTATTCACCAGGATCTTTCACGGCTAAATCGCTACTACCAGAGCCGTCACCTGCTGGTAATTCTGCTTTAGGCGTTGCAGCCTTGAGCTGATTGTTGACGTTGGAAAGAGTTTCTTCGCTAAACTTGCTGCGTTCTGCCAAGGATAAACGGTTAAACTCAGCTTCTGCACCCGTCAAGCGAGATTGCTGAGTGCTACCACCAGCATAGACCCAGTATTCGGGGTGGCGTAACAGAGCTAAAGAAGCTTCTTGCAATACTTGTACTCTACCTTCAGGCGAGTTAGTATCGGCGAGTTCGGCAATCCGGTTGAGTTCAGCCTGTAAGCCTCTTGCTTCAGCCAACAAACCGACTTGTACGCGAGTGACACTGACAGTAGGATTACTATCGTATTCTAATTCCTCTACGCTACCCCCACTACTAGCACGCCGGAAGGCTTGTAGCATAAAGTTGGCGATCGCAAAAAAGATCAGGATCGTAAACAAGCCACCAAAGCCGCCGCCGATGCCAAAGAAGGGAAACAAGAAAGGAAATCCAAATCCGCCACCAGGATAGGGTGCGTAGTAGCCACCGCCACCACCAGGAGCGTAGGTTCTAGGAGTAGAGTAGCCACGGCTAGGCGCTCTAAAAGAGCCACCACCAATCCGACCGCCACTAGCTGCTAACGCACTATCCACATGACCAAACGCTAAAGTAGCGATTAGACCGAATACGAACAAAGATTTTATCAACGGTTTCATGACTGAAAGCAGTTTATTACGCATATCTCACTGCCCGAAAAACAATATTGACTTTGGTTTATTTCCTTTAGGGTAATACGATTTGCCCTTAGTAATAACTCCAAATGATTTGCAGTTGCTTATAGCGTTTAATTCTGACACCGTGCTAGCTATTTGCTTTGCACCAACTACATCTACTAATTTATCGTTTCTAACCCAGCCCTAACCTGTCACTGAGGTAGGATTCCCGTACCTGTTTAGGGAGCAGGGAGCTGGGGGAAGAGAGCAGGGGGAGCTGGGGAGCTGAGGGATCAATTCTAGCCGCTAGCCACTAGTCACTGGTCCCTGATAACTGTCACTGTCCTCGAAACTCGTTCCACAAGGCTACCCAGTCATCGTAGTTAGGTACGGTTTCCCAGAAGTGGATTTGGCTGTAGTAATTTTCGATGTCTTCTAAATGAGAATCTCGGCGCTGTTCGGCGGTGAGTAGCGGTAAAACTTGCTGGGAAACAGCCCAATAACCAGTAACCTCTGTCATGGGTTTCTGAGCTTCTCCCCTCAGCATATAATTCATCCAGGCATGGGCGATTTCTTTGTTAGAAGAGCCTTTGAGCAACATCCAAGAATCGCTCCATCCAGTTGTCCCTTCTTGAGGAATGGTCGCTCCTACAGGAAAGTTAGCGCGTTTTAGTTCTTCAATTGCTACGGGCCAACCCCACGCTAGAGCAATTTCTTTATTTAAAAAGAGTTGGGCTAACTCTCCTTGGCTGTTCCAAAATTTTCTGACCTGCGGGCGCAAGCGAAAAAGATCGGGTTTAATTTCTGTTGCCAACTGGTCTTTGCTAATGTCGTAGATATTAGAGCTACCTTTCCACAACGCAACATCAGCATTGAAGATGGGGTAGTCAGGTAGAGAAACTTTACCTTGATATTCTGGTTGATAGAGGACATCCCAGCTTTTCGGTTCAGATTTGACTACGGATTTGTCGTAAATTAAAAAATCTGGTCCCCAAGCAATCGAAACACCATAGGCTTGACCGTCAAAGGTGTTATACGCTGGCTGCTGAAAAATTGGGAATAAATCTTTGTAGTTGGGGACTAAACTTAAATCGATCGCCTCTACTAAATTGGCATCATACAAGCGTTTGGTTAAGTCTCCCGAAGCAGTGACGAGATCGTATGTCTTGCCTTTACTGGCTTTAATCTTGGCATAGATCTCATCAGAGGAGCCTGCATAAGTTGGGATGACTTTACAACCATATTTCTGCTCGAATGGTTTGGCAAAAGAGGCATCCATATATCCCTCCCAGCCAATGATTCGTAAAGTGCAGCTTTTGGCTTGGGCGATTTCAGGAAAGGACAGACACGCTACCAGTACGAAACAAATGCTAACGATACTTGCTATCAGTCGCTTCATCATAACTGTCTTTGATTCTGAGTGAGTCACGCGATCGCATTCCACCACAAAATTCAGTGGTAGGGTTTGTAATACGATAAGCGCCGCATTTAGTTAAGGTAATAGTTTTTTCGATTTTCTTATCATCTGAATGGGAATCGCGATCGCCAAAAAACTCATACCGTACATCAGAAGCTAAGCTAGACTTATCCCTCATAGTAAGCTGCGATGAAATTCACGCGATCGCAAATCGGGTTCTTATCAAGTCTCTTTCTGGCTTTTGGTTGGGGTGCTACCATACCAGCAGCTACAGCAGCCGAGACGGTGACTTTTCGTCTAGGCTCGTTCGAGCAGAAAATCGAAATGAAGGATTTAGAGCGCTTTGCCAAGAAGGGAAAGTTATCGGGTAGCTTGCAACTCTACGCACCTTGGCTGACGGATGATGTGAGAGATACGTTAAATCGCCGTTTAGACCTCGATCCGAAAAAGTTTGACCGTTCGATGAAACGCTGGCAAAGTTCTGCTAGTGGGAAACAACTGCTAGCTGCTTTAGGGTTAGCTTTTCCTGACATGACAGTAGAGCAATTACACGCTGCTGTTTCTCTTGCCTCGCGAGAATACGATGGCATGAATATTATCAATCTATTGCGTTCTTATCCCGAAGAAAACATTACTGTGGATTTGAGCCAAGTTGCCGGATTGGATTTATCCAATTTGCGATCGCCCGCTGCATCGGATGAGGTAGATTCAGAAAACCGCAGATGAAAAAAATCAATCGCTCTACGAAATCGCAAAATTTAGCTTTACGTTTATTTATAATTCTTTTACTGACCGCGATCGCGATTTGGGTGTTGCGCGGCTTGGGAATTATCACGTTTCTCCCTGGTGGTATCATTTGGATTTTACTGTTAGTGGCGATCGCAGTGGGTATTTTCAGCCGTTTTCAAAGAAGGTGGGTTCGCTTCTAGTCTGCAATTGAACTCAATGTATAAACTTTGCTAATCAACCCTAAGGGCGACGGCACGGAATTTAGAGGTTGGTATTCTCCTAAATGAAATAGCGTGAAAAATCTGTTCTAGGAGAACAAAATGACAGCGACAGGAGAGCAAACCCAACCAGCAGTTACAATGGCTGAGCGGACTGTTTCGGCAATTTTCAAAGAGAAGGAACAAGTCGATAATGTCATCCGCCGTTTGCTAGATCGGGGTGTTTCCCGCGATGACATTTCTGTAATCGGGAAAAACTTCCATTCAGAAACTAAAATTGCTGGCTTTCTGACGAAGAAAGATGTGATTTTAGGTGGCTTGAAACAAGGAGCAATTTTTGGCTCCTTATTTGGTTCGGCTCTTGGTTTGCTGACAGGAGTAGGAGTGTTATTTGTACCTTTTGTTGGTACGCTGGTAGCAGCAGGTCCCATTGGTGCGGCTTTGTTAGGTGCTGCGACTGGTGCGATCGCCGGTAGTGCGGGTGCGGGTTTAGCTTCTGCTTTGGCGACTCTAGGAATGCCAGAAGATAAAGCAACAATTTACCAAACTCGCATCGAAGCGGGTGACTTTATGGTAGGTATTGAGGTTCCAGCAAATAAATCTGGCGAGATTCAGCTATTACTTGAAAGTGCTGGTGGTGAGGAAGTACATATTAATGAAACGCCTCTACCGCGCTTTGGAAAAGGACAAATTGAAGATTCTAGCCATTTGTCTCCCGAAATCCGTTCTCATCTATCGGAAGACGCACAAAGACTGTTTATTGCTAACTACAACAGCGAACTCGCCCAATCTGGCGATGAATCTAAAGCCGAACATCATGCTTGGGATGTAGTGCGCGAACAGTTCGAGCAAGATGAAAACGGCATCTGGTCTAAATCAAAAATGACCGTATAATTGCATTTTATATCTCTTAGGGGCGCATAGTTGTGCGTCCCTACAGCATCTACAATTGAATTGTAGGATAGAACAAATGCAGAAATATATATGTAGCGTCTGTGGTTACATTTACGATCCAGAAGCAGGCGATCCAGAAGCAGAAATAGAACCAGGTACGCAATTTGAGGATATCCCAGACGATTGGGTGTGTCCAGTTTGTGCGGCTGCAAAAGAGATGTTTGAACCAGAAAACTAGGCCGGGTTTGCTTTTTCTCCAGCCATTAATAATCCAATTGTTTCTATTGTCGCCCTTTCCCGATCTAAAACATCGATAAATTCGCCCCGATATATGACTGCTATGCGATCGCTTATTGCCAAGACTTCCTCTAATTCTGTGGAAATATAGAGAATAGCCGCACCGCGATCGCGTTGAGATAATAACTGTTGTTGTACTGCTGCTGTCGCCCCTACATCTAGCCCCCGCGTCGGTTGCATGGCGATAATTAATGATGGTTCCCGATCTAACTCTCGTGCTAAGACAACTTTCTGCTGATTTCCCCCTGATAGCTGACTTATCTTCACATTACTATCAGAAGCGCGAATATCAAATTGCTGAATTTTAGTCTCGGCAGTTTTCTGAATTATCTGTTTTTGTAGAAAGAAACGTCTCACAAAAGGTAACTTAGTAAAAGCTTTTAAAATTAAATTATTCGCAATACTAAACCCCATTATTAAACCCATTGTTTGACGATCTTCAGGGATATATCCTATTTGTAATTCTCGCACTCGCTTTTGAGTATCCCATAACGTCACGTCTCGTCCATCTAACAAAATTTTTCCAGCTTTTACAGAACGCAAACCCGCGATCGCATTTGCTAATTCTCGCTGTCCGTTACCATCAACTCCAGCAACACCTAGAATTTCACCTGCATGGAGTTGAAACGAAATATTTCTGACCGCAGCAACACCGCGATCGTCTTCTACTTGTAAAGATTGTACAGATAATATTTTTTTTCCTAGAGAAGTCGCAGATTTATGTAACTGTAAAACAACTTCTCGCCCTACCATTAATTCTGCTAACTGTTGTGAACTAGAATCTTTTGTCGTAGTATTTGCTACGACTTGACCTCGCCGTAATATAGTTACGGTATCGCATAAACTTATAACTTCTTCCAGCTTGTGGCTAATAAATATAATTGTTTGTCCTGTTGCTGCTAGTTGCCGTAAAATTACAATTAAAGATTCAATTTCTGACGGTGTGAGTACGGCTGTCGGTTCATCTAAGATTAACACCCGGGCTTTACGGTACAAAGCTTTCAGGATTTCTACTCGCTGTTGTACCCCTACTGGTAAATCTCCTACTTTTGCTTTTGGATCGACTTCTAAACTGTAAGCTTGAGATAACTCAGTAATTTCTTGTTGCTTATGTCGCAAATTTAAATTAAACCGATCGCCTGTTCCCAAAATAATATTTTCCGTGACCGATAATTGCGGTACGAGCATGAAATGTTGGTGAATCATGCCAATCCCAAGTTGAATTGCCTTACTAGAGGAATTAATTTGAACTGGTTTATCTTCTAAATAAATTTGCCCGGCATCTGGTTGATAAAGTCCGCTGAGAATATTCATTAAAGTTGACTTACCCGCGCCATTTTCTCCTAAAAGTGCGTGAACCGTTCCAGTAGCAACGCTCAAACTAATGTTATCGTTAGCAACAAACGAACCAAAGCGTTTAGTAATCCCTTCTAGGCGTAAATAAGTCATGTCGATGCTGTCTTCACACAGCGCGTTTCCTTACCACCTTCCTGACAACTTTCAAACGTAATTTTATTATCAATAATTGCTTGTCTAGTACTAAGAACCTGTTGTTGCAATGCCTCTGGAACCATTTGACCGAATTTGCCTAAATTTAAAATATCTGGTCTTGCTAAACCGAGGGCATAAGTTTGACCTTTAATTTGACCGTTTTTTGCTTGTTCAGCAAGAAATGCGATCGCTAAATCGATTCGCTTTAAAGCACTTGTTAAAACTGCTTTTGGTGCAATATTTAATTGATCTGTCGTATTGCCAAAAGCATATATTCCTTTATCGCTAGCTGCTTGTAATACTGCTGGAGACGAATTATCTAACCATTGATAAATCACATCTGCACCCGAGGAAATAATTGCCAAAGTTGCTTCTTTTGCCCTAGCAATATCATTCCAGTCACCTGTAAAGCTAGAACTAATTTGTACGTTAGGTTTAACAGATTTTGCCCCTAACTCAAACCCGCGTAATTCTTGTAGTGTCGCTTCAAAAGATTGTCCGGCTAAATAAGCTAATCTATTAGATTTTGTCATTGATGCCGCAATGATGCCGCATAAATAACTAGCTTGTAAATGATCGATGCGTAATGCAGCCACGTTTTCTGCATTCACAGAACCATTCACGGCGACAAAAAACGTTTTAGGAAATTGAGTCGCAACTTGTTCCACTGCTGCGTCAAATTGTCCTCCGTGGGCGAAGACGACGTTAAAACCGCGACGGGCGAAATCTGACAAAGCCTCAGCTTGATCTGGTTGCGCAACTTGTTCTACGTAAGCAGTTTCCGCCCCTAACTTTTGTTTGGCGATGTTTACGCCTTCGTAGCCTGCTTGATTCCAAGCTTTGTCCGATCTTACTCCAGGCAGGGCGATCGCCACCTTAAATCCTTCACCACCTCCAGCCGCCGCAGTCGGGCTGTTGCTATCTGTCTGTGTCGAAGTAGGATTGCTACAAGCTTTGAGTAATAAGCTTGTACCCATTGCAGCCGAACCGTAGAGTAACAATTTACGCCGACTGAGTTCTAACATACAGCAATCCCTCTAATTTATGAGTACCAATTTAGTTACTTATACGTTTTTTTTATTAAAAATGGTATTTTATAATACTTTAAAATGGTTTCTCTACTCCCTACTCCCTACTCCCTGCTCCCTGTTATAATTAACAAACCACAGCAGCACAAAGAAATGACTACAGCAAATACAGTACAACAATTACAGGCTGAGTGGGTGACGCAGGAAAAATTTCAGCGTTACGGGCAATTAATTCTTCCCAGTCACGATGGTAAAGCTTACGATTCAAACGATGCTCAATTAAATTTGCAAAATGGTATACCGCGATTTTATATCATGCGGTTACAGCGACGAGGGCGAAAATTTCATACAATAACTCGTCACGTAAAATGCACTCAGTGTTTGGGTGCTTTAGAAGGGAAAGATTGGTTAATTGCCGTTGCACCTCCTAATAATGATGTCAATACACCAGCAATAGAAGAGATAAAGGCTTTTCGGATTCCTGGGAATTGTTTTATTAAATTAGCAGTAGGAACTTGGCACGCTGGACCATATTTCGAGCATGAAGTGGTAGATTTCTATAACTTAGAATTAGCCGATACGAATTTAGTAGACCATTTCACCCATAATTTTCTTCAGAGCGATCGCTTGGAGTTTGAGATTATTTAGCTGTTTATTTTATCTCTATTCCCGCTTGTAATTCCAAAGCTTTAATTGCTGCTGAAGCATTCTCCTCGCCCCAGCCATGATTTACCGCAGCTTTAACTGTTTCGCGGGCAAGTGCGATCGCGGGAATGGGAGAATTATTATCTTGAGCGAGTTGCGCGATTAAATTTGCATCTTTTAACAACCACTTCAAGGCAAAACTCGTACTAAAATCTCTTTTAACTAACGTACTTCCTATCCCATCAAAAATAGGGGATTTAAAATCGGTTACGTGCAAAACATCGAGTACATCTTGAGGATTTAAGCCCGCTTTTTTGGCTAAGATCATCGCTTCTCCAAGGGCTTCAATTTGGGAAATCACAACTGCATTACCAACTAATTTCATCGTCGCACCCATGCCCGTTTCGCCCATATAATGAATGATGGTTTCACTTAAGGGTTCGAGAATGGGTTTGACTTTCTCAAAAACTTCTTTCTTCCCACCAACAACAATCCACAAACCACCAGCCGCAGACTCATTTTTACTGCCAAAAACGGGTGCATCGATAAATTCTACCCCTTTCTCTGCATATGCAGTTGCTTCCCGCCGACTTGTATTTGGATGAACGGTACTCATATCGATCGCAATTTGTCCCTGATGTACCCCAGAAAGAATACCATCTTCACCAAAAACGGTATCTGCGATCGCTGCTTCATTGCTCAAACAATACATGACGATCTCCGCGTTGGCTACTGCTTGTGCTGGAGTGTCGGCTTGACTCGCACCTTTTTCTACCAAGGGAGTGCAGCGATCCGGTGTCCGATTCCAGACTGTAACCGAATGTCCGGCTTGGAGGAGATTACCCACCATCCCGCTACCCATGATCCCTAAGCCAAGATATGCAATCTTCATGAAATTACTCGGTGTGCGATCGTCTAAGAGGAAATCTAGCTCTTTCTCACGAGAATTCTCGTCTACATATTGGGGGATAATTTTATTGGTCATTGGTCATTTGTCATTTGTAACGTACTAATGATCTGCAAACAAATTTTCCAATTTTATGAGGACTGCCTTTATGTCAGTACCACCACTTAACACAGAGACAATCTGGGCGATTCTCAATGAAGAAATTGATGATAATACAGTGAATCAATTAGTTTGGCACTATCTAGGCTACCGTTACAATGAGACAAACAATGTTTGGGATACTACAAATGTAGCTCCAGAATGGCGCGAAGAGTATCCGACTACGCCCCCAGATTTTATTGATAGTCGCCCAGCCAGCGTTAAGCTGACTCGTTCGATTCCGTCAGAAAACAAGCAATTATTAAAAGAACAATTGGGTTTTAAAGGTTACAAAATTGGTGAATTTGGTCCACGTCAAACTCGCCGCGCTACGGTTGCTAATTGGTTACTGAGTTATATGCAATCGCAAAAATCTTGACTAGCGATCGCGTCGCGATTGATATTGCCTGAGATACCATTGCCTTAATTCTTTGTAACTGTTGACAGCTAAACCCAAAAGAATCAGTGCTACGATACCTCCTAATTGTGGTGCTTTCAAAGCTAAATAAACGAGGAAAATACACAAGCTATCTTGCAGAAAAGATAGCCAAAGCGAAAAACGATTCCAACGATAAAACCAACCAGCTTGAATCAGTTGTAGGAGTAAAGCCACAAAGCCGCCAACTATGCCAATTAAAATTTTTGGTACACTTTGAATAGGTGCGATCGCCAGTAAAGCTCCGATAATTGGGCAAAGTGGTAAGTAAGCGATTTGCAGCAAACGCTGACCGAGCAAACTTTTCGAGGCAATTAGCTCGATCGAACAAAGGCTTATCAGTATACCTAACACTACTGGCGGGTAAATATTAGATATGATGGGGACGTTGTACCAATAATTCTCCCCCTGCAACAACCCTAGAACCAGCAAAGGCAAGGTCATTCTAATTCCCGCCGCCGCCGAAATTGAAAGCGCCGCTAAAATTTCTACTATCGCAACATCTAAACTCAATTATCTCCTAAAGTTAGCTATTCTCCTGCCCAAGGTTTTCAAAAAATGTCACGCAAAGACGCAAAGGCGCAAAGCAACCTCTTAGCGTCTTTGCGTCTTTGCGCGATCGAAATCCAGAATTTCTTTATCTTATCTAAATCCCCAATCTTTGATATACCTCTTCTAAATGTTGTAGATGATGCTGAGGATCGAAACAAGCTTCAATTTCTTCAGATGAAAGTGTTTGGACAATCCGAGAATCTTTTGTCACCAAATCGTGAAAATTTCCGCCTGGTGTATTCCAGGCTTGATGGGCGCAAGATTGGACGATCGCGTAAGCTTCTTCTCGGCTCATGCCTTTTTCGATTAAAGTTAATAGCACTCGCTGACTGAAGACAACACCCCCGTAAACATTCATGTTTCGCGCCATGTTTTCGGGATACACCAGCAGATTTTGCACCAGATCGGTTGTTTCTTTCAACATAAAATGCGTCAAAATGCAAGCATCTGGTAGCATGACTCTTTCAACGGAACTGTGGGAAATATCGCGTTCGTGCCACAAAGCGACGTTTTCTAAAGCTGCTACAGCTGCAGCGCGCACCATCCGTGCCATCCCCGTGAGGCGTTCGGAACGGATCGGGTTGCGCTTGTGAGGCATGGCTGAGGAACCTTTTTGCCCCTTGGAGAAATATTCTTCTACCTCAAGTACATCCGTGCGTTGGAGGTTGCGAATTTCGACGGCAAAGCGTTCGATGGAGGCGGTTAAAAGTGCTAAGTGATTGACAAAGTTGGCGTGGCGATCGCGAGAAATAACTTGAGTTGAGGCTGTATCTGGCTTGAGTCCGAGTTTGGCACAGGCGATCGCTTCCAGGCGCGGCTCGATGTTGGCATAAGTTCCTACCGCACCGGAAATCTTACCTACAGCAATTTCTTCTCGCATCCTGGTGAGGCGTTCTTGATGGCGCAAGACTTCGGCTAACCAACCAGCTAGCTTAAAGCCAAATGTAATCGGTTCGGCGTGAATTCCGTGCGATCGCCCAATTGCTACAGTGTGACGGTGCTGCTGTGCTTGTTTGCGAATGGCAGCAATGACATCTGCTAGCCGTGCCAAAATCAAATCTAGACTAGCGACGAGTTGCAGTGCCAACGCTGTATCGAGGACATCCGAACTTGTCATGCCTAAGTGGATGTAGCGCCCTGCATCGCCAACATATTCATTCACGTTTGTCAAGAAAGCGATGACATCGTGACGAACTTCTGCTTCAATTTCTAAGATCCTTTGGGGGTCAAAATTTGCCTTTGCTTTAATTTCTGCTACCGCTGCTGCGGGAGTATATCCCAGTTCCGCCTGTGCTTCGCACACTGCAACTTCTACTTGCAGCCACGTCTTAAATTTATATGTCTCCGTCCAGATTTCACCCATTTCGGGCAGAGTATAACGCTCGATCACGACCGCCACAGAATCCAACTGTCATATTTTACCAGGAAGGGAGCGCACGAGCAGGGAGTAGGGAGCAGGGGCAAGAGAGCAGAGTGGTAGAGGGAGCAGAGGGAGAGAAGAGAGCTGGGGGAGCTGAGGGCGAAAGAAAATTCAAAATTCACGCATTCAAAATTCACCACACCCCACACCCTTTCTTCACCAGCCACTGGTTCCACTAGCCACTCCCGACTTCCCGAAGGATCGCGCATTTTACCCGTTCACAACCGTACCGCCGTTGGGATGAATCACTTGACCTGCAATATAAGAAGAGTCATCCGAGGCGAGAAATACGTAGCTGGGGGCAATTTCCTCTGGCTGTCCGGGTCTTTTCATCGGGACTTGCTTACCGAAATTGGCGACTTTATCTTCTGGGAAAGTTGAAGGAATTAGGGGAGTCCAAACCGGACCAGGAGCAACGGCATTGACGCGAATGCCTTTTTCAACCAAGCTCTTAGATAGCGATCGCGTAAAGGCAACGATCGCGCCTTTGGTGGAAGAGTAATCTAATAGTGTTGGATTGCCTTGATATGCGGTGACAGAAGTTGTGTTGACGATCGCGCTACCTTCTTTTAAGTGAGGCATTGCTGCTTTTGTCATGAAGAACATGCCAAAAATATTGGTGCGGAAAGTACGTTCCAATTGTTCGGCGCTAATTTGTTCGATGCTTTCTTGAGGATGCTGTTCGGCGGCGTTATTCACTAAAATATCGAGCTTACCAAATTCATCAATCGTTTGTTGTATGGCTTGCTTACAGAAGTTTTCATCGCCAATATCGCCCGCGATCGCTACCGCCCGTTTTCCCTGTTCTTCTACGAGACGCTTTGTTTCTTTCGCATCGTCGTGTTCGTTCAAGTAGAGGATTGCCACATCTGCGCCTTCTTTAGCATAAGCAATGGCTACTGCCCGTCCGATGCCGCTATCGCCGCCAGTAATTAGCGCTACTTTACCCTGCAACTTCCCACTACCACGATATTTAGAGTCATCGGCTTTGGGTTGAGGAGTCATTTCAGACTCTTTTCCCGGTCTTTGTTCTTGCTGTTGAGGAGGTTGTAACGGTTGTTCTTCTGGCATAAACTTTCTCCTAAATTTATCATTTGTAATGATTTCACTCCGCTTAATTTAGCTAATTGTTCGATTGCGGTTATTCAGTCTGAAGGTGGAAACAGATACAGAATGCGATCGCTCTTTTGGTGTATGGGTATTTGTATCCGCAATAGTTAGTTAATTGTTGAGAATTATTGATTGCTCCTTAGGACATATATTGCAAAAAATGCGGTTGTAGTACGATCGCAATTAGCGGGATCGCCAAGGATTGAAGGGCAAAGGGCAATGCAGATATTAGACCGTCATCTATCGACACAGGTAGAAACATTTCGTCAGTTACAAATGCAGTTGCGCGATCGGTGGAAAAATGTAGAAAGCTTCGATCGCAGTGACGGAGATATTTTAGTCATTCCCTCCCTGAGTGTCGATCAGCGAGAGATTCAAAAAATTGAAGGCGTGCTGCATTACGAAGAACGCCTGTTGTTTTCGTTAATTCGCTTGCAAAATCCCCGCACGCGACTGATTTATATTACATCTCAGCCCCTACATCCCAGTGTCATCGATTATTACTTACAACTGTTACCAGGCATTCCCTTTTCTCACGCCCGCGATCGCTTATTACTTTTATCTACCTACGATTCTTCCTTCAAACCACTGACTCAAAAAATTTTAGAACGACCCCGCCTGATCGAGCGAATTAAGCAAGCACTGCGGCGGGATCAATCGTTTATGATTTGTTACAACACTTCCCCTTGGGAAAGGGAGTTATCTATCAAGTTAGAAATTCCCCTTTATGCTGCCGATCCCGATCTAACAATTTGGGGGACAAAAAGCGGTAGTCGGCAAATTTTCGCTGAGAGTGGCGTACCTCATCCCGATGGGTGTCACGGTCGCCTCGATAGTGTAGAGGATTTAGCCACAGCAACTGCTGAATTATGGGAACGCCAACCGCATCTCAAACGAATGGTTGTCAAATTAAATGAAGGAATTTCCGGTGAAGCAAATGCTCTTTTTGACCTAAAACCTTTACAGGAATTTGCCCCAGGAAAAATTTCTCATGGCGATCGCGTTGCTGCCATTAAAGATAGTCTGCCTTCTTTGCGATTTCAAGCTGCCTCAGAAAATTGGACAAATTATGCTAGCCGCGTTCCCGAATTAGGGGCAATTGTTGAGGCATTTGTTGAAGGAGAAGAGAAGCGATCGCCTAGCGTTCAAGGTCGAATTTTACCTGATGGCACGGTCGAAATTCTCTCTACTCACGACCAAATTTTAGGTGGTCCAGACGGACAAATTTATCTTGGCTGTCGGTTTCCCGCTGACGAAGCTTATCGAGTGCAGTTACAAGATTTGGGTTTAAAAATTGGCTGGACTTTAGCAAAAAAAGGTGCTTTAGAACGGTTTGGCATTGATTTCATGGCTGTACAGCAAGCTGATGGTAACTGGGATTTGCAAGCAATAGAAATCAACCTTCGTAAAGGTGGAACGACCCATCCTTTCATGACATTAAAGTTATTAACTAACGGGCGTTACGACCTTTCAACCGGACTGTTTTACAGTCAACAAGGACGAGCAAAGTATTATGTTGCTACCGACAATTTACATAAGAAACGCTATCGAGGTCTGTTACCAAACGATTTAATGGATATTATCGCTTCTCACCGCTTGCACTTCGACACGGGAACGGAAACGGGGACTGTTTTTCATTTGATGGGTTGTCTGTCAGAATTTGGCAAACTAGGCTTGACAAGTATCGGTGACTCCCCACAACAAGCAGAAGATATCTATCAAAAGGTGATCAAGGTCTTAGACGGAGAGACAAAATCTCATCATAACGCTGCTGCTACTACTACTGCCCAGCAGTTTGTTCCCTTCGGCTGGCGATTGGAAGGAGGTTGATCGGGGGATGGCGGGAAGTGTTTGCTTTTACCTCAAAGCTTCACATCTTTAAGATTTTACAAACTCTTGCTAGTTTCTAAAGCTTTGATAATATCTACATAGTCGAGCGGGCTAAAATAGCCAAGACTGACTAAGCTAGAAAAAAGCTTAAATTTTCCACTTCCATCTATGACAAACTTTCAGCCAGTCCAATCTCTCTCACCTACTAAATCGAGCGATCGCGTTGTCGATTACTTCACCAAGCAAGCTTACGCGATCGGTTATATGGCTGGATTTTTGGTTGCTTGTCTAGATGATTTTTGTAACTGGTTGGCGATGCTAATTTCAGAATAGTTATTGGCGATCGGTTACAGTTAATTTGGTTTTAGAAACAGGTTTTATATCTCTAATTTGAAGCAAATATATCAATTTCATCTGCTCCCTACTCTCTGCTCTCTGCTCCCTATACAAGACAACTCAATACAAAAATAGTTTTGAGCAGTTTCGCCTACCCAAGTATTGGGTAGGTTTCTTTATTTACATGCCCATAATTTCGTAACCAGCATCGACATATATCACTTGACCCGTGATACCGCTAGCTAAGTCGCTGCACAGGAAAGCTGCGGTGTTACCCACTTCAGTCTGCGTCACCGTGCGACGCAAGGGAGCAACTTGCTCGACATGATGAATCATATCTAAGATTCCACCTACTGCTGAAGAAGCTAGGGTACGAATTGGACCGGCGGAAATAGCATTCACCCTGATGTTTTGCGGTCCCATTTCAGATGCAAGATACCGCACGCTCATTTCTAAAGCTGCTTTAGCAATTCCCATCACGTTGTAGTTAGGAATTACTCGCACGCCGCCTAAATATGTAAGAGTGACAATACTACCCCCTGCTGTCATCAGGGGTTTAGCAGCTCCGCTCAATTGTAGTAAAGAGTAAGCACTAATATCTAGAGCTTTACCGTAACCCGAGCGCGAAGTACCGCTGATATCTCCGCTCAAGTCATCCTTGTTAGCAAAGGCAAGGCAATGGATTAGAATATCTAATTTCTCCCATTTTTCTGCGATCGCCTGAAAGGTAGATTGAATCTGCGCTTCATTCTGCACGTCACAGGGCAAAAACAGGCTGGGGTTCAGGGGAGCTACTAGATCGGCAACTTTTGTTTCCATCCTGCCGCGTTCGTCTGGTAAATAGGTGATCCCCAGATTTGCACCAGCTTTGTGTAACTGTTGGGCGATCCCCCAAGCAATGGAGCGGTTATTGGCTATGCCAGTTACAAGGGCATTTTTTCCAGTTAAATCTAGCATACAAACTGTGTCAGGCTACGTCAGGAAACACATTAGCAGCATACACCTATATCAGTGACCAGTGACCAGTGACCAGTGACCAGTGAAGAAAGGGTGTGGGGTGTGGGGTGTGGGGGTGGGGTGTAAAGATTTTAAATTTCTTTCTGGGCGACTCTCCCTCAGCTCCCGATCGCTCCCTCAGCAACCTTGCGCTCTCTTCTCTCCCTCACTCCTCGCTCCACTCTCCGAGAAGCCGCTGTCGCGTCTACGCTCCTCACCCCTCACTCCTCACTCCTCGCTCCTCACCCCTCACTTTTTCATAACTCACAATTTTTCAAATCAATTAGCTAGAATTTAAGTAAAATGCCTTATTCTCGCTTAAGATATACTGGCAAGTAGTTTTTATGCTAAGTAATTGAGATTTGAGGATACAATACTTTGCCATTTTTGCTTTGGAATCGAGTTCTTTGCGGTCTATTCAAGTTTTTGTAGCTTTGAATACAAACAAACTGGAAGATTCTGATTTAGATGCATAAAGAGCAGATCTTCTGGATTTTGACTCGATCTGTTTAATGATGATGTTATCTGGTGTAGTCTTTACGGACATCTGGTTGGGCAAGGAATATGGTCGTGACGCAAGATAGACCGCTAGCACAGGTATTTCGGCAGGTAGGAGCTGGTTCGTTTCCACCAGTCGTAGAAGTCTTTGAACGGGGCAAAACAATATTTTTTCCTGGCGATCCGGCAGAACGGGTCTATTTCTTACTCAAAGGCGCGGTGAAGTTGTCTAGAGTATATGAAGCAGGAGAAGAGATCACCGTTGCACTATTGCGAGAAAATAGCGTATTCGGCGTGCTGTCGCTGCTGACAGGCAATCGAAGCGATCGCTTTTATCATGCAGTAGCTTTTACGCCAGTGGAGTTACTATCAGCACCAATCGAGCAAGTCGAGCAAGCGCTGAAAGAAAATCCCGATCTGTCAATGTTAATGCTGCGGGGCTTATCTTCGCGGATCTTGCAAACGGAAATGATGATTGAAACCCTGGCTCACCGCGATATGGGTTCGCGCTTAGTCAGTTTCTTGTTAATTCTCTGCCGCGATTTCGGTCTTCCCAGTCCAGATGGGATCACGGTCGATCTCAAGCTTTCTCATCAGGCGATCGCAGAAGCTATTGGTTCCACCCGCGTGACCGTCACCCGCTTGCTAGGAGACTTGCGCGATAAAAACATGATCTCCATTCACAAAAAGAAAATCACCGTTCACAACCCCGTCATATTGAGTCAGCAGTTTACTTAGAAGGCAGAAGGCTCCAGGGTAGGAGGCAGAAGGAAGGAGAAAGGAGGTGAGTTTTGACTTTTAACTTCTAACCTTTGACTTCTCTTGCCCTACTCCCTACTCCCTACTCCCTACTCCCTACTCCCTCATTATTAGGGTAGGCTGTATCTGGATGATGTAAATCGCAGCAAGAAATGTCCACCGGATTCATCTGGATTGCAGCAATTATTATTTTGGGGGGTGTAATCGCGACGGTGGGCGATCGCATCGGCACGAAAGTAGGCAAAGCGCGGCTGAGTTTGTTTAAACTGCGTCCCCGCAACACAGCTACTTTGATTACCATCTTGACTGGGATGGTGATTTCTTTTTCCACTTTGGGGGTTTTGCTAGCTTTTGATAAGAGGTTGCGAGACGGGATCTTTGAAATTGGTAGGGTACAACGACTGCTGGAATTAAGGCGACAAGATTTAACCGAAACTCGCCAGCAATTAGAAACAACTACCAAAGCCAAAACTCAAGTCGAGCAAGAACTGACTCAAGCCAGGGAAGAACAGAAAGCTCAGCAGATAGAAGCTCAAAGACAGCAAGCAGCAGCCCAAAAGCGCTTAAAAGAAATTAATCAATCTTTACGGGCAGCCTTAACTAAACAAATACAAACCCAAGCTCAACTCAACCGCACTCGCGGTCAGCTCGAACGAGTTTCTGCCCAATATCGGCAAGCGCAAGCGCAGCTTAACACGGTGACTGGGCAAGCACGCAGGCTGCGGCAAGAAATTCAACAGAACCAGAAAGAATTACAAGCATTAGTTGCCCAACGAAACCAACTTAAAACAAGAATTAGCCAGCAAGACCGAGAAATTGCCAAATTAGACGCAGAAATTCAGCGGCGAGACCGAAGTATTGCCCAAAGAGAAGCTTTACTGAAAGATTTGGAAAAAGAAGCAATTGCTTTAGCAAGGAACTTACAACTGCTGCGTCAGGGGAATCTTGCATTAGTTAGGGGTCAAGTACTAGCGGCGCGGGTAGTGCGCATCGTTCGTCCTTCAGCCGCTCGTCAAGCTATCGAAGAAATTTTGCGCGAAGCTAACCGTAATGCGATGAATCAAACTCAACCTGGAGTAGAAAAAATTTCCCAAAGGGTTGTCAAAATTTCCGAAAAACAAGTCGAACAGCTGATCGAGCAAATTGATGATGGACGAGATTATTTCGTCCGCATTCTCGCTGCAAACAATTATGTGGTCGGGGAAAGTTCGGTGCAAGTTTTTGCTGATGTGGCGCTGAATCAACAAGTCTTTAAACCTGGAGAAGTATTATCTAGGATCGAAGCGAACCCAGCAGTAATGACAACTAGAGAAGTGAGACAGCGGATAGATTTGTTGTTAGAAGCTGCTAAATTTAGCGCTCAACGTGCCGGAGTGTTGGATGAGAATCTCCTGATTGCCGACAATCGTATCCAAACCCTAATTCGCTTTTTCGAGCAACTCCAGAGCTACGATCGCCCATTAGAATTGAAAGCGATCGCCGCGCAAAATATTTATACTGCTGGACCTATAGCTGTGGAGCTACTGGCAATCCAAAACGGACAGGTGATCTTCAGTACCCAACAGAGTGTACCGCAGCCAACTGAGCAGGGGGCAGAGAGCAGGGAGCAGGGAGCAGAGGAGCAGAGGAGCAGGGAGCAGGGAGCAGAGGAGCAGAGGAGCAGGAAGCAGGGAGCAGAGAGTGGGGAGTAGCGATTGAGATGGACTCAACTACGATATTGGGCTTCGATCCTGGTCGAGATAAATGCGGTGTAGCAGTGATGGGACTGGATGGCACTTTGTCCTACCATCAAGTTGTATCAGCAGCAGAAGCGATTGCCACTATTCAAGCCTTGCGCCAAAAATACCGCATCTCCCTTTTAGTTATGGGAGATCGAACCACATCCAAACAGTGGCAGCAAAAAATTAGTCAAGCGCAACTAGAACCGCTAACAATAGTCATGGTAGACGAACGCAACACGACTTTAGAAGCACGCGATCGCTACTGGCAGATGTATCCTCCAACTGGTCTTGCACGCCTCATCCCGCAGGGAATGCGTCAACCCCCACGGGCGATCGACGATATTGTAGCAATATTGCTCATTGAAAGATATTTAAGCAAAGAAAGTGAGTCGTGAGTCGTGGCTGGTGGCTAGCCACTCACAAATGACCAACGACCAATGACGATTAAATCTCTGCTCGAATCTTAAATGCGTAATCTCCGCCTGGTTCTAGCTGATAATCCCGTTGCTCTAAAAAGCGACCAAGAGGTTCTTGGATCAATGCCCGTCCTTGCGAAGGTTTAACAGATAACTCGCCTCGGTGAAATCGCCACTGGAATTGCCACTCAAAATTACCAGCGCACACTTCTCCCTCTAGCAAACCGTGCTGCCAAGATTGTCGTGTAATCCGAACGTGGGCAACAGTTTCTGGTAATCGTTTACGACTCACAATGATACTACCGTTATGAAATGCTTTCCGAATGACTTACTTCCCACAATACCAAAACCAACTTATAGGATCGAAGAGGCGAAAGCGATCTTTCTAACGAAAGAAAGTGAGTCTTGAGTGGTTAGTGGCTAGTGGCTGGTGGCTAGATTCCTAGTTTTCGTCTTCACTAGTCACTAGTCACTAGTCACTGAAAACTGAGATTATTTCCATCTATGCATGAGCCTTTAGAAGAGACGGAATTAGCCGATGAATTAGATCGGGCAATTTGGGGCTTTGATGATATTCAGGCAGAAATTAACTACAAACAGGCAAAAGATACTCTTCATAACTTAGTCACTCGTCTCGATCTCAAACCACAAGAACGAGAGGGATTAGAATCAGAGATCGCCCAGTTAGAGGCGATGCTGGAAAATCTGGAGCAGAGGGTGGTGCAAATTGCTGTCTTCGGTATGGTAGGTAGGGGAAAATCATCTCTACTTAATGCTTTGTTAGGGCAGCAAGTCTTTGAAACGGGTCCATTGCATGGCGTGACTCGCAGCACTCAAACAGCACAGTGGGAAGTTACAGAAGAAACGATTGGTACGGGCGATCGCTACGTTAAATTTACCTTGCCTAGTAGCGGTGATTCTCAAGTAGAGTTGATTGACACCCCCGGCTTAGATGAGGTTGATGGAGAAACTCGCGCCGCTCTCGCCGCGCAAATTGCCAATCGTGCCGATCTGATTTTATTTGCGATCGCCGGAGATATGACGCAAGTAGAACACAAGGCTCTTTCCCAACTGCGAGACGTTGGCAAGCCGCTCCTGTTGGTATTTAATAAAATCGACCAATATCCCCAAGCCGACCGGATAGCGATCTATCAAAAAATTCGCGACGAACGAGTCAAAGAATTACTCTCTCCCGATGAAATTGTCATGGCGGCGGCTTCTCCTTTGACCAAAAAAGCGATCGTGCGTCCTGATGGAACCAGAAGCGTGCAACTCAGTCAGGGACAGCCACAAGTTGAGGAATTGAAGTTAAAAATTCTCGAAATTTTACATCGGGAAGGCAAAGCTTTAGTTGCTCTCAATACAATGCTTTATGCCGACAACGTGAACGAGCAAATTGTCAAGCGTAAACTCGAAATTCGTGCCAGCAGTGCCGATCGCCTAATTTGGCGGGCAACCATGACCAAAGCCGTAGCGATCGCCCTGAACCCAATCATGATGGTCGATCTGCTCAGTGGAGCTGCGATCGATGCGATCCTCATCCTGTCTCTAGCTAAGTTATATGACATTCCGATGACACAGACAGGAGCCTTGCAATTGCTACAAAAAATCGCCCTGAGTTTGGGCGGAATTAGTGCCAGCCAATTGCTGGCAAATTTGGGGTTAAGTTCCCTGAAAAGCTTATTGGGTATAGCTACCCCCGCTACCGGGGGCATTACCCTGGCTCCCTACCTTTCTGTTGCTATTACCCAAGCAGGTGTGGCGGGTGTTTCTGCTTACAGCATCGGACAAGTGACAAAAGCATACCTCGCCAACGGCGCAACTTGGGGACCAGAAGGACCGAAAGCCGTCATTACTCGCATTTTGTCCTCCCTCGACCAAACTTCTATTCTGAATCGGATTAAAGATGAGTTGGTCGCGAAATTAGGGGCGAGGAGCGGGGAGCGAGGAGCGAGGGAAAGATGAGGTGATAGGGAGTCGGGGAAGAGAGCTTCAGGAGCAGAGGAGCAGGGAGAAGAGAGAGTCGCGGAGCGATCGGGAGCTGAGGGAGCAAAGGGAGCAAAGGGAGCAATTCCAGTCACAAGTCACAAGTCACAAGGCACAATTAAACCCTACTCATTCCTCACTCCTCACTCCTCATACACGCGGAGGCAGATTACGCTGCTGCTTGAAGGATTCGAGAATTTCCCGTACTTGTTGTCCGGCTATTTCCCGACCACCCAAACCGAAGGCGATCGCAGAAGCAACAGCGATCGCGCCAAATAGCAATCCGAATGCTAAATTCACGATATCTTGGGCAATACCGATCTGTTGCAGTGCCATCGCTGAGACGAGGGCAATAATTGCTATACGGGCTATCTGTCCCAAAATCTGGGCTTGGCGATCGCCCGAACTGGTGATGATGTTGTAAGCCAGGTTTGCCAGAAATAAACCAATGGCAAATACCACCAATCCTGCTAAAATTCGCCCAAAAATTACGATGATGCCGCTAACCAGGGTAGTTAATGCAGGAATACCCAAAATATTAACTGCCGTCACCGTGGCGAACAGCATAATTCCCACAAATACGATAATGCCCACAATTTCGGCTGGCGTACGAGCGGAGATTGTCGGCGTTGGTTCCCTTTGAATGACTGTTGGCTGTCCCGTCGTTGGTGGCGGTGGAATTGCTCCTGGTTCCTCATAGGTGGGACTTGGCGCGGCGCTTCTGCGTCTGAGAGTGGGCAGTCCCAACACAGAGAAGATGTTGTTAAAACCAATACTTGTGAGAATATTCGTCACCAGATCGCCGACGAATCGTCCCAGGAAGTAAGCCAGGATGAGAATTAATGCTGCTGTAAAGATTAGTGGTAAAGCATTAAGGATCTGTTGCAACATAGCGATCGCTGGAGTCGAGATCGCATCAATGCGCAGTTGTTGTAGTGCCGCGATCGCTACTGGAATTAAAATGAGGACGTAGACAATCGTGCCAATAATTCCCGATAAAGATTGCCCTCCCGCCGTGGTTCGCAGTCCAAAGCGCGATCCTGCTTGGTCAATTCCAGTTGAGATCAGCAAATTGGTGACGATCCGACGCACTACAGTAGCCAACAACCAACCAGCAGCAGCAATAATGACTGCTACCAAAATATTTGGCAACGCTGAGAGAATCTCGCTCACCAAACCCTCTATTGGTTGTAATGCTTGCTGCAAACCAAGAGTATCGAGGATAGGAATTAAAAACAGCAAAAATATAAACCAGTACAAGGCATTACCAATCGTATCGCTGAGCGATACTTGGTTTGGCGGTCGGGTTACTCCTTGCGGTCGCTGGTCTAAACGCTCGTCCAGCCTAGCAGCGCGTAATGCTCGGACTGTAATCAACTTCACGATCGTCGCAATTGCCCAAGCCACACCTAGAAAGATCAGCGCTCCTAGTATCCGCGGAATGAAGCTCAATACAGTATTGAGGAAGCCACCCAAAGGACGAGACACCACCTCTAGTTGAAGTGCGTTTAGCACCGCTACTACGGTGAAGAGAATCACAATCCAATAGACTAGGTTGGCAATCAGTTCTTCGACTCTGGGTAAGTCGCGGCTATCTGAACGACCAGTAATGCTTGCTGCAATGCGGTTGTCAATATCCGTGCGATTGAGGATGCCTTTGACTATAGCTTTAGCGATCGCAGCTACGATCAAACCAAGCGCCAGAATTAAGACTGCTCCCAGCAAGTTAGGAATAAATGCTAACAAGCTGCCCCAAATATTTTGTACGTAATCCACACTGCGCTCAACAGCCTGTTGTCCCTGCTGTACTGGTGGTGCTGCTTGCGCCAAATGTTGCCAAGAGGCTTGCAGCGGTCTATCCCAGTTAGTCGAGTGGGTTATCCCGTGCCAAATTGCATTCATAATTTTCCGAGTTAACTGTAAATTTCATGAGGAGATAGTACCAGCCATCGCTCTTTTTGGTAGCAGAATTGGAAATCCTGCTACAACTCCCTTGTATTTTTGTACTTTGTCAGCAAATTAGCTAGTGAGGAGAAATATAGAGTTCTTATACAGAGTGATTCCTCAGTTTCTCATTTCACATCTACCTTAGTGAGTAGTTATGCCAAAAGAATCCCCAGATTAGCGAGTTTTTAGATTTTCATCATCGTGATAGATGCAAAATAAAATCAATTTGCTCGTCAAGATTATGATTAAATTTTCTGATAAATGAGGGAGCAGGGAACAAGACAAGTCACAAGTCACTAGTCAGAAGAAGCCAAGCGCTACTCACCGCTCGCTGATAACTCACAACTTTGTACAAACGTTACATATAACATCTGTACACTGACAACTGACAACTGATAACAGACAACTGACAACTGGCAACTGACTAATGACGCAAATCTTTGAACAATCAATTGAGATTGCTGCTAGTGCAACGGCTGTCGAGCGTTGCATTACCGACTTGCATCTAATGCATCGGTGGTTGAACCCAGCCCTGCGTTGCGAACCTGTAGGGGAGTGGAGTACGGAAATAGGTAGTCGCAGCCGGTTTATTATTCAGATTCCCCTAGTTAAACCAACTTTAGAGTGCATCACGATCGATCGCGCTCCTGGGTTAATTGTCTGGGGGTTTGAGGGTTTTTTTCAAGGTAGCGATCGCTGGGAGTGTCAGCCCTTGCCCCAAGGAACGCGCCTGCTGAACCGCTTTGAATTTGAAATTCCCAATCCCATCGTTAGCTGGGGTTTCCACACCTTCGCCGCCCCCTGGACGCAAGCAGACATGAAAACCCAACTCCAGCGCCTCAAGCAGGTTGCAGAGGAAGTGAAATGAGTGACTGGTGAAGAGGGAGCAGAGGGGCAGAGGAGCAGAGGAGCAGAGGAAGCAGAGGAGCAGAGGAGAGATTGGGAGCAATTCTAGCCACCAGCCACTAGCCACTAGCCACTCACTACACCCCACACCCTTTCTTCACTGATAACTGATAACTGATAACTGATAACTGTCCTATCCTCTTCCCAGTTGACTCAACAACTTGCGAATTACTGGAGCATCTTCTGCATGGGGGGCTTGGGCAAGATAGGATTCAAAGTCGGAAATGGCTGAAAACCAATGTCCCAACTGGTAGTTAATTAAACCGCGATCGCGTGTTTCACTTGGGATATCTGGAAACAATAGCAAAATCTTTTCTACTGTTCCCAGCGCTTTTTCTAAATCCTGCTGTTGTAAATAAATATACTTCAAATTTGTCAGCATCCGTGCTAAAAATTGCCGATGAGTCACCGATCGCAAAAATTCCGCTCGTAATGCTACAGGCTGTCCGTAAATTTGGCTCAATTTTGCTTGACAGTCTTGGGGAAACAGTACTTCACCGCGATTGAAGGCATCAACAAAAATCTCCATTTCCGGTATGTCAGGACGAATCAGGAAATGCCCTGGCATTCCCACTCCAACCATCGGAAAGTCAATTCGCTTAGCTAACTCTAGGTAAATTAGCGATAGTGTAATCGGAATTCCCGTCCGTCGGTCGATCGCATCGTTTAAGAAGCTATTACGCGGATCGTGATATTCATTAACATTTCCTTTAAATCCCAAGTCTTCATATAAGTATTGATTAATAGTTTGAATGACACGCAACGGATATCTCTGAATGGGTAGCCGCTCTAGTAATTCTTCTGCCATCGTATCTAGAGCGTTGAGATATTCTGCTGGCTCGAGGTCTGGATATTCCTCCTGAGCAATGTAGAGAGCTGCTTTGGCTAGATCGATCTGCTCGTCAGAGCGATCGATCTCTTGAGAGAAAAATTGCCTTGCTACCGAAACCATCACTAATTACAAAGGATAATTTTGCACTCTTTACATAAATTAAAACAGACAACACAGTATAAATGGTGCATCCTTAAGGTCAGTCTTATGGAACTCAACCATAGATAGTTGCATCAGAAACAATAAACTTGGGAAGTCAGCGATCGAGGTCAAAAATTCTGCAATCGGTTTGAGCAATCAAAAACAGAAGTGTCACCACCAAATCGTTTCGACAAAACTCAACAATGGCGGCGGATCTTTTATAGCTTGCGTACCAGCATTTTAATTTGGTATGTCTTGCTATTAACTTTTAGTGCGTTTCTTTCCACCTTGGTCATCCGGCAAGTCTTACTGACACGCCTAGAGGCAAGACATGAAACCTCTTTGATGCAGGAAGTCAAGGAGTTTCGAGCTTTAGCTAAGGGCAATGACCCCAACACGGGAAAATCTTTTCAACATGACCTTAAAGCTTTATTTAGAGTTTTTCTCAATCGCAACATTCCTGATGACGATGAGTTTTTGATTGCCATCATCGAGGGTGAAATCGATCGCTCCAGCCCTAGAGCGCTACCCGAGCCACTAAAACAGAATTCAGAGCTAATTCAATATTTTGGTAAATTGACTCAGCCAGAGCAGGGAGCCAGAGAGACAACCGCAGGCACGATCCTTTATCGCGCTGCCCCCATTATCAGGGATGAAACTCACGGAGTCTTTGTGGTCGCTCAACTGACAGCAGGGGAACGCCGAGAAGTGGATGAAGCAATGGCAGTGATTATTCAAGTCAAAATTTTTGTCATCATTGGGGCAGCAATCCTTGCCTGGTTAGTGGCAGGCAGAACGCTGACTCCTCTATATTTAACTCACGGAAACCGCACGCTCGATTCGCGAATCTGACCTCACTCGCCGCATTCCTGTCAAAGGGTCGGATGAAGTTGCCGAACTCGCAACGACTTTTAATGAAATGCTCGATCGCCTTCAAGCTGCTTTCAGTAGCCAACGCAACTTTATTAACGATGCTAGTCACGAACTGCGAACGCCAATTACTATCATCCGCGGTCACTTGGAACTCATGGGCGACGATCCCCAAGAAAGAGAGGAAACTGTAGCCTTGGTGACAGACGAATTAGATCGCATGAGTCGTTTTGTTGACGATCTGTTACTCCTCGCTAAGGCGGAGCAACCAAACTTTTTAAAGCTGGAAAGATTAGACCTGACTACCTTGGTAGCAGAAATTTACTCTAAAGCGATCGCCCTATCAACGGATCGTCACTGGCAGATCGATCGCCATAGTCCAGGGACAATTATTGCCGACCGTCAGCGCCTCACCCAAGCAATGATAAACTTGGCTCAGAATGCCACCCAACACACGACAACGGGAGATACGATCGCTTTAGGCTGTATGCAGAGACACAATTGGGTACGGTTATGGGTGCGCGATACGGGCGAAGGTATTTCTCTAGCAGACCAACAAAGAATTTTTGAACGCTTTGCTCGCACTACCAAAAGTCAAAGACGTTCTGAAGGTGCTGGCTTAGGCTTGGCAATCGTGCGGGCGATCGCTCAAGCTCACGGTGGCAAAATTGAACTAAGTAGCCGTCCTCATCGCGGCTCTACTTTTACCATCGTACTTCCTGTTGAACCCACATCAGAGATATCATCTCATGAGTAGAATTTTAATCGTCGAAGATGAACCCCGGATTAGTGCTTTTATTGAAAAAGGACTAAAAGCCAATGGCTACACAGTCTCAGTAGTTCGGGATGGCGATGAAGCTTTACTTGTAGCCAATAGCAAAGATTTTGACCTCATGATTCTCGATATAGGGCTACCGCGACAAGACGGTTGGACGATATTATCAACATTGCGCGGTCAAGGAGAATATTTACCAATCGTCATTCTCACTGCTCGCGACGATGTGAATGATAAAGTAGCGGGACTAGAGGGAGGTGCTGATGACTACATGACCAAGCCATTTCGGTTTGAAGAATTGCTGGCACGGGTGCGTTTGCGGTTACGCGACAAAACTCAGAGCGTCACGAAGGAGATTGCGGAACTCAAAGCAGGTAATCTTGTCCTAGATTTGCGGCTGCGACAAGTCAGAATTGGCGATCGCTCAGTCGAACTCTCTGCTAAGGAATTTACGTTGATCGAAACATTTCTGCGGCATCCCAATCAAGTCCTCAGCCGCGAGCAACTCCTCAGTGCTGTTTGGGGCTACGACTACGATCCTGGTTCTAATATTGTTGATGTTTATGTTGGCTATTTACGCAAAAAAATCAGTTCTCATCTGATTGAAACCGTCCGAGGTATGGGATATCGTTTCGTTAGTCAGCAGTGAACAGTTGTCAGTTATCAGTGTACAGACGTTACATGTAACGTCTGTACATAGTTATCAGTTAATTCCGATCTACGACTTACCTGTTACTCTCATAAACTGTAAATTTAATTATGCGTTTAATTCTTAGCTCGATCGCCGCGATCGCTTTTCTGACATTGCCTACAATTGTGGCAGCGCAATCTACCTCTCCTAACTCAGACAACAGTCCTTCTTTTGAACTTCCACGACGCACTCCTAGAAATCCTAGCAGACCTGCCGAACCACCAGCACCACCAGAAGAATATGAAAAGAAAATAGAAGATATTCAAAATTTAGTCAATAGTAATAAGCAGGTAAAAACGATGTGTGCTAATTATATAAACGATATAGAATATCAGTTTTACAGTAATAAGTTGCAAATTGATATTGGCAATAATAGTTGTGCTTTTACCATTATTAAAGAAGTTATTCAACCGCAACTAGCTGAAGGTAAAATTAGAACCTACGAATATACAGGCGATCGCGAAGGGGTAATTGTTACGTTTTAGTTTAATTCTTTAAAAAGTAAGTAAAACTAGTGACTAGTGAGTAATAGTAATAAGAGCTAATAGCTAACCACTCACAAATGACAAATGACAAATAACTAAACAGTTTATGAATTCTGTATATATTACCGTATGACCAAGCTAATTATTCAAATTCCTTGTTATAACGAAGCAGAAACGTTAGGAATTACTCTCTCGTCATTGCCGCGGGAAATTCCGGGAATTAGCTGTGTAGAATGGTTAGTAATTGATGATGGCAGTACGGATAAAACACTTGCAGTTGCTAAAGATTTTGGGGTCGATCGCATAGTGAGATTGAACCACAATCAAGGACTCGCAAAAGCATTTATGGCAGGGATAGAAGCCTGTCTAATCGCAGGAGCAGATATTATTGTTAATACTGATGCAGATAACCAATATTGTGCTGATGATATTCCTAAATTAATTGCCCCTATTTTATTAGGTAGAGCAGAAATTGTCATTGGCACGCGACCAATTCATAAAATTAAACACTTTTCCCCAACCAAAAAAGTTTTACAAAAATTAGGAAGTTGGGTGGTACGCCTTGCTAGTAACACAGACATTCCCGACGCACCCAGCGGCTTTCGGGCGATGAGCCGAGCAGCAGCAATGCAATTAAATGTATTTAACGAATATACTTATACGCTAGAAACAATTATTCAAGCTGGACAGAAAGGTATTCCGATTACTGCCGTTCCGATTAGAACGAATAAATATCTCAGACCTTCGCGTTTAGTTAAAAACATTCCAACTTACATTCAGCGATCGCTCTTTACAATTTTACGTATTTTCATGACATATCAGCCCCTAAAATTCTTCACAATTTTAGGCAGCATTCCTTTTAGTTTAGGTACATTGCTGGGGATTCGATGGCTGATATTTTTTCTGGACGGCACAACTCGTACTCGTATTCCTAGCTTAATTTTAGCAGCAATTTTAATTATTACTGGCGTACAATTGTGGCTTTTTGGCTTAGTTGCCGATCTCTTAGCAGTCAACCGCAAAGTATTAGAAGAAATTCAATTACGACTACGACGGGCAGATATTGAAGGGAGCAGGGAGGAGAAGAGAGCTGGGGGAGCTGAGGGAGCTGAGGGAGCTGGGGGAGAAAAAACAACACTCAACAGTCAACTGTCTTCACGCAGTGTAGCGCCAGCGTCTACTGTTAACCAACAACAAATGACTAATGACTAATGATTAATGACTAATAAAAACCTGTTTGCTAAAGAAGCGATCGCCCAAATTCCTAAAATTCTAACCCTGATGGATCGGAACGTCCATAGCCCTACTTATGGATGTTGCGATCGCAATTTTTGGCATTATAAAATTATCGATTTTCCCAGCGGGATGGCGCAAGAATTTGTCTTACCTCTCGCTTTAGCATACGATACAGATTTACGAAATAACCCTTTTTATCGCCAAAATATCGTGCCTCAGTGGGTAGAAGCAGGAATTTTATATGCTGCCCGTAGCGCTCATGCAGATGGTTCCTGTGACGACTATTTTCCCTACGAACGAGCTGCTGGTGCAGCGGCTTTTTCTCTCCTTGCCTGTATTGATAGCTACACCCTATTAAAACTCAATAATCCTATCGCTCTGCAATTTTTTACTAAACGTGCTGATTGGTTGGCAAAACATCATGAAAGTGGTAGACTCACCAATCACCAAGCCTTGATTGTTTTGTGTTTTGAACTACTTTCAAATCTATTAAAAACCTCTCAGTGGGATCGGGCAAAAGTTCAGCGCTTAGAACGAGTTTTAGCATGGCAAAGTAGCGAAGGTTGGTTTCAAGAATATGAAGGTTGCGATCCTGGCTACCATACTTTAACTATTTCTTGTTTAGCACGAATTTATCAACTTAAACCTGATATTCGCATCAAAGAGGCATTAATCAAAGCGGTTGAATTAGCTGCTCAGTTCGTCCATCCTGATGGTTCATACGGGGGAGAATATACTAGTCGTAATACATATAATTTCTTTCCTCATGGTTTTGAATTAGTTGGACGATGGTTTCCCGATGCTTTAAGAATTAATGATGCTTTTTTAGTTGGATTAGCGAACGGTTTAGCACCTTGTTATAGTGACGATCATATTATCGGACATCATACTTGGAATTACTTGTTGGCTTGGCGCGATTTTGTTCCTCAACGTCCTTTATCTCAATCTCGTCCTACAGGTAGAATTTGGCTACCCGAAGCGAGAATTTTAATAGATCGACTTCCTAGTACGTGCGCACAGCCGTTCGCCCCTACCAACTCTCCAACGTACGAACTCTACTTAGCACTGAATAAGGGAGGCACGTTTAAACTATTTCGTAACAACCAGTTAATCGCATCAGATACGCAGTTTTCACTGTTGATGAAAGAAGGTAAAAAAATTAAGAATGCAGTTGGACATTTAGTAGGAAATTATGCGATCAATCTAGAACACAACAAAATTATAATTCAAGGACAGTTGGGATGGGCGAAACAAAAACAAATGACACCAGCCAACTTAATGATATTACGCATAGTTATGCTGGGCTTCGGACGATTTTTTCCTAATTTGATTCGGAAGCTGTTACAAAAAGTATTGATTGTTGGCAAGAAAGACGCACCATTCTGGTTTCAACGTCAACTGCTCTGGGAAAATGGGAAATTACACGTAATTGACGAATTGAAGGCTAAGACCTGGGAAAATGTTATAGCTGCTGATATTGGTTGCGATCGCACTTCAATTTATGTTGTTATGAGTCGGACTTTTCAAATTGGTCAATTGCAAACTGAATGGAATTTGACTGAAGAAGTCAAACAACTCGCCCCAGGTGAATCGCTAAAATTAGAACGGTATTTTTAGAAAGTATTGTTAATACATCATCTCTCCAAGAAATGGGAAATTTTTTAGTTATAGATATGAAACGAATAATTTCTATTGTAGTTAGCTTAATAATTTTAGTAATTATTTATTGGAAAATCGACTTTACTAATCTCATCGAAGTATTTCAAAACTCAAACATTTACTGGATAATAGTCAGTCTATGTATGGTCGTACCCATAACAACTATTACAGCATGGCGATTGCAGCAACTAGCTCCTAAACAAGCTCAACTAAGCTTTGGAGAAGCCAATAAACTAATTTTAGCTGCTAGCGTACTTAATATGGTCTTACCATCAAAGATGGGCGATATTGCTAAAGCTTATTTTATGCGACAGCAAGGGCATTTAACTGGCTCTTTGTCTTTATCTTTAGTAGTTTTTGAGAAAACTTGCGATTTACTATCATTATTATTATGGTGTGTTTTTGGTTTAATTCTTTATCCTTATAAAAATTGGTTATTTTGGCTAATGACAGTCAGTGTGGGATTAGGTCTAACCCTTGGGTTACTCTTACTCAGTTCTCCTAAGTTCGCTCAAATATTTTTTGTTTTAAGTAAAGCGATCGCCACCAAGAAACTGAAAATTAAAATTCAAAAATTGCAATTTTCTTGGGAAGAAATGCATCATTACTTTTGGCGCGATCGAGCCAATTTATTCAAAATCGCCTTAACGTCTATTTTTATTTGGTTTTTACATTTATTACAAATTTGGTTTTTCATTCTGGCTCTAAAAGCCTGGACACCATTTTTAGCCAATCTTGCGCTCTCTCCATTAGCGATTTTAGCAGGATTATTACCGCTGACGTTTGCTGGTGTTGGTACTCGTGATGCTGCATTAATTGCATTCTACCAACCCTATTTTAATGCTCCTACGGCAGCTGCTTTAGGTTTACTATGCACGTCTCGCTACTTACTACCTGCAATTGGTGGTTTACCTTTTTTAGGACAATATTTATCAACTGTTCGCAATCTTTTTCCAGAGAAGTAGAGATGAGAAAAATCTCATCTTAAATTCACAAGTTTGTTACTTTTATAGAGTAGTCTTGCGCCTGTGAAGAAAATTCATGTATATTCTATTGAGTGTTTCTAGTCGCAGGAATCGTGTTACAGATTATTAGCAATAATATTCGTACAAGCATGTTTGTATTTGGTGCAACGCTTGCACTAACAAATAGTGTATTTGCCAGCGAGTTGAAGCAAGAAAATACAGATTTAGAGCGAGCAAATAACTTATCTTCTAGTTTTAAAGCGACCGCACCTTACGAATCTAACAGCCTCGACCGAATAACTCCTGTTTCCCAACTCGACAATATCAACACTGATGATTGGCAATGGCAAACATTAAAATTTCTTAGCCAACGCTATCATCCGGCAATTGATTTGAATGGCGATCGCAGCTTCACACGTTATGAATTTGCCGCTACTTTAGATACTCTTCTCACTGAGATCGCAAAACTAATTGCTACAGGTGACGTTGAACGGGTGAGTCAAGCAGACCTCACTAAATTACAAAGACTGCAAACAGAATTTGCTACTGAATTAGCTAGTCTACAAATAAGAAGAGTAGAGGAATTAGAAAGTCAAACCCAACAGCTTGAAGCACAACAATTTTCTACAACCACAACTCTCTCAGGTCAAGTCATCTTTTCTGTCAGTGGCGCTGTAGGTGACGAAAAAGCAGATGGTAGTGGTGAAAAAGTAGATAGCAATTTAGTTTTGAGCGATCGCGTGCGACTGACTTTTAATTCTAGTTTCATGGGAGAAGATCGTCTGAGGGTGCGCATACAAGCGAATAACTTCCCAGGAGTTGAAGATGCGACTGGGACAACAATGGCGCGATTGGGATTTGAAGAGGATAGCGAGAATCAGTTTGAGTTAACGCGCATCGAGTACCGCTTTCCGGTTGGCGAACAAACTACAGTTTACGCTGGAATCTTCGGTAGTGGAATAGATGACTTCGCCGATACAGTCAATACTTTCCTTGATAGTAGCAGTCGGGGGGCAGTATCCCGCTTTGGTAGGCGCAATCCGATTTACAGACAAGGTTCGGGTACGGGAGTAGGTGTTGAATACGATTTGACTGAGGAGATTTCTCTGCAACTGGGTTATGTCGCTGAAGATGCTAACGAACCGGAATCTGGAATTGGTGGTAGTGCTTACGGCGCGATCGCGCAATTGTATTTTGAATATACCGATCGATTTGAGTTAGGTTTAGCTTACGTACATTCCTACAACGAGCTAGATACAGGTACGGGAAGCGAACTAGCCAACGATCCTTTTGACGAAAACAGCGATGCTATCCGAGCAAATTCTTATGGTATTGCTACAACTTGGCAGATTAATCCTAAATTTGCGATCGGTGGATGGATGGGTTTGACGAATGCGACAGCCGCAGATTTACCAGGTAATCCAACCGCAGAAATTTTTAATTATGCTCTCACCTTTGCCTTTCCTGATTTAGGGAAAGAAGGTAGCTTAGGTGGAATTGTTATCGGTCAACCACCAAAGGTCACAAATACCGATTTTGGGAGATTTCGCGATCGAGATACTTCACCACACTTGGAAATATTCTACCGCCTCCAAGCCACCGAAAATATTTCAATTACCCCTGGTGTATTAATAATTACTAATCCCGAACACGACAACAACAATAGCTCTGTATATGTCGGTACAATTCGTACTACTTTTGACTTCTAAGTGCGGAAATTTAAATGAGTATTAAAAAAACATTAAATAACCTGTTCAGCTTAATTAAGCTTGCGATTAGGCTATAGCAATCCTAGTCAATGATTGGTGGCATGAACGTCTTATTGATGGCGAGAGTATCTTTCGTATACAAGCACTTCAGCCTGCTCTACACTCATGGTGAAATAGAATTACTTCTTATTAAATCGGGATGCAATTTTTGCACGCTAGAGTTTTTCAGTTGAATTATCCGAGGTTTTCTCTACTTGAATTGACCTAAATCATGCTGCGAATAATGCTTTCAAGTCTCTGATACCATACTCAATATAACATTCAGTAAATCCACCGTATTCAGCAGATTAATTACTCCAGTAAATTCTAATCAAATCAAAAGATAAAAAACACTTTTATCAAGTGTAAAATTTACCCAATTAGGACAATACTCAAGTTTTTTGGAGACCGTATATCATCGATTTGATGATGCATTTTTCTCTAAAAAAATGGGTAAAAGCTTCAGGCTTACCTACGCAGAGTGCTTGGGCGAAATTATTGCGATCGGTAGCCGCGTTAGGCTAATGATTCAATTATTTTTATCTCTTCTGATAGTAAAAGCATTACAGGTAAAGCTTCATTTGTAGCAATCTACCTGTAATAGATCTATTTGTTCACCACTATTTACCTAATCAAAACATGAGTACTATCAACGGCACAAACGCTAGTGAAACCATTAATGGTACTAGCGCTGACGATCTAATTAATGCTTTCGGAGGCAATGATATCGTTAATGCTGAGGACGGAAACGATACTGTTTTTGGCGGCGATGGTAATGACACTATCAATGGAGAAGATGGCGATGACTTTCTCTATGGTGGAAACAATAACGATACTATAAATGGTGACGACGGTAACGACGAAATCTTTGGCGATTCGGGTAATGATATCCTCAGAGGCGATAATGGCGATGACATCATAAATGGCGGAGTTGGTGATGACCAACTCTTCGGTCAAGAAGGTAACGACACCCTCATAGGTGGAGATGGAATAGATCGACTCAATGGTGAAGATAGCAACGACACCCTCGATGGTGGACTCAATAATGATATTCTTGATGGCGGATTTGGAGACGACATTATTTTCGGTAGAGATGGCAACGACCAACTTTTTGGTAGAGATGGAAGCGACCAACTAAATGGTGAAGCAGGAGATGATACTATTAGTGGTGAAACAGGTGACGATACCATTAATGGTGGCATTGGCATAGACAACGTTACAGGCGGATTTGGCAACGATAGTATCAATGGTGGGGATGGTAATGACACCCTCAACGGTCAGGAAGACAACGACACCATTCTGGGTGGAAATGGCACAGATACCATAACAGGTGGTTTTGGCAGTGACATCTTGACTGGTGGTGCTGGCAACGACACCTTTATTTTTACTGACCCAAATCAAGGAATTGACACCATCACAGACTTTTCTAATGTCACAGGCAATAATGACATCTTTCGAGTTTCTGCTGCTGCTTTTGGCGGAGGTTTAGTACCAGGTGCTGTCATTTTAACTTCTCAGTTTCAATTAGGTGCAGCAGCGAACGATGCCAGCGATAGATTCATCTACGACAGTAGCATCGGTACTCTTTACTTTGACGTAGATGGTAACGGTAGTACCTCTCAAATTGAACTCGTCAGACTAGATGGCAATCCTACAATTACTAGGAACGATATTTTTGTGATTGCGTAGTGACTTCTGAATAAATCCATAAATACCGTATCTCATTTGTTGCTGAGGTGAAAGTTAAATCTAAAGCCAAGGAATAAATGAGATACGGAAAACAGCTACAAAATCTCAAATTATCGAATTACTAACGAGCTATTTATAGATTTATTGTAGATAAAAACTTTTCATATCCTGCTTGCAATTGGCGCTTACCGTCACGTTCAATAATGCTGCCATGAGCCATGATGACTCGATGAAAATCCCAACAAAGAACTTTTTGGATTGACTGTTTTACCTGTGCTTTATCGCGAGAAGCAAGTTTTTCTAATAATGTTGGTTCCAACTGACGATCGCCTCCTAAAACTTTGGCAATTAAGCGCGTTTGCCACGGAAAACTATCATCAAAATGAAAAGCTGTATCAGTCAAAATCAAAGTTTGGCTTTCTCGATGCCAAAATACAATTTCATTTAATATTCCCGAATTGCCGATACCTATAGTTTGAAATCCGGCAAATAAAAGATATTCTACTTCATTCAAATTGCCAATTTTACCACATTCGTTGAGGATGCGATCGCTCTTTATATCTGGTCTTTTCAAGTCTAAACCTGGAGCAATCCAAATCTCAGCATTAGGATAAATCGACTTGAAGTTGTTGAGAAAAAGATGATGATAGCAATTTGGCGCAATAATGGTGGTGACGTGACCCAGTGCGTTAATTTGCTGAATAGTTGTTTCATCAACATCAATGGGAGAAATAATTATAAGTTCGCCATTGTCAAGGCGAATTACTGTCATTCTCGTTCCCACTTCTAGACCTAAAAACTTAAGTTGCCGTTCGCCAACCCAGATATTTCGATCGATTTCTCTCAGCATAAGGTTAGGGTGTGGGGTGTACTGAATCCAATAATTAGCGATCGCCATTCTAAACGTGAGGAATCCTCATATTTTCATAATCTGAGAAATCCTCACGTTTGTCAAGAGAGACAGATAAACCCGACCGTACAATTACCGATCCATGACTTCCAGGCATTTACCGCAACAATCCCGTAGCAGAAAAAGATTTGAGCAAATTCTGCAAGCCGCCGCCGCAGTGTTTGCCGAAGTTGGCTATGAAGCAGCTTCTACGGAGGCGATCGCACAACGGGCAAATACTTCTATTGGCTCGCTTTATCGCTTTTTTCCAGATAAAACTGCGGTTTTATACGCCTTGGCAGAGAGATATGCCGAGCAAATGCGGGATTTATTTGTCACTAAGTTCAATTCCTCAACAGTAGATCGACCTCTGGCTCAGGTAGTCAGCGATACAGTCGAAGCATTTGATGATTTTTTCACGACCGTACCAGGGGCGCAAGCAATTATGTTGCGATCGCGAGTTTCTCCTGAGTTACAGGCGGTGAATCAACGTGCCGATCGCGAAATTGTGGCACATTTAGCAGCTTTTTTTGCCTTGCGACAACCGCAGATGGAACCAGAGCAACGCCAGCTAGCGGCTTTAGTCAGCGTAGAAATTACTGGAGCCTTACAGCTATTATCCCTTGCCCAAACAGAACAGTTACGACAGCAGATCGTGACCGAAACCAAACACATCTTAATTCGCTATCTTCAACCGCTTTTTCCCGATTGCGATCCGACACATGAGAAAACTGGGAGCTAATACTAAGGCGATCGCATAACCCAGATAAGCGCGATCGTCCTAATGCTAAATACTCCCACGTAGGATTATCGTGAAGCCATTTGCAAGATAACTTAAGGAAACTTATCTGAGTGAGTAAATGAAGAAATTTTTTATAATTTAGTAACAAAAAAGTAGGGTAAGTATTACCCACCCTACTAATAGCCAGTCACTGGTTACAAGTCGTAAGTCGAGAATTAACTGGTCACTGGTCACTGGTCACTGATAACTGCTCCCTACTCCCTACTCCCTACTCCCTATTAAACAAAGCGATCGCCTTTACCATCTTTACGACGAATGCCGATTACAGAAGGACGAGGTGGTCCGTAAAGATCTCCCGCTAAATTGCTGGGCCAATTACTACCGCGTGGAACAGTTCTGTTTTGGGTAAACAGAGTTCCATCCAAATTCAGCATCTCAATGTCTCGATTTAGACTTTGAGGTGGATTAAAAGGAACGTTTTCCCCAGGATGCTGCACGGCAATAATTAAGGTATCGCTGACAAAGGTAGGTCCTGTCATTTCGCAGCGCGGGGGACCATAGGCAAAGGGTACGATCTGCCCTGCATTCTCACCATCTAGAGGAATGTAGAACAGCCAGTTATTACCAAAAACTCCAATTAAATCGGATGTTTGAATGTTGAGATCGGAGGACGCACCTTCTACCACAGCTCCAACTACTGTATGGTCAATGTTGAGTAGTTTTGCTGCTGCTCCTTCACCAAAACCGTTATGAGCGCCAGTGGACATATCCGTGACACCCCAGACGTTATTTTGGCTGTCGAAAGCAAGGTTATCCACGTTAGCAAAACCGTCTCCTGGCTCGGCTCCTGCTTCCCCACCTTTGGCTAAGCGTTCCCAACGGAAAGTTAGACCTGTATTATCGGAGCTGTTTTCAGTAATCTTAAACAGTTCTCCTGAAGGCTGTCCCGCGTTGACATCTTTGCTGTATTTAGAAACAACAAATATACGGGAATCTGGATAACCATCGCTACCTGGCGCACCATCGGTATAAGCGATGAAGACTTCCCTCGAATTGCGAGGATTGATTTCCAAATCTTCAGGACGAGCGGTAGGAGTACCACCGATGAGGTTAGCAGCTAAAAAGGCATCAACTAAAACTGCGCCTTGACTGGTATAGAAATCTGAGAGTTTCTTACCTTGGTAGTCTTTTAAAGCCGTAGCCTCATTCTCGGTCGTAATGTTGTACTTACCACCATCTTTTGTTTGTGCGGCAATGCCGTTGCGTCGCGGTAATGGCAGCAGTGCGTTGCGCGTCGCTTTACCCAAAGCTTTAATTTCTACCGAGCCAAGCGTGGAAGGGGAAATGGGGTTGGTACTCGCACCAATCTCCAACGGTAGCCATTCACCCGTACCATCAGGATTGTATCGGGCAACGTAGAGCGTACCCGTCTCAAATAGTTCGCTATTTTTCTTGTCTTCAGGGGATTTGACCTTCCCTGCACTGACAAATTTCCAGGTATGTCCGCCACGGCGATCGTCACCCATATAGGCAACGAGTTTTTTTCCAGACTCCGCCACCATAGTGATATTCTCATGGCGGAAGCGACCGAGAGCAGTATGTTTGCGCGATCGCCATTTGGGATTGGCGGGATCGATCTCGACCATCCAGCCGTATTTTTCCCCGACCATACCGAATTCAGCTCCAGTCGTGCCTTCGGTGTATTCTGTCTGCGTACCGTTAGGCAGAACTGCTTCTGTCACTCCGACGAAGAACTCTTCACTAGCTTGGAAGTTCTCTTCTGCGGACACGATCGTTCCCCAGGGAGTTGTACCACCAGAACAGTTGTGTCCCGTACCGATGATTTTGCTACCCAATCCATCGGTGTTGACGGCTTCAAATACATCCTTAGCAGCCGCACCCGTACCGATGAGGTAGTTGAGATCGCCTTTCTGGTAGCTTTTTTCGCCCCAGGATGTGACTTCTTTGTAAGCATCAGTGCGATCGCTGTTGATTCCTAAGCCTGACAAGGTGTGGATGCGGCGATTTTTCGGGTCTTTAACAACGCTGTAACGTCCGTCATTATCTTGGCGGATTCTGACAATCGAACCACCCATGTTGTAGAGAAACTCACCTAGCAAGGTGCGGTTTTTCTCGCTAATATTAATTCCTAAATAAGGGAAAGATTCGGAGAACCCTGCCAAATCTTCTGGGGTTTCAGGCGCGAGAAGGGAAATGGGGTAGGAGACGTATTCGTGGTTCACCCACAAGTAGCCGTCTTTAACAGTAATGCCGTCGTAGTGGATGCCATTACCAATGTCGTTTTCTTTTCCCCTAACTTTGGTTCCGTTAATCGGCACGAAGCCAGTGTAGTCGCAGTTGTAACCAAAATAATCGTCTGGGTTGGGGAAGACGCGATCGCCCCAGCCAACAATGACGTACCGCTCGTATTCTGGTGGTACGACAACATCATCGTAGACGGTATATTTCGTCAATCTCGCATCTGTCGATGGTTGTAAAACTTGCCCTTTTTCGCTGCCTGCTGGTAGGTAACTAGGCAGTTGTTGATAAATGGGTAACGGATGGGGCAATCGTACAGGGGTGAACGATAAAGCCTCAGCTGCTTGGGCGGCGCTAGAACCAGCACCAAACAGTTTATTCTCTAGCACGGGTGAGAAAGCAGCAGCACCAACACCCGCACCGAAGAAAACTAACAGCTGCCTCCGAGTAATTCTAGACATGAAACTCCCTCTTGATTCGGAATCGCCAGATCCTCAAGTTTGAAAATGTCTGTTTTGCAATTATTTAGTAGAGAGTGCAGAGTGCTATTAGCTCTTGGTTCCTTCAGGTTTCAACGCGATAACTATGCTCGCGCCTTTTCTATTAGCTTATGTATTTTTAATTACAAACATATCAGACAAAAGCTTGATTTGAGCTGTAACCAAAAGACACGCTCTCGCTTTTTCTCTACTACTAATTCTTAAGACAGGGACTTATTTTCAAACAAATATTGTTGCCTCTGTTACGATAATCCCGCAACATTAAGGTGAGTTAATCACTCGGTTAATACTGAGTCATTTTTTTACATTAGATTGCTATAGTTAACTTTTATAGAACACAATAAGCAAATATATCTAGTCATCAATTTGCAAAATTTAGTTCGCTTGCTGAAGGCTATTTTCTCAATTCAGCTAGTAGTTTAAATGCCAATACGGTTCATTTAAGGCTACGCTGTGCTGAGGATAAAGAAAATAGGAGGATTGGTTCGGGAGGGGGTGGCTCGATGTCTTGGCTTTTTTGAGCGAAACTTGGATACAGGTTTTTTTACAACTCTGGGATTGGTACGAGAAACTCGTTCAGGTAACAGAGTGTCTAAAATCTCTACAGTTAACCAACTTAAAAAAAGGGGAGTTCTTGTGATTGCAAGCGTTGAAATTTCGGGATAGCACGACGAATAACTCGCAATGTCCCAGTGAAACTCAGACGCAAAGGAGTGATACCCGCGCTCTTTGCAGCTTGAAACATCAATAACCGCACAGCCCAGTGTCCTAACAACCACCCGTAAACTTCCTGCACAACTTCACGCGGTTTTTGAGAGCGAATATGAGTTTTTCGTCCTGATAAATGTACTTTGAGTTCATCAATAGTATTTTCTACTTCCCAGCGTTGATGATATTCAATCGCCAGTAGTTGAGCCGGAAATTTCTCCAATTCCAATAAGCTGGTAATTAAGCGATATCTTAGTTGTTCCTCTGGGTTGTCGGTATTACCAATTGTGTATTCAATCACTCGGACTTGTATGGGCTGGCAAGCTTTTGAGCGGAATTTAGCAGGTGGATAAATCCAACTCAGATAAGAACCATCCGCCAGTGGTTCTTCGCACAAAAACTTGACATTTGCGGGAATTCTTCCTAAATAATCGCTACCAGTTGTGACAGTTGCTTGCACCATTGCATAAGAATGTAACCCTCTGTCCCACATCAACAACATCCCTGAACTCACGGAGCGTAATAATCTTAATGCCCGCACTCGTTCTCCTATTCGATATGGACACATCAATGCATCAAAGATTAAATGTGTTCCTGCTTCTACCAAAATGACTAATCGCAGTTTGGGAAATGCGGCTTGTGTGCCAGGACGGCTGCTCGGACGACCAAAAACTCTCGCATTTTCATCGCTGTCTGGCAGATCGAAGCAAGTCCGATCAATTACCACAATTCGCAATCCATTGAGAAATGCTCCTTTGGTATCGGTGCTAGCCATTGGTCGCACCAGTTGATGGAACAATTGACTCATCACCCTTGGACTTAATCGTTGTCGGGCTTGCGTTATTGCTGATTTACAAAAAACTCGCCAGTATTTCCCCACTTTCACCCATGCTTCGCTCAGCCCATCAATTAAGTTTTTCAGCACATCTCTCATCGAATCTCGTGACCACAGACTCATCGCAATTACCAAACAAATTACCAATTGTGCTGGTAACGAGCGTTTACGTTGTTCACAAACTTTAGTTTTAGCGATCGCTTGCTCGATCTCCGTGGATGGGATGGCTGCCTCTATCGCTTTGAACACATCACTACTTTGTATCGTAGGAGACAACAATGAGAAATCCTTCAGATGCACTACACTCACTTTCCATTCTTGGGAACAATGCTTAATTTACAACACTTTGAGCCTTAACTGAACCGTAGTGGTTTAAATGCGAGCCTATCGGATATAATTTTTTGTTTAAACAATTTTCTCCGTGCCACCTCTGCGATCGCAACGATAGATCGGTGTGTATAAAAAAATCAAAATTTGCAGAATTACGTACATTTCTCATTGCCATCAGTCATCGCGATAGGCGGGATCGTCTTCTCTTAACCTACGCGCAGTATTTACATTCACGGGAGTACGCTGACTATCGGTTGCAGTTCCGTTTGGCGATGAGGAAAAGCCTAACAAAAGTGCGGAGTTACTGAAGTATCTCGTCCAGTGGCTCAACACGGGTTGCGATCGCCAATCGACTCGCGAGACTTTAGTATGGAGTAAAGGGACTTGTTGCCCATTGCGATCGCCTACTACTGTTACAGTGATTTCTGTAACTTTGGGTTTTCGATCGAACTCTTGCTGAATCAACTTGCTAGTCTGTGACTCGGCTTGCTGCATCAAACGAGCAAAAGAAGGCATTCCCTCAGAACTGAGGACGAAATTTAAAGATTTAGGTTGCGCTCTAGCTGGGGTAGAATACCAGCAGCTTACACACATTGTTGCGACTAAAATGATTTTTACTGGAATTGTTTTGACTGGGGCGATCGCTCCAGATAGTCGAAACTGTCGAAAAACACTCATTATCTTGACTAAATCCTTAATCTCTGCATAATTACGAGGAGGGAAAGAGAAATGCAGACTGTTTCTAAGCTTAGCGATCGCATCATTAATAAGTCAGTAAGCCCAGGTTAAGTTTCAGTTATTCAGTTATCGTAGGGGCGGGTTTAGTACGAGATTCAAGCCTAAAGCCAGAAATCTTCTCTCAAAACCCGCCCGTACAATTATCGTAGGTAAACAAATGCAAATCGTTCATAAATTAATTGAAATTGAAACTGCGGCAGGAATTAATATTCACAATATTACGCCAGCAATTGAGAAGATAGTCTTTAATACAGGAATTAGCAACGGTCAAGTTTTAGTATTTTCTCGTCATACTACAACCGCATTAGCAATTAATGAAGACGAAGAAAGATTACTAGAAGATATCAAAGTTTTTTTGAGCAAATTAGTTCCCAAATCAGAACGCTACTTGCATAACGACTTGCACTTAAGAAAAAATATCCCTGAAGATGAGCCGATAAATGCTCATTCGCACTTAATGGCGATGATGCTTAATAATAACGAAATTATTCCCATAGTCGATGGGAGACTTGGATTAGGAACCTATCAATCAGTTTTATTTTTTGAATTAGACGGCGCTCGGAAAAGAACAGTTTTGTGCCAGATTTGGGGCGAATAATAAAAGTAGGGTGGGCAATGCCAACCTTACTATAAATCAAAAACTGAGATTGTCTTTCCCTTCAGTAGAAGCCGCATCCTCATGCGTGATGGTAATTTTAGCCGCTACAGTAGAACGCCGCAGGTTACGAATTGCATCAATAGTATTTTTAATCGTACCAGCTAGGGGAACAGCTACAATTGCACCCAAAAAACCACCCATTTCAGCTCCAGTCAAGATGGCAATAAAGATCCAAATTGGGTTGAGTCCCGTAAAATTGCCCATCAATCTAGGTGCTAGCACGTTATCTTTAATTTGTTGCAACACAATTGCCGCCAAAGCAACTTGCAACCCCAGCAACCAATTTTGCACCATGACTAACAGCGTAACTGTACCAATGCCTAAGCTAGCGCCAATAAATGGGATGAGTTCAGCTACACCAATTAAAAGGGCAAACAATAGAGCAAATGGCACGTTGAGGACTACGAAAATTGGGGTTAAAGCGGCAAACATAAATAACCCCAGTAATAGTTGAGTCAGAAAGAAATTTTGAAAGTTGAGTCGCAAGGAAGCACTAAACGGGAGTCCGATTTCTGGTGGTAGGAAGCTAATGAGACCGCGCCAGAGGCGATCGCCGTAGAGCAGCATGTAAAATGCCAGTACCACCACTAAAATTGTCTCGATTAACCACGACAGCGTACCGAGGGCAACTCCAAACGCCTGTTCTGGTATAGATGGCAAGCGTCTTTCAATCGTATCGTTAACGCGATTGCTAAAACCGCTCAGATCGAGAGGTAACTTTCTTACCCGCGCCCAGCTATCTAGTCTTCCCAACTGTGTTTGAATTGTATTTAACCAATCGGGGATTCTTTGAATCAATTCGATCGTTTGGTCGTAGACCAATGGCACTAGAGTTAGACCGATCGCCACCAACAAGACTAAACTCAAAAAGAGAACGACGATGACTGCCTGAGAACGACTAAAGCCAACTCGCTCGAAAAACCGGACTGGGTAGTTGAGTAGAAAAGCCAAAATAGCCGCGATCGTCAATACGGCGATCGTATGCTGAAAATATTGAAAAGCTTGACTCAATAACCAAATATTCAGAGCAATAACAGGACCGCTCAAACCGTAAATTGCTAAACGCTGCCAAGAGGCTGAACGGCGCATTTCTCACACCACCCACAATAGTTGCTCCACCACTAACCCTCGATTTTAGTGGCAAAATCTATTTAAGTGACAGGGTAAAGCCGTAAGTCGTAAGTCGTAAGTCGTAAGTTAGACATCTAAATTTGCTTCTTGCCTCTTGCCAACTACCCATTACCCATTACCAATTACCACTGACAATATATGACAACTGCTGCGATCGCAAATTTGGTGCTGGGGATCTTTCTCGGCTTAATGATTCTGCTATTTATCTTCCGCATCGTGCTGACTTGGTTTCCCCAAATAGACCTCAAGCGTTTTCCATACAACTTAATTGCCGTACCAACAGAACCCTTGTTAGTACCGATGCGAAAACTTGTACCACCCATAGGCGGCGTGGATATTACCCCCATCATCTGGGTCGGAATTTTTAGCCTGTTGCGAGAAATTCTGCTCGGTCAGCAAGGACTGCTGATGATACTGATGCATTGAAATTTTATGTAGAGACGTTACATGTAACGTCTCTACCGAATCTATTTCTTCAACATCACCTGCTCGACAAAATTGGTGTAAACCTCTGCCTTGAGAAACTCTGGAGTGTCTAAAATCCGTTGGTGAAAGCCGATGGTCGTCGGTACGCCTGTGAGGGCGAATTCTCTCAAGGCGCGGCGCATTCGCCTAATTGCAGTTGGACGGTCTGGTCCCCAAACAATCAGCTTACCAATCAGAGAATCGTAGTAAGGCGGGATGCGATAATCGGTGTAAACGTGAGAATCCATCCTGACTCCTGGTCCTCCAGGAGCGAGATAGCCACTGATCCGTCCTGGTGCGGGACGAAAATCTCGGTCTGGATCTTCAGCATTAATCCGACATTCAATTGCGTGTCCCCGTAATTTTACCTGCTCTTGGGTGAATTGCAGGCTTTCCCCTTGGGCAATGCGGACTTGCTCGGCAACTAAATCAAGTCCTGTAATCATTTCCGTGACGGGATGCTCGACTTGAATCCGCGTATTCATTTCCATGAAATAAAATTCTCCAGTTTGCGACAGGAGAAACTCGACCGTCCCCGCACCGATGTAATTAATCGACTTTGCAGCCATTACCGCGGCTGTTCCCATTTTCTCCCGTAATTCGGGGGTTAAGGCAGGGCTGGGAGCTTCTTCTAATAGCTTTTGGTGGCGGCGCTGGATCGAACAGTCCCGTTCGCCCAAGTGGACGACATTGCCGTAGCTATCTGCTAAAATTTGAAACTCAATATGGCGCGGGCGATCGACAAATTTCTCGATATACAGACCAGGGTTGCCAAAGGCGGCTTCTGCTTCTCCTTGAGCCGCTAAAAATAATCGCCCTAAATCTTCATCGCTGCGAACCAGACGCATTCCCCTGCCACCACCACCAGCAGTGGCTTTAATCATGACTGGGTAGCCAATTTGACGCGCGATCTCCCGCGCTTCTTTTTCATCTCTGACTAACCCATCACTACCTGGGATGGTGGGAACTCCTGCCGCGATCATCGTTTCCTTTGCTGTGGATTTATCGCCCATAGCTCGGATTGCTTCTGGAGTTGGTCCAATAAAGGCAAGCTGGTGATCGGCACAAATTTCCGCGAATTTCGCATTTTCCGCTAAAAAGCCATACCCAGGATGTATGGCAGTGGCGTTGCGCGTCAGAGCTGCGGCAATAATACTAGGGACGTTGAGATAACTTTTGCTACTGGGAGCTTCGCCAATACACACCGCTTCATCAGCTAATTGGACGTGGAGCGCGTCGCGGTCAACGGTTGAGTGTACCGCGATCGTCGCAATTCCCATTTCTTCACAAGTACGGAGAATTCTCAGGGCGATTTCCCCTCGGTTAGCAATCAGAATTTTGTCAAAGCGCATCTTCCAGCAAAGGATGTCGGTATCATCAGCATAGGGGTTGGCAGAATTCGTAATTCGTAATTCGTAATTCGTAATTATTTTGGCACGAGCGATCGCCTCTTTTTTGTTTATCTTTGCGAGTCTTGCTCCACAAGTATGCTAAATTATATATCTGCTAAGCGGATGTGGCGGAATTGGTATACGCGCACGTTTGAGGGGCGTGTGGCTTTGCCTTGCGAGTTCGAGTCTCGCCATCCGCATTTTTTCAGGGAGCGCACGAGCAATGAAGAGTAGTTAGTGTTAAATCCTCTTCAGCCCCTCCAATTGCTCGTACCTGCAAGTCTTTCTTCTGACTCCTGACTTCTGGCTCCTGACTCCTGTTATATTAATAAGAAAGTCATGAATTTTTGTAAAGAAATTGACTGCGACTTATAACTTTACAGATAAGCAGGCACTACCCAAGTCTTGGCATCGTCTCTCACCGATCTGGGAAGGCGATGAGAATACTATACAACCAGGCTTACCTCATACTCGTCTTGCTCCAGCTTGGCAGTTACTTTTGTTGGGTGATGGTTCTCCTACACGCCATTTACAATTGCTAACTGGGGAACCCACAGAAGTTGATGTGATTGATATGTCGGTAGTTGGCATAGATTTAGATGATGCACCCAGTGTCATTGAAGCCGTACCAGGACCAAGATTGAGGCGACAAGTGTGGCTGCGGAAACAATCAGGACAGCGTTTGGCATATGCTGCATCTTGGTGGGAAGCCAGCCACGTAGATGAATATTTACAAAATCGTTCTTTACCAATTTGGGCTAGTTTAGCGCGTTTGCGGACTGAGTTATATCGGGACGTGCAAGGAGTTTATTACGGTCACTCAGAGGCTTTAGAAGCAGGATTTCAACACCAGGGACCATTTTGGGGTCGTCACTACTTGTTCTGGCATCATGGCAAGCCGTTGACGCTGATTTATGAGGTGTTTTCGCCTTATTTAACAAAATATCTGGGTTTAACTCAGGTAGATTGAGGTAGTTGCAAACGGATTGTAAATTGGACGTATTATGTAAAATACTAACTATACATACCTAAGGCATGTTTTTGTCATATTCGATCTTACCGTAGTCTAATTTTACAATTCGGTCTGCTATATCGAAATAGCGATCGTCGTGGCTGACTACGACAACTGCCTTGCCTTGATTTCTGAGTTCTGGTAAAAGTTGGGTATAGAAAATCTTTTTGAATGCCGGATCTTGGTCAGAAGCCCATTCGTCAAAGACGTAAATCGAACGATCTTCCAAGTAGGCTGTGAGGAGTGCTAGGCGCTTGCGTTGTCCTTGAGACAGTGCAGTACTTGAGAATACTCCGTTGTCAATCTTAACTTTGCAATCGAGATGTAATTTTTCAAGGTATTCTCGTGCTATGCGATCGCCACTCTTTAAATTATCTAACCCCAAAAGGCGATCGAATAAATAGAAATCGGAAAATACTACCGAAAATTGCTGACGATACCACTCTCGATCTACATCCGTAATGGATTGACCGTCAAATTCTATACTTCCCGTTTCAGGCGCGTATAGTCCAGTCAACAACTTCACGAGCGTTGATTTACCGCTACCGTTACCACCTACGATAAATATTAGTTCTCCAGGCGATAAAGTCAAATTGAGCGGTCCTAGAATAAAGTGGTTGTCTTCTCGTTCTCCTTTATAGGCGTGGGTTACTCTAGTTATTCGTAACGATTGCCAACCAGGATTTTGAACCGCCACTGGCGATTCTTCTACCTCAGTGCTTGGTGCATTTAACGAAAGTCCCAACCTATTAATTTTTTCTAATGCAATATTAGCTCGTAGCAGTTCGGGAAGTGCGTTGAGTACGCCACGAATGGGTGTCAGCATGAAAATTAGCGTTAGGGCATAGCCAGACAACACCTCATTAGGAATCGCAAATAACAATGGTATAAGGAACAGAAATATTCCAATCAAGACGAACAGCGCCACTAATCCCCAACTACCACCGATCGCAAATGAATTGGCTGCGGTGATGCGATAATGCTTAGACTGCACGGCTGTTGCTTGCAAGTCTTCTACTAAAAAAGCCTGTCTTCGCTGCTGGTGCAATTTTAGTTCTTTAATTCCTTCAGTTACGGTGCGGAAGTGCTGAAACAGCCTATCCTGTTCTTCACGAGCAAATTTTAAGAAATGTCTGCCGCGATAAATTAAGTATTGGTTGCTGAAAACACCTAACGGTAACAGCACCATTGTTAAACCAAATAGCGGTAACGACAGCCAACTCAGATAGAATAAGCAACCTAATAGCAAAGCAACAAACACACAAAGCCAGGAGATGGAAAAGGATGCATTGGCAATGATTTCAATATCTTGCGTTAAAGCCGCTAGCAGGCGTGGAATCCCAATTTCTTCTAGCTGTCGCAAAGGACAAGCCAGAATTTGACGAGTCAAATGCAGTCGGAGATTGAAGATAATTCGTTCTGCCAAACGAGCAATGTAGACTTGAGATGTTGCTGTTGAAATTAGCAGTATGAGGCAAAGTGCGATAAATCCTAGTGCTAGAAATGGGTTGATATGATTTGTTTCTCGCAAAGCTGTGTTAATTAAGGCAATAATTCCAGCACTACTCGCACCGCTAAGCAATCCAGCTAGCACTGCTAGAGTGATACTTAGCCAAGAGGCGCTAAGGAAAAGGCGAATTAACTCCATTAACAGTTATCAGTTATGAGTTACCAGTTATCAGTAAAGAGCGATCGCAAAATAGTGAGGTAGCAATGTATGAGTTTCAGTATAAATAATCTCTAGTAAATATTTAACCGATTGCTGTCATCAACTCTTTTAAAATCTTTATTAGTAGATTGCATATAATTATGATTCCTCAACTAGATTTTAAGGACAACTTGAAATCCGAATATCTACTTTTCCTAGATGCACTGGCGAAAACACCATTTTCAGGAGAAATTCGCCCTGATTTTGCCAGTCGGCTGATGATGTCTACCGATAATAGTATTTATCAAATTTTACCGCAAGCAGTTGTTTATCCTAAATCTGAAACAGATTTGGTATATTTGTTTCAACTAGCACAGCAAGAAGAATTTAAATCTGTCACCTTCTCTCCCAGAGGTGGAGGAACGGGAACTAACGGTCAATCGCTTTCCTCTGGAATTATTATTGATTGTTCTAAATACATGCACCAGATTTTAGAAATCAATCTGGAACAGGGATGGGTACGAGTGCAACCAGGGGTAATTTTAGATAAATTGAATGCCGAACTAAAGCCTTACGGAGCGTTTTTTGCACCTTCTTTATCTCCTAGCAATCGCGCCACAATCGGGGGGATGATTAATACTGATGCTTGCGGTCAAGGTTCGCGAATTTACGGACGCACCAGCAACCATATTTTAGAATTAAGTTGGGTTTTACCAGATAGTACTGTGGGGCGATCGCATTCTGTTAACCCTACTACATTAACCCAACTGAAGCAACAGCCAAATCGCATCGGACGTATTTACAGTCAAGTTGATGAAATTGTCACGACAAAGCAAGATTTAATTCAACAAAGTTTTCCCAGAATACCTCGATTTATGACGGGATATAACTTAGCCAAAGTTTATTCACCACAAGACAAAACATTTAATCTAAACTGGATTTTAGCAGGTTCGGAAGGAACGCTTGCTGTGATTACCGAAGCCAAATTAAAGTTAACTCCGATTCCTAAATATAAAAAATTATTAGCGATTCACTATAACTGTTTTAACGATGCTTTATTTGCAGCAGAGACTTTATTAGCTTTTGCACCCGCAGCTATAGAAACCATTGATGAAAAAATTCTGAATCTGGCGAAGCAGGATGAAATCTATGAAAAAGTTAAACATTTTATTTTAGGTGCAAGTGCGATTAACTTAGTAGAGTTTGTGGGCGACGATGTAGAGGAATTAGAACAAAAAACCGCTCAAATTTGCCAAAGCATTGCCTTAAATCGAAGCCAGCCTCAGCAACCAATAGGATATTACTTGGCGCAAAACGAAACCGAAATTTCTCATCTATGGGACTTGCGCAAACGTGGTGTAGGATTACTAGGAAATGCGAAAGGCGATCGCAAACCGATTGCTTTTATTGAAGATACCGCAGTTCCGCCAGCGTGCCTAGCTAATTACATTCGCGAATTTCAAGCTTTACTCAATGCCTATCAGCTCGATTATGCCATGTACGGTCATGTAGACGTGGGCTGTATGCACGTTCGACCAGCATTAGATCTGAAAGTATCGCAGGATGAAGCACTCATAAGAGAATTATCTGACAAAGTTGTGGCGCTGGTCAGAAAATATGGTGGCGTGATGTGGGGGGAACACGGTAAAGGTTTTCGCAGCGAATATACTCCTACCTTTTTTGGCGAACTATATCCCGATTTAGGCAAAATTAAAGCAGCTTTCGATCCCGATAATCGCTTGAATCCTGGTAAAATTGTCGCGCCAAACGCTAGTTCTAACGAAGAAGTGGTACGAGTCGAAGCGCCTTTACGGGGACATTTCGATCGCCAAGTTGCAAAAGAAGTGCGATCGCAATACGAAGTTGCTTTTAGTTGTAACGGTAATGGCGCGTGCTTTAACTACAATCCCGATGATGTCATGTGTCCGTCTGCCAAAATTACAGGCGATCGCATCCACTCGCCTAAAGGTCGCGCCAGTTTGATGAGAGAATGGTTGCGGCAATTAGCCATTAATAAAAGTGAAGAAATTGAAAAATCTGGAAGTTTACCCCTCAAGTTCTGGAATAATTTAACTAAGATCTGGGGAATTTATGACTATTCGCACGAAGTTTACGACGGAATGCACGGCTGTCTTTCCTGTAAAGCTTGCGCTAGCCAATGTCCGATTCATGTAGACATTCCCAGCCTGAAAGCGCAATTTCTCGAACTTTACCACACTCGCTATCTCAGACATTGGCGCGATTATTTTGTCTGTTATATAGAAGTTCTCGCCAGTTGGCAATCTCACGCACCTGTTTTAGTCAATTGTTTGACTCAAAATTCAGTGTCGCGCTGGTTAATTCAAAAATTTGTCCGAATGGTCGATCCACCCGCAGTCAGCGTGCTGACTGTCAGACAGGGATTAAAACAAAGAGAAGCACCAGCTTTCGATCTAGATAAGTTATCTAATCTTAGCGATTTAGAACGAACAAACAGCGTTATTTTATTGCAAGACGCTTTTACCAGCTTTTACGAATCGCAGATAGTTCTCGATACTTACGATTTCTTGCGCGAGTTAGGTTATACAGTGTATGTTCCACCTTTTTTTGCCAATGGAAAGCCATTGCACGTTAAAGGGTTTTTAAAAAAATTTCAAGCGATCGCGCAAAAAAATACTGACTATCTCAATCGATTAGCACAATTAGAAATTCCCCTGATAGGAATTGAGCCTAGTATCGTCCTTACCTACCGAGATGAGTATATCAAAGTCCAAGGCTTAAAAGTAAATTTTAAAGTGCAACTACTGCAAGAATTTTTGTGGGAAAGACGAGAGCGATTAAAGCAAAGAATAAGCGATCGCATATCTGAATTCAACCATTATTACTTATTCGGTCACTGTACCGAAAAAACGATTGCTTTAAGCTCACAAAAACAATGGCAGCAGATCTTTCAAATGTTAAAAATTCCTTTGAGTTTAGTTTCTACAGGCTGTTGTGGCATGGCAGGGATTTACGGACATGAAGCCGAACACTATAATGAATCTCAAGGAATTTATGCTATGAGCTGGAAACGGCAAATTTCATCCGATGTAGAACAGAGAAAATTATGTTTAGCTACTGGTTACTCTTGTCGTTCTCAAGTCAAACGATTTGATGAATTCATACCTTTACACCCTATTCAAGTTCTACTTTCGCTCATCCCTCACTTCTAACCTTCAAACCCTAATCTATGGACTGCATTCATCTAGAAAAAATTCGCTGTTATGGCTATACAGGATATTTGCCAGAAGAACAGGTATTAGGACAATGGTTTGAGGTTGATGTAACGCTGTGGTTAGATCTATCGGTGGCGGGTAAGAGCGATGCAATTGAAGACACAATCGATTATCGTAATATTATTAGTAACGTTCAGCATTTAGTGAAGACTTCTAAGTTTGCTTTAGTCGAAAAACTAGCAACAGCGATCGCGGAATCTATTTTAGCAGTGAAGGGTATAGAACAAGTCAAAGTAAAATTATCTAAACCCGCCGCACCCATACCAGATTTTAGCGGCAAAATTTCCATCGAAATTACAAGGAATAGCCAACCGTAGGGGCGGGTTCACCGAAAATATTTGTTGAAGTCAAAGTTATTTGGTAAACCCGCCCGTACACAAGTCAAAAGTTAAAATGTTGAATCCTGTATTAAATTTTTTTCCATAAGAATACAGGGAATTTTTGTTCCAGAACGCAAAGTATGAAATGAGTATTCTATAACTTGGTAACCACAAGCTTGATAAAAGAGTTTAGCATTAGTTGACGCAGAGAGCGTTAGCCGCTCAATGTGTTGCGCGATTGCTTCTTGCTCTATTATATTCAGCAATAGCTTTCCTACTCCTTGTCGTGAATAATTGGGATGAACGTAAACTGCATTTACTTCAGTCTCAAATAACTCAGAAAATCCAGCAATTCTCCTCTCAATTTCTGCAATAAACATAATTTTATTTGGATTTTCTATCGCTTGACGATGTCCTTCAGGTTTCAGTTTACCTACCCAAGCTTCAATTTGTTCTGGCGTGTAGTTGCTTTTACAAAGTTCTCTGACAGAGGCGATGTGAACCTGACATATTTGTTCAGCATCTTCTGTCTTAGCTCTACGAACTGATATTTGCATACTACATAAAAATGATTACAATGGTACTAAAACAGTGGTCATATTTACCCATTCTGCATTTGCCACAGCCTGACGCATTTGAGTTTCATCTGTAAAGCGATCGCGTAACACTCGCCCATCATAATTGAGTTTCACTTCATCTCGTTCAAATGCCCAAGGTTCAACTTTGATTTTTTCAAAATTATCATCTACAGGAATCAGAGTCAGAGTCGTTTCCCCAGATGCAGTAGGAATATCATAAAATTGTCTTTCCTCTTGCAGTCCCATACATAAAGCAAGCGATAATAAATCCCAAATTGCTACTAATTTGCGATTGCGTTGAATTACTTCTGGAGTTGCATGATTTGCATAGTGAGAGTCATTATGTAAATAATTAACGAGCTGTTTTTGATAAGCATATTCTTGCTGCAAATATTCTTCTACTAACTGAGTAGATTCAGGTGAATTTTCCCATTTCCTAAAACGTTCAAATAATCCCGTACCGTGAAGTGAAACGAGTAACGCTGCATATCTACCGTAAGACGAAGTTAAATGCTTGACACCAGACCAAATCTTGACCGAGATTTCTGAAGGGAGTTCCATAAAATTATGGGGATAACCCGTCTGGAGATTCAAAGTCGGCTCGTCTTCCCAAAATACCCAACCAATATCGTGTATCGCCGCACCAAGACAAACTTCTGCTTTTGGTGCGAAAGTGCCAAAATCTTGATTTCCCCAAGCTTGCGCCAGACAACCTGCAATCCAAGCGTGAGTTGGTTGTGCGATCGCAATTATTCCTGTTGGTGTTTGGCGATGTAACATATTATCTTGGTACGCAGCTTATAGAGTGAAATTAGAACAACGACTCTATCTCTTTCACCTAGCTAAAGATATAGCTAGCGGTGCATGCGTACATTCCTTGAAAAAGCAAAGTTTAAATTTTGAACGCAGATGGGAACGCAGATAAACGCGGATGAACGTAGATAAAATAAGAAATCTAATTTTTTGACTTTTGACTTTTAACTTTTGACTTTACATAAAAAACAGCCACTTCCCCCAAGGGAAGCAGCTGTATTCTTCACAATTGAGGTAAACAGTAGCCTACCTCTAACAGACTTTAGTAATCGAAATCTCCGCCACCCATACCAGCGCCAGCACCAGCAGGAGCGCCATCTTTTGGTTCTGGCTTGTCAACCACGATACACTCAGTGGTCAGCACCATACCAGCGATAGAAGCAGCATTTTGCAGCGCGGAACGAGTCACTTTAGCGGGGTCAACAATACCAGCGCTAAACATATCGACGTACTCGTTTTTAGCAGCGTCGAAGCCAATATTGAAGTCTTTTTCCTTAACGCGCTCGGCGATGACCGCACCGTTTTGACCTGCGTTTTCAGCAATCCGCTTCAGTGGAGAAGTGAGAGCGCGAGCAACAATTGATGCACCGATTAATTCTTCACCTTTGAGGCTGCTACTTGCCCACTGCTCCAACTGTGGAGCTAGGTGAGCTAAGGTTGTACCGCCACCAGGAACGATACCTTCTTCCACGGCGGCTTTAGTAGCGTTAATCGCGTCTTCCAAGCGTAGTTTGCGGTCTTTCATTTCGGTTTCAGTTGCAGCACCGACTTTGACCACAGCAACGCCACCAGCTAGTTTAGCTAGACGCTCTTGCAGCTTTTCTCTATCGTAGGAAGATTCGGTTTCGTCCATTTGACGACGGATCTGTTCGCAACGAGCCTTAACAGCTTGTTCGTTACCTTCAGCAACAATTGTGGTGTTGTCTTTAGTAATGGTGATGCGGCGAGCTTTACCGAGCATGTCTAGCTTGGTGTTATCCAACTTCAGACCAGCATCTTCAGTAATCAATTGACCGCCAGTGAGGATAGCGATATCTTCCAGCATAGCCTTGCGGCGATCGCCAAACCCAGGAGCTTTGACCGCAGCTACGTTGAGTACGCCACGCAGACGGTTAACTACCAAGGTTGCTAGCGCTTCTTTTTCAATATCTTCTGCCAAAATCAGCAGCGGACGACCAGAACGTGCTACTTGCTCTAGTACGGGGACTAAATCTTGTACCAAAGCAATTTTCTTGTCGGTAATCAAGATGAAAGGTTCGTCTAGAACAGCTTCCATCCGTTCGGGATCGGTAGCGAAGTAGGGAGAAATATAGCCTTTGTCAAAGCGCATCCCTTCGGTGATCTCCAGTTCGGTTGTCATGGACTTCCCTTCTTCTAGGGAAATGACACCTTCTTTACCCACCTTATCCATCGCTTCGGCGATCATGCTGCCAACTTCTTCATCGTTACCAGCCGAGATCGAACCAACTTGAGCGATCGCTTTAGAATCTTCTACAGGACGAGCGTGTTCGGCAATTTTTTCGACTAGGAAGTTAGCCGCTTTATCAATCCCGCGCTTGAGGGAAATTGCATTTGCACCCGCAGCAACGTTACGCAAGCCTTCTTTAACAATGGCATGAGCTAATACGGTTGCAGTGGTTGTACCATCACCCGCAGCGTCATTGGTTTTGGAAGCAGCTTGACGAATTAAAGATACACCCGTATTTTCTACGTGATCTTCTAATTCAATTTCTTTAGCGATGGTTACGCCATCATTGACGATCTGCGGTGCGCCAAACTTTTTCTCTAGCACCACGTTACGACCCTTTGGACCCAGAGTAACGGCTACCGCTTCAGCTAGAATGTCCATACCCCGTTCTAGGGCGCGACGAGCGTTTTCGTTGTAAATAATGCGCTTTGCCATAGTTGTCTAAATTTCTCTTGCTTGTGAGTTCCCAAATTTGCTTGAGCTGTCATTGGTCATTTGCGAATGACGGATGACGAATGACTATGAAACAACTGCT